>JANMVT010000039.1:0-48167 GCA_031392945.1 Rhodoferax sp. | reverse complement strand
ACCTGGGCAGTGGCAGTCCACCCGGGCGGGCAGTATCTCTACACGACCAGCGATACGACGCTCAACAATGCCACGGTGTTTGCCATCACATCAACCTCACACCGCATTAGGAATCGGACAGAGGGCACAAGGGGCTGGCGGCTATCATCCCGCTCAACCAAAGGCCCCTCATGCTCGAACTTCTGTCTGATCCGCAAACCTGGATCGCGTTTGCCACACTCACAGCACTGGAACTTGTGCTGGGCATCGACAACATCATCTTCATCTCGATACTGGTGGACAAGCTGCCCAAAGAGAGGCGCGAATTTGCCCGCCGGGTCGGCCTGTTCATGGCCATGTTCATGCGCATCGGCCTGCTGCTGGTGTTGGCCTGGATCGTGGATTTTGTCGAACCGCTGTTTACCGTGTTCAACCAGGACATTTCAGGCCGCGACCTGATCTTGATCCTCGGAGGCATGTTCCTGATCTGGAAAAGCACGGCTGAAATTCACCAGTCCCTGGAAGGGGAAGAAGCCCACACGGCAAGCGGCGTGGCGGCGTCGTTTGCTTCAGTCATTCTTCAAATCATGGTCATCGACCTGGTGTTTTCGCTGGACTCCATCATCACTGCGGTTGGCATGGTGGACGAGGTCAAGGTCATGATTGTGGCCGTCATTGCATCGGTTGCGCTGATGATGCTGTTTGCAGGGCCAATTGGCCGGTATGTGTCAGACCACCCCACCATCAAAATGCTGGCGCTGGCCTTCCTGGTGGTTGTGGGCGTGGTGCTGCTGGCAGAAGGTTTTGGCCACCACGTGCCCAAGGGCTACGTCTACTTTGCCATGGCTTTTTCATTGGGCGTCGAGATGCTCAACATTCGGCTTCGGCGCAGGTCTGCCCGGCAGGTGAAACTGCATGGGCAGCGCGTTCCCGGGGACTGAAATGCCTCAGATTGAATACACTGGCTTGCCCGCCACGTGTTCAATCTTGTCTTTGGCCCAGGGTTTGGGGTCCTGGGCAGTGGGCAACAACACGCCGGCGGCACGCACCTGCTGGGTGCTGGCGTCCAGCGCCGGTGGCTCGATCCCTTTCAGCAGGCCCATCGCGGCGTCTTCCAGCATGCGCCGGGCCATCACAATGCCCTTGTCGGTGGGCAGCAGTTTTTCCACCGTGCGGTCCTGGATGGCGCCCATGCTCTCCTGCAAGGATGCATCCTGTTCCGAGATGCCGTGAATGCCGCTGAAGGCGCGTTTTTCTTTCTGGGCCTGCCGGTCCATCAGGTAATCATTGTCCCGGTTGGCGCGCGGCCGCCAGGAGACGGGACGTTCGCCGGGTTCATTGCGGTTCTCGTAAAGCACGTGGATGCCGTGGCCCGCGTCCATGTCGGCCCGCTCTTGTTTTGAGAGCGGTTGGTCCGGGCGGTAATTGATGCTCCAGGCCCAGCAGTTTTCGTCGTCAATCGGCACCCAGACGTGGCCGCCGAGCGAGTGGTCGCCAAACGGCGGGATCAGCGTGAACCACGGGAAGATGTACTGGGTGATGCGCCAGTAATAGCTATGCACTTCGCCATTGTTTTTCTCGCCATTGCGCCGCCCGTACAGCGTCAGGCCAAATGGGTTTTTCTCAATGTCAAAAATCACATTGCCATCGGCCTTGATGTAGTCCACCGCCCTGGCGCCCTTGTGCATGGGGTCGTTGTCCACCGAAAACTTGTGCACGTAAGACACATGTGCGGTGTCAATGCCGCCTTCAATCGCCTGCAGGTAATTGCTTTGCTGCAGGCGTTTGGAGACATAGACGTGGCTCGCGGGCAAGGTGCACCATTCCAGCTCTGGCGGCGCGGGCTGTTTGTCCGCCGGGCCCATGTAGGCCCACACCAGGCCGCCGCGCTCGATGCAGGGGTAGGCCTTGATGCGCATGCGCTCGGCCACTTGCGGGGCCGAGGGTACCTCCACGCAGGCGCCCGTGCGGTCGAACTTGAGGCCGTGGTAGGCGCAGCGGATGCCGCATTCTTCGTTGCGGCCAAAAAACAGCGACACGCCCCGGTGTGAGCAAAACTCGTCAATCAGGCCGGGCTGGCCTGTTGTGTCCCGAAACGCCAGCAGTTTCTCGCCCAGAATCTGCACGCGCACCTGTGGGCCATCGGGTTCGGATATTTCACTCGACGCGAGGATGGGCACCCAGTAACGCCGCATCAAATTGCCCATGGGCGTGCCGGCGCCAGTTTGGGTCAGAAGGTCGGAGGTCGTTTGATCCATGGTGTGTCAGCGGGACTGGTGCTATTTTCCGCCTCTTGCCGCTTGTCCCTGAATCTGAATCAGGGCCTTGAGCTGGCCACGCACCTCGGCCAGTTCGCGCTGCTGCTCCAGCATGACGCCGCGCACTTCGCGCTGCTGCACGATCAGCTCGCTGACCTGGGTTCGCAGAGCCGAGATGTCGGTCAGCCGGTCCATCACGTCGGTCAGCAGGCTCACTGGGTAACCTCCATGCTTCGCATTGCGGTGCGAGCTTGCTTGGAGCGGTCCGGCGCGGCGCTCATGCATTGGCCTTCGCGGAAGCCTTGCGCAGGCGGGCAATCTGCTTCATGAAATCGCCATGCTCTTTGGCATTGGTTTTGAGATCGTCCAGCATCGAGGCAATGTCGCTTTGGGCTTTTTTGGTGCCCTCGTCGAGCAGCTTGATGTCCGCAGGCGTGACCCCCAAAATGGCGGCATCGACGGCGTCACGCATCAGATCGGACACACTGCGGCCGACGCGCTTGGCCTGGGCGGTCAAGGCCTGTTTTTGCGGTGCGTCAAGATAGACTTGGGTGAGAACCATGGACATGTCAAACCTCCAATGAGTGAAGGCTAATATACATCAGCATGCACCGGAAGTCAACGCCAGTCTTGCGGTGCGGCTTCATGGCGCTCCATTGCCGCCTGCTCTCCCTCAGGCAGTCTCCCGCCGGGGCACCCCACAGACAGGCTCACCCGGGTCGTTGGCGGGAACGCCTGAGTCGTTCTTGGCCCAGGCCACGTCCATGTCGCGCGGCAATTTAACGCCGTTTTTCACAGCCAATATTTCGGCCATGATGCTGACTGCGATTTCGGGCGGGGTCTTGCTGCCGATGTAGATGCCGATGGGGCCGCGCAAAGGCATCAGCGACTCGGTTGTCTGTTCGAAGTGTTCGACCATGCGCTGTTTGCGTGCTTCATTGTTGCGCCGTGAACCAATTGCGCCGACGTAGAAGGCCTCGGTCTTTAGGGCTTCCAGCAGCGCCAGGTCGTCCAGTTTCGGGTCGTGCGTCAGGGCCACCACACAGCTTCGCCGGTCGGGCTTGAAGGCGGTGACCACATCGTCGGGCATGTCGCTGGTGACGGCTACATTTGGCACCGACCAGGCGCCGCGATATTCTTCACGCGGATCACACACCGTCACCGCGAACCCGCTGAACAGGGCCATGGTGGCGAGGTATTCGGTAAGCTGGCCTGCGCCGATGAGCAGCATGCGGTATTCGGGACCGAAAGTGTTGACAAGTTCGGCCTGCGACAGGTTCAGGTCTTCGGGTCTGGCGCTGGGTTTCAGCGTGACAGCGCCGTCGTTCAGACGGACTGTGCGCTGCACCAGTTGGCCGCCTTCAAGGCTTTGCACCAGTTGGGCCAGGCTGGCCGCGTCGGGGTCGAATTCGAGCAGCAGTTCCAGCGTGCCGCCACAGGGCAGGCCAAACTGATGGGCTTCATCGGCGGTGATGCCGTACTTGATGAAACGCGGCGCGCCGGACGGCATCTGGTGGTCACCCGCCATGCCTGCGCCAGCCCCGCCGCCCTGCGCGTAAGCCTGGGTGTGTTTGTAGATCAGGTCGTCTTCAATGCAGCCGCCCGACACCGAGCCCACCACCAAGCCGTCTTCACACAGCGCCATGATGGAGCCGACCGGCCGGGGTGACGACCCCCAGGTGCGTACCACCGTGGCGAGCAGGGCGCGTTTGCCCGCCGCGCGCCAGTTGCGCAATGTGCGCAATACCATCACATCCAGGTTTTCCATGAAGGCACCTCCGTCAATCAAATTCTGGGCGCATTGCCGGTTTGCAAGTGGCAAGCCGTCACATTGACCGCACCAGCACGATGGCCAAAATCAGGATGGTCAAGGCGATGGTCCAGGCCAGCACGGTCTTCTGGCTGCTGCTCATGCCCCTGGGCGCCGTCACATCGGTGCTGACCGTTTCCACTTTTGCGGCATAAGCGGCTGGGTATTTGATCTGCATGGCCTCGTCAAAACGCTTGAAGAAATCTTCCGCCATGGACTTGGCCACGCCGTCGATCAGGCGCTGGCCAAGTTGGGCGATTTTGCCGCCCACCGAGGCGTGCACGGTGTAGTTCAATTCGCAACCGGCGTCGTTGGCCACCAGGCTCACGGCCGAATTGCCTTTGCCAAAACCGGCCGCGCCGCCCTGGCCCTCAAAGTTGATGCTGTAGGACGTGGGCGCCACGATGTCGGTCAGGCTGATCTTGCCAGCAAACTTGGCCGCCACCGGGCCGACTTTGACGCTCATGCCGATGGCGTACTGGTTCTCGCCGGTGGCTTCAACCTTGTCGCAGCCGGGTATGCAGGCCTTGAGCACTTCAGGGTCGTTGAGCGCCTCCCAGGCCTGTTGCTGGGTGATTGCCAATTGGCGGCTGCCTTGCATGTCCATATTCAGTTTCCCGATCTTTCAACAAATTTATCAGCGCTTCATGAGCGCGGCCAGGCTGCTGGCCAAATCTTCAAGTTTGCTCACATTGTGAACCGCCAGCATGCCATGAACCTGACTGTGCAACACGGCGGCGCCGCGCGCGATGGGCGCGTAGGACTCAAAGCGCAGCAGCGGGTTGAGCCACAACAGGCGGCGGCTGCGGCGGCGCAGCCAGGCCAGCTCCGTCCTCAAATCGTCCGGCTCGCCAGTGTCCAGCCCATCCGTGATGATGAGCATCAGGCTGCGCCGCCCGACCAGGCGGCGCGAATGGTTGTGGCGCAAGGTCGCCAGCGACTCGCCCAATTGCGTGCCGCCAGCGAAATCGTCAATCAAGGCGCTGGCATGGGCCAGCATGTCATCGGTGTCGGCCTGTTTGAAGGCTGGTGTCAAGTCCGTGAGGTGCGTGCCGAAGGCGAACACGTCGCGCCTGGGATGGCGGCGGGTGGCAGCGTGCAGAAACGCCAGCAGCAGGCGGGCATAACGCTCCATAGAACCCGACACATCCACCAGCACCAGGAGCGGCAGGGGCTGTTCGCGTCGCTGCAGGCGTGGCAGGCGGATCAACTCCCCGCCGGTTTGAGCAGCTTCATGCATCGCGCCTGGCCAATGGATGCGCGCGCCCGAGCTGCTCGGGCGGGTGCGGCGCGAATCAAAATGCGGCAAGGGCAGGCGCACATCGCGCGCGAGCCGTTCGACCAGGCGGTATTCCGAGCCCGAAAGCGAATTGAAGTCGGCATGTTTGAGGCGCTGCAGGCCGCTGGCGGTCATGGCCGCATCGAACTCGACTTCTTTGTCCTCGGGCTTCGGCTTGGCCTGCTGTCCATAGGCTTTTTGCGGCGCAAGGGCTTCGCTCACCCTGGGGCGGCGTTTGCTAGGCTCGGCCTTGCCCTCGGCGCTGGGCAGCAATTGGGCCAGCAATTTGTTGGCGACATCGGGGTTGCGGAAGTAGGCGTCGAATAGTTCGCGAAAAACGATGCGGTCCTGTTCGCGGCTGACCATCACGGCTTCAAAGGCGGCGCTGACATCCTGCCGCTCAGACAGGCCGACCATTTGCGCGGCCTGCACCGCCAGCGCGATGCGTGAACTGTCCACGCGCACCCCGGCACGGCGCAGCGTGCGGCCAAAACCGGCGATGTTGTCGGCGAGTTTGCCTGTGCGGGAATCACCGAGCTGCATGAACTTCGGGTTTCAGTAGCGCCTCCGCCATATCCTTGGTCAGGGCCGCCACGTCTTCGCGCTGTTTGAACAAAATGCCGGCTGTGTCCGAGACCACCTCCGGATCCACCGCCAGTGTGTCCAGTGCGACCAGGGCCTTGGCCCATTCCACACTCTCGGCAATGCCGGGCGCGCGCTGGAAGGCGTTGGCGAAGGGTGCGCTGCGCAGGCGGCCGACGAATTCGGCCACCTGGGCCGACAATGCCTCTTTGGCGCCTGGCACCTGGGCGCGGATGATGGCGAGCTCGCGCTCGCGGTCCGGGTAATCCAGCCAGTGGTAAAGACAGCGGCGCTTGACGGCGTCGTTGAGCTCGCGCGTGCGGTTGCTGGTCAGGATGGTGACCGGCGTCACGGCGGCCCGAATGGTGCCCAGCTCAGGGATGCTGACCTGGTATTCGCCCAGATACTCCAGCAGGAAGGCCTCAAACGGCTCATCGGCCCGGTCCACCTCGTCGATCAACAACACGGCCCCCGGTGGGGGCGCTTGCAGGGCTTGCAGCAGGGGGCGGCGGATCAGGTAACGGTCCTGATATACCTCACGCTCTACCTCGCGCCCCGCGTCGGCCACCTGGCCCTGGTGCTGCAATTCTGCCGCGCGCATGTGCAGCAGTTGCGCTGCGTAATTCCACTCATACAGGGCTTCGCGCTGCTCCAGGCCGTCATAACATTGCAGGCGCAGCAACTGGCGATTCAACGCGGTGCTCAGGGCCTTGGCCAGCTCGGTCTTGCCCACACCGGGTTCACCTTCGAGCAGCAACGGTCGCTGCAGCTTCAGCGCCAGAAAGACGGCGGTGGCGAGCCTGCGGTCCGCAAAATAACCGGCCCCCAGCAAGCCTGCTATCAGGGAATCAACCGTGGGGAAAACAAGGGACGTGCTCATGAAAATCTCGTGTCGCTAAAAATATCATCCCCAATTAGCTACATTTAATATAGCTAACTACGCAATACCGACGAGGGGAAGAGACCAAAAACATCCACTATACAGAATAAAAAAGCCCCGCATCGGCTGACGCGGGGCCCGTAGACCCGCCCAGAGTCCCTGAGAGCCCAAGTATGCCCCGGCCTCAGCCCAGCATCTTGGCCACAGCCCTTTGTGTCTGCACGCTGATCAGGTTGGCGCGGTAGGCGGCCGAGGCATGGATGTCGGCGTTCAGATCCGACGCGTCTATCTTCACACCCGCCGCCGACGCCACAGTAAAGCTGGCGTTCAGCGCCGCTTCCAGCCCTTTGTGCCGGAACACACCGTTGGACGCGCCGGTGACAGCCACGCGCACGCCAGAATCGGTTTGCGCCACAAACACCCCCACCAAGGCAAAGCGCGAGGCCGGTTGCACAAACTTCATGTAGCAGGCTTTCTTCGGCGGCGGGAAACTGATGGCGGTGATCAATTCGCCGTCTTTCAGCGCCGTGGCAAACATGCCCTGGAAGAAGTCATCAGCCGCAATTTTGCGCGTGTTGGTGTGAACGGTGGCGCCCAGCGCCAGCACTGCGCTGGGATAACAGGCGGCCGGGTCGTTGTTGGCCACCGAGCCTCCCAGCGTGCCCATGGCGCGCACCTGGCGGTCGCCAATGTGCGATGCCAGCTCTGCCAGCGCGGGAATGGCGGCTTTGACGTCGGCGTTGCTGGCCACATCAATGTGTTTGGTCATGGCGCCGATGACGACGTTGTTGCCCTCGCGCTTGATGCCTGACAGTTCCTTGACGCCGCTCAAGTCAGCCAGTTGGCCAGGGTCGGCCAGGCGCTGCTTCATCGAGGCCAGCAGGGTCTGCCCGCCTGCCAGCAGCTTGGCGCCGCCAGCGGCCAATTTGGCCGCGTCAGCGATAGAAGTGGGTCGTTCCAGAGTGAATGAATACATGATGTTCTCCTGTTTCCTAACGATTTTCAAACGTGCAGTGCGCGGGCCATCGCGGAACCGGCTTTGCCGGGCCGCTGATGGCGCCCCCTTGAGGGGGAGGCGCCGCAGGCGCTTCGGGGGCGGTTCATTTCGCCGCTTGAATGGCTTCCCACACGCGGTGGGGCGATGCGGGCATGTCGAATTCTTTCACGCCCAGGCCACTCAACGCGTCCAGCAGGGCATTGATGACGGCCGGCGGCGAACCAATGGCGCCCGCTTCGCCGCAGCCCTTGGTGCCCAGCGGATTGTGGCTGCACGGTGTGCAAATGGTGTCGATTTTGAACTCGGGGAAGTCGTCGGCGCGCGGCATGGCGTAGTCCATGAAACTGCCGGTCAGCAACTGGCCGGTTTCGCGGTCATAGACGCAGTTTTCCAGCAGCGCCTGGCCAATGCCCTGGACGATGCCGCCATGCACCTGGCCTTCGACAATCATCGGGTTGATGATGGTGCCAAAGTCATCCACGGCGGTGAAGCGGTCAACTCGCGTCTTGCCGGTCGCCGGGTCCACCTCGACCTCGCAGATGTAGGTGCCTGCGGGAAAGGTGAAGTTGGTCGGGTCGTAGAAAGCGGTTTCGTTCAGCCCCGGCTCCAGCTTGTCCAGCGGGTAGTTGTGCGGCACATAGGCCGTCAAAGCCACCTGGCCGAAAGCGACCTTCTTGTCAGTGCCTTTGACGGTGAACTCACCATTGGCGAACTCGACGTCGGCGTCCGACGCCTCCATCAAATGCGCCGCGATCTTCTTGGCCTTGGTTTCGATTTTGTCGAGCGCCTTCATGATCGCGGCCCCGCCTACACTGATCGAGCGCGAACCGTAGGTGCCCATGCCGAAGGGCACGCGACCCGTGTCGCCGTGCACCACGTCCACCGCCTCCACCGCGATGCCCAGCCGCGCTGCCACGACTTGGGCAAACGTCGTCTCGTGCCCCTGGCCATGGCTGTGGGAGCCAGTGAACACGGTCACGCTGCCGGTCGGGTGAACGCGGATTTCGCCGCATTCGAACAGGCCGGCCCGTGCGCCAAGGGCACCCGCAATGTTGCTCGGCGCAATGCCGCAGGCCTCGATGTAGCTGCTGTAACCAATGCCGCGTTTGAGGCCTTTGGCCGCGCTGGCGGCTTTGCGGCTCGCAAGACCTGCTACGTCGGCCAGCTTCTCGGCCTTGTCCATGGCGGCGCGGTAGTCACCCACGTCGTATTGCAGGGCTACCGGGGTCTGGTAGGGCCAGCTATTGATGAAGTTGCGTTTGCGGATTTCGTCCTGGCCAATGCCAAGCTCCCAGCCGCAGCGGCTGACCAGGCGTTCCAGCAGATAGGTGGCTTCAGGCCGGCCTGCGCCGCGGTAAGCATCGACCGGGGCGGTGTTGGTGAACCAGGCATCGACTTCCACATAAATCTGCGGACACGTGTATTGGCCGGCCAGCAAAGTCGCGTAAAGAATCGTCGGCACGGCGGACGCAAAGGTGGACAGGTAGGCCCCCATGTTGGCGTCGGTGTGCACCCGCATGGCCAGGAACTTGCCATTGGCGTCCATGGCCATCTCGGCGTGGCTGACGTGGTCGCGGCCATGCGCGTCGGTCAAAAAGGACTCTGCGCGTTCACAGGTCCATTTGATGCTGCGGTTGACCTGTTTGGCGGCCCAGGTCAGTGCCACGTCTTCGGCGTACAAAAAGATTTTGGAGCCGAAGCCGCCACCCACGTCGGGTGCGATCACGCGCACCTTGTGCTCGGGCAGGCCCAGCACAAAGGCCGTCATCAGCAAACGCTCGACATGCGGGTTTTGATTCGCCACGTAGAGCGTGTATTCCTCGGTGGCGCGGCTGTACATGCCAATGGCGCAGCGCGGCTCCATGGCATTGGGCACCAGGCGGTTGTTGGTCAGGTCAAGCTTGGTGACGTGGGCCGCCTTGGCAAAGACCGCATCGACCTGGCCCTTGTCGCCAATCGCCCATTTGTAGCAATGGTTGTCGCTGGCGGCCTCATGCAGGGCCGCGCCTTTGGCAGCATCGCGCACATCGGTCACTGCGCTCAATACATCGTAGCTCACATCCACCGCTTCGGCCGCATTTTTGGCTTGCTCAAGCGTTTCGGCAATCACCATCGCCACCTGGTCGCCCACGTAGCGGGCTTTGCCGATGGCCAGTATCGGGTGCGGCGGCTCCTTCATCGGCGTGCCGTCCGTGCTGGTGATCAGCCAGCCGCAAGGCAGGCCGCCCATTTTTCCGTCGATGTCCTTGCCGGTGAAAATTTCGACCACGCCGGGCATCGCCTTGGCCTTGGCCAGATCAATGTTTTTGATGACGGCGTGGGCGTGCGGGCTGCGCACAAACACGGCATAGGTCTGGTTGGCCTGGGTGATGTCGTCGGTGTAGTTGCCTGCGCCAGTCAGGAAACGGTAGTCTTCCTTGCGGCGAAGGCTCTCCCCAATGTGGGGAAGCTTGGCAAAATCGGGTGCACCCATGGTGTGTGCTCCTTATGCGCTTGCCATGCCAAGCTGCACGGCTTTGACGATGTTCTGATAACCCGTGCACCGGCACAAGTTGCCTTCCAGCAACTCGCGGATTTCGCCTTCTGACGCGCCCTTGTGGTGGGTGCACAGGTCGACCGCGCTCATGACCATGCCGGTGGTGCAAAAGCCGCACTGAAGGCCGTGGCATTCCTTGAAAGCCGCCTGCATCGGGTGCATGGTGCCGTCGGGTTTGGCCAGGCCTTCGATGGTGGTGATGTCAGCACCGCTGGCCTGCGCGGCCAGGATGTTGCACGACTTGACGGCGCGCCCGTTCATGATGACGGTGCAGGCGCCGCACTGGGCGGTGTCGCAGCCGACATGGGTGCCGGTGAGTTTGAGGTTTTCGCGCAAGGCTTGCACCAGCAAGGTGTTGGGGGCGAGGTCAAGGCTGCTGGATTTGCCGTTGACTTTGAACTGGACCTGCATAGGAATCCTCTCCATCGGGTGGGTGGTTGAACGCAAGAATTATTGATTTGGATAGTGTCAAAAAACCTAGGCTAAACCCTTGGTGAGCAAGCGTTAAGCTGTTAAATTCTCAAAATGACACAAAGCCCTGCTTAAGCTCCCGCCGATGCTGCAAACACTGACCCAACTGGCCGAAAATCGCCTGGGGCACATCGACATCGCGCGCCGTGCCCTGCTGCGGGAAGGCCAGCCTGTGGCCGGTGGCTTGACCGAGTCCTGGATCACCCGCTCCTGGCAGCGTTGCCTGGCCGGCGGCCAGCGGCCCGAGCAGGCGGTCAGTTTCGATCTGGTGTCGTCCCAGGCCCTGCGCCGCTCCGAAGAAGCCAACCAGACCCTGCTCTCTGCAGCGCGGCCGGCGCTGAAAAAACTCGGCCACGCCATCGCCAACACGCGTTTTTTCGCCATCCTCACCAACCACGACGGTGTGGTGGTCGATGTCGATGGCCCGGTCGACCGGCACGACCCGCGCGCCACGGCGATCGCCCGCGTCGGCGTGGATTTGTCCGAGCGCAGCGTGGGCACCACGGCCATCAGCGCCGCGCTGACCGAGTTGCAACCGGTGTGGCTGCACCGCGGCGAGCATTTTTACGCCGGCAACGGCGCCTACAGTTGCGCCGGCGCGCCATTGTTCGGCCCGGCCGGCGAATGCATGGGCATGCTGGACTTGACCGGCATCGACGCCGACGAGCGCCCTGAGCTCAAACACCTGGTCGCCCAATCGGCCCGCAGCATTGAAAACGCCCTGACGCTGGCGCGCGACCACGCCCTGCTGGTGCGCCTGAACTGGCCGGGCCGCGCCCTGGGCGACGAGACCGATGGCCTGGTTTGCCTCGACAGCGACGGCTGGGTCGCCGGGGCTAACCAGATGGCGCGCCAGATGGTCGCCGCTTTGAATGCGCCCGGCCACGGCGCGAGGGCGTCCGTGCACTGTAGCGAGTTGTTCGCCATGCCGTATGAAATGCTGTTTGACGCCGCCGGGCGCGACAATTACGGCCAGCCGGCGTCCATCGATGTGCCGCTGTGGTCGGGCCTGCGTCTACAGGCGGTTTGCCAACAACGCAACCAGGGCAATGCGGTGTCCGCGTCGCAATGGGGGGCTTTTGGCAGCGGGATTGGCGGCGACCACCATTCCCTGCGCGATGTCGAGACCGCCCTGATCCGCAAAGCCGTCACCCAGGCCCGAGGCAACGTGATGCAGGCCGCGCGCGACCTGGGCATCAGCCGGGCCACGGTTTATCGCAAGTTGGGGAATAAAAAGTTGCTCTAGCCCACGTGGAATATAGATAGTCAGCTATTAGTTCTATAGTTTTTCAAATTGGCCTTATCCTGTCAACCCGCCAGTGCCACCACCACGGCAGCCTCGTCCACGCTGGCCTGGACCCGGGTCCCCACGCGAATGCCACTGGCCGCCAGCGCAAAACCGACAAGCTGCAGGCCTCCGTCCAGGGACAATGACACCTCATCGCCGGTTTCACCCCGCGACACCCGTGTGGCACGGCCCGGCAGCAGATTGACGGCGGCCCGCTTGCCGGGCGCCGTTGCCAGCTTGGGCCCGGCCCGGCTGACCGTGACCGCCGTAGCCTTGCACAGGGCCAATACCGCCAGCCCCGGTTGAAGCGCCAGCAGTTCGGCGCTCTCCAGCGTGATGCGTGAGACCAGCAAGATTCCTGGCGCGGCGGTGGACGGCGCGCCCGCCGAGGCGCTTTGGGAAAAAACCAGCGTCACCTGCACAATTTGCCCCGTGAGCTGTAGTGACTGCACCTGGCAGGGCAACAGATTGCGCATGCTGGTCCGCACCGACAACTGGTGCAGCGCAGGCAGCGCCCCGGGCCCGGCCCCGGCCCCCGCGCCCTGCTGCAAGCGCGCCAGCACCTGATTGCGCGCTTGCTCCAGTTGCCCGGCTGCGGCCAGCAGTTGCACCCCGGCTTCACTCAGACTGGCGCCCCCACCCCCCGCCCCGCCCACGGCACGCGCCACCAAGGCCACACCGGCCAGGTTGGTCAAGGTGTCAATTGCCTGCCAGGCTCCCTTGTAGCTCACACCTGCCTCGCGTGCCGCCTGCGAGATGGAGCCGCTCTGCCCAATCAGGCGCAGGATGTCGATGCGCTTGTCGGCAGACGACTGGCCCAGCGCTCCCGCATACGAAACCGTTTTGACGGCCGCTTTTTTCATGCGCCCATCATAAATCCAGGCCAGTGTCACGAAGCAGATTGGGTGCTAAACTTTCGCTATTCATTTTTAGAATAGCGCAACCGGCAAGCACTTCAGGAAAATCCAAGCACCATGACCTCCCGCGTTCTTCCCCGCATCAACACCCTGTTCGCCCTGGGCCTGTTCGCCCTCTGTGCCCTGACGGCCACATCAAAGGCAGCCGAAGTGCAGGTGGCGGTAGCCGCCAATTTCACCGAGCCGATGAAGGCCATCGCTGCGGTGTTTGAACAGACGACCGGGCACAAGGCCCTGCTCACCACCGGCGCCACGGGCAAGTTCCATGCACAGATTCTCAACGGCGCACCCTTTGACGTGTTTCTGGCGGCCAACCAGGAATCCCCTGCCGAACTGGAAGCCGCAGGCCTGGGCGTGAAGGGTTCGCGCTTCACTTACGCGCAGGGCAAGCTGGCACTGTGGTCGGCCGACCCGGCGCTGGTGGACGCACAGGGCAAGGTACTGGCACACGGCAGCTTCCGCAAGCTGGCCATCGCCTCGCCCAAGGCCGCCCCCTATGGCGCTGCCGCCGTGGAGGCCATGGCCGCCCTGGGCTTGTCGGCCCGGCTGGAGCCACGCCTGGTGCAAGGCGAGAGCATCGGTCAAGCCCATGCCTTCATTGCCACGGGCAATGCCGAACTGGGCTTTGTGGCGTTGTCGCAGGTGCTGGAAGGCGGGCGGCTGAAGAGCGGCTCGATGTGGCTGGTGCCGGCAAAACTCTACCGGCCCATCCTGCAAGACGCGCTGCTGCTGCGCACGGGCCAGGACAACCCGGCTGCGCGCCAACTGCTGGCCCTGCTGCGCTCGCCGAGCATCAAGGACTTGGTGCGCTCCTACGGTTATGAGCTGAGCGCCGGGCCGCCCCAAGCCAGCGAAGGCCCCCTCGGGGGGCAGAGCGCCACGCGCAGTGGGCAAACGTAGGGGTCAGTGTGACTTTTGAATTGACGTCGCAAGATTGGCAGGCCTTGGGCCTGACCCTGCAGGTGGCCACCCTGACCACACTGCTGCTCCTGCTGTTGGGGACGCCGCTGGCCTGGTGGCTGGCGCGCACCCGCTCGGCGTGGAAGGCCCCTGTCATGGCCATGGTGGCCATGCCCATCGTGCTGCCGCCCACCGTGATCGGCTTTTATCTGCTGGTAATGATGGGTCCGCAAGGGCCGGTCGGCAGCATCACGCAGGCGTTGGGCCTGGGTGTGCTGCCCTTCACCTTCCAGGGGCTGATCGTGGCGTCGATGTTCTATTCGCTGCCCTTCATGGTGCAGCCCATCCACAACGCGATCGAGGCCATGGGCACACGCCCGCTCGAAGCTGCCGCCACCCTGCGTGCCGGCCCGTGGGACCGTTTCTTCAGCGTCGTAGTGCCGCTGGCCTGGCCGGGTTTTCTGACCGGCATGGTGATGACGTTTGCGCACACCGTGGGCGAGTTCGGCGTGGTGCTGATGGTGGGGGGCAACATCCCGGGCCAGACGCGCGTGGTGTCGGTGCAGATTTACGACCATGTGGAAGCGCTGGAATACGCGCAGGCGCACCGCCTTGCGCTGGTGATGCTGGTATTTGCGTTTGCCGTGCTGCTGGCCCTGCAATGGGTGCAGCAGCGCTGGCGCCGTAGCGCAGCGCCCCAGTTGCCATGACGACCACCGCCAACATCGCCCTGCGGCTTCGCCTGGCCCGTCCTGACTTTGTGCTGGACGTGGCGCTGGAGCTGCCGGGCCGCAGCATCACCGCCCTGTTTGGCCCCTCGGGCTCGGGCAAGACCAGTTGCCTGCGTGCCATGGCGGGCCTGGAGCGCGCTACGGCTGGCCAGGTGCGCGTGCTGGGTGAAGTCTGGCAGGACGACGACGCCCGCATCTGGGTGCCACCGCACCGCCGTGCGCTGGGTTATGTGTTTCAGGAGGCCAGCCTGTTTGCGTACCTGAGCGTGCGCGACAACGTGGTTTATGGTCTCAAACGTGTGCCCCCGGCACAGCGGCGCTTTGCACTGGACCAGGCGGTGGACCTGCTGGGCATTGGTTCCCTGATGGACCGCAGCCCCGCCACCCTGTCTGGCGGCGAGCGCCAGCGCGTGGCCATTGCCCGCGCACTGGCCACCAGCCCGCGCCTGCTGCTGCTGGACGAGCCCCTGGCCGCGCTGGATGCAGCCCGCAAGCAGGACATCCTGCCGTGGCTGGAAAAGTTGCGTGACGAACTGGACATCCCCGTCATCTACGTCAGCCATGCCCTCGACGAAGTCGCGCGCCTGGCCGACCATCTGGTGCTGCTCGAAGCTGGCCGGGCTGTTGCGAGCGGCCCGGCCGCCGATTTGATGACGCGACTGGACCTGTCGCTGGCGCATGGTGATGCGGCCGGGGCCGTGATCACCGCCACCGTGGCCAGCCATGACCCGGCCTACCACCTGACACAGGCACGTTTTGCCGGTGGCGATTTCAATATTCCCCTGCAAGCGGCCGCCGTAGGCCAGCCCGTGCGCATCCGCGTGCAGGCGCGCGACGTGAGCCTGACGCTGGCGCGGCAAAGCGGCACCAGCATCCAGAACATTCTGCCAGTCGCCATCACCGCTTTGTCCCCCGACAGCCCAGGCCAGGTGATGGTGCGGCTGGACGCCGGGGGCAGCGCCCTGCTCGCGCGCGTCACGGCCAAGTCGGCGCATGCCCTGAAGCTTGAAGTCGGCCAGCACCTGTTCGCCCAAGTCAAGGGCGTGGCGATTTTGGGTTGAGGTTTTTGCGGAATCCGCCCTATTGGAACAAAAGGGAACAAAATCGGCAGATTGCCTTCGTGGAATATGGATAGTATGCTTCTTATTTTGTAGCAACCTATGCGCTATGATAATAGAAGCAAATCAACCCCTCGCGCCATCACGGGAACCAAAATGAATTCACGATCCAATGCCTTGACAGGCTTGACAGCCATGGCCGCAGGCCTGCTGGCGCTGAGCCTGGCGGCACCAGCCCACGCCCTTTACCGCTGCGGCAATACGTTCCAGGACAAGCCCTGCGTCGCTGGCGTCACAGAAACGCCGGTCAATCCGGCCTTGCGATTGGCCAAGTCGCAAGCTGCGGCCACGGCGGCGCCAGGCACGGCCCCAGGCGCCGGGGCGGCCCCAGCGCGCGCGGCTGGATTGTCCTTCGCCGCCGTCTGCGCGCAAATGGGGGTGGATGCGCAACGCGTGGTCTGGAACCGTGAGGGCGGCGCGACCCAAGAGAGCCAGATTTCCGCTCTGGCAGGCCTGGGCCCGCGCGGCGACATGGTCAAAGTCATTGAATCGGTCTACAACCGCCGGGGCAGCGCGCCCGAGATCCGCAGCGCCATCGAAGCCGAATACCTGGTTGAAAAACAGCGCCAGGCCGATGCCGCCGCCATGTTGCGCACCTTGAACGAACAAGCCGGCAACAGCCCCTCGGCCGCAGCCGCCACGCCCACTGCGCCAGCCGCCCCAAGTGCTACCGGAGCCGCAACAGCGGACGCCAGCGTGAAGCCCCAAGCGGCGGGCGAAATGTCTGCCGCCGCCGATCCCAAAACCGCCTGCCCCGGCCTGAAAAGCCAGGACGAATCGCTCAAATCAAGGGTGCGCGCAGGCGGTTCGGCCGGCGCCATGGAGGCCTACCAGGTGCAGCGGCGCAGGCTGGACAAGGCTTTGCTCGACGCGGGGTGCTGAATCGCTTGATTGCCCAGGCTTGAGCGCGCCCAAACCCGCTTCAAGGCTTGAACGGATTCGCGAACTTGCCATCCGCCACCAGTGCCGGGTCGTTGAGCGTGGCCAGAAATGCCACCAGCGCGGCCTTGTCCGGCGCCGACAAATTCAGCTGGCGCGGTATGCCGCCGGGCCCGATCAGGCGGTTGTCCAGCGCCGGGCCGGCCTGCACACCGGTGTTGTAGTGTTCTACCACCTGGGCCAGTGTTGCAAAACGGCCATCGTGCATGAAGGTGGAGCTTGAGGCCACGTTTTTGAGCGACGGTGCCTTGAAGACCGTGGTCTCGCCGGCATCAAGGCCGTTCGAGCGCGAATTGGCGGTCAGGGCGAAGGTGGGCGGCGCATGGCAGGCGACACAGCCCAGGCCGCCCGCCCCCGGCGCGTTCATGAACAGGGCGCGGCCGCGGTTTTCGTCGGCGGCGAAGGCGGCGATGGGCAGGCCCAAGCCCCGGTCTGGCAAAGCCGGGTTGAAGTTGGCCAGGTAGCCGCTGTCCCACCGGCTGCTGGTGGACACCATGCCGCGCTCAAACTGCGCCAGGGCGCGCTGGATTCGCGTCTCGGAAATGCTGCTGTCGCCAAAGGCCAGCGTGAACAGGTCGGGGTAATAGGCCAGCGCCTGCAGCTTTGCCACCAGGGCCGCAAGGCCGTCATGCGCTGCGTCGAAACCCATTTCAACCGGATTCTGGATCGGCTGGCTGGCCTGCGCTTCCACATTGGCGGCGCGTCTGTCCCAGAACGCGGTGCCGGGACGGAAGTAACGGATGTTGCCCAGGCGCATGGCGTGGGCCGTGGTGAATGCAGCGCCTGAAAACCCGGTGCTGAAGCGGGTGGCGTCGTCAAACCCACGTGCCTGCTGATGGCAGGACGCGCACGACACCACATTGTTGATGCTCAGGTTTTTGTCGTAAAACAGCACGCGCCCCAGGGTGGCGATTTTGTCGGTGACCGGGTCGCCCGGCGGCGTGTTGTCGATGGCGGCCACGGTCGCGTCGTAGTAGGCAGGCAGGGCCGGTGCGGCGTAATTGGCCAGATTGGCAAAGTCGAGGTTGAGCGCATTGGCCACGGCGGTGGGAGTGCTGACTGCGGGAGTGCTGGAGCCACCGCCGCCACAGGCTGTCAAAACCAGCGCGATGCCCAGGGTGGCCCACCATGCATGACGAATGATTTGCTGGCACGGCATGGCAGGGACCTTGAAGTTTGAGATGCCGCCATTGTGGGGGAGGCTTGTGCATTGATTCAGTCCAACCCGCCTTTTTCCCATTCTTTACCTCTGCTTTGCAAAGCCTCCACAAACTTCACGGGCGCATTGGCCAATGCGTCAGCTCATGGTTTTGCATTTGGAAAAAACAGCTGTTCACCGCCAATCCTGTAGCTGGCGATCACCGCCTGGCCCGGCGCCGACACCACCCAATCGACAAACTTCTGCGCCTCGGCCACCTTGACGTGCGGGTGTCTGGCCGGGTTGACCAGCATCACGCCGTACTGGTTGAAGAGTTTGACGTCGCCCTCGACCAGCACCGTCAAATCGCCACGGTTCTTGAAGCTGAGCCAGGTGCCACGGTCGGTCAGGACATAGGCATTGCTGCTGGACGCAATGTTCAGCGCCGGGCCCATGCCGCAGCCGCATTCCCTGTAGCCTGCGCCCTTGCTGGCGGGCACGCCGGCCAGCGCCCAGTAACGCAGCTCGGCCGCGTGGGTGCCGCTTTTGTCGCCGCGCGAGATGAAGATGGCGTTGGCGGCTGCCAGTTTTTTAAGCGCTTCAGTGATGTCTTTGCCTCGGGTTTTTGCCGGGTCGCTGGCCGGGCCAACCAGCACGAAGTCGTTGTACATCACGGGGAAACGCTTCAAGGCGAATCCATCGGCCACCAGTTTTTCTTCGGCCGCCTGGTCGTGCACAAACAGCACATCAGCGTCGCCCCGCCGACCCATGTCCAGCGCCTGGCCGGTGCCCAAAGCCACGACCTTGATATCTATGCCGCTGGCTTTTTTGAACTCGGGCAGCAGGTGCGAAAACAGCCCCGACTGTTCGGTCGAGGTGGTGGATGCCATCACAATGGTCTGCGCATGCAGCTCTGCCATCCAGCCTGATGACGCTACTATAAAAATAGCTGGAAACATATATTTGACAAGGGCCAGTGGCCAATTTATCTTGCAAATTTTCATCAAAACTCTCCTTTGACAAACAAATGGGCGGCGGGGTACTGGTCTTTCAGCAAGTCCCCGCCAAAAAAATCGGCGACCGGCAAGTCCGCCATCACGCGGCCGTGCTCCAGGTAGATCACGCGGGTGGCCAGGCGTTTGACCTGGCCCAGGTTGTGGCTGGCGAACACCAAGGTCATGGGCGCGCCGCCAGGCATGGCCGGGCCGGTTTGCGAGAGTTCGGCCAGCAGGGCCTCCACCTCGCGTTTGGCGTGCGGATCCAGGCTGGCCGTGGGCTCGTCCAGCAGCAGCACATCGGGCTGCAACACCCAGGCGCGTGCCAGGGCCAGGCGCTGCTGTTGCCCGCCGGAAAGGGTTTTGGCGTTGCGCAGGGCCAGAGCGCCCAAGCCCACGCGTTGCAAGGCGGCCAGCGCCCTGCCCTGTGCCTCGCGCCAGCGCATGCCGCGCAGCCATAGGCCCAGCGCCACGTTGTTGGCGCTGGTGGTGCGCAGCATGTAGGGCCGCTGGAACAACATGGCCTGGCGTTGCGCTGCGTCGCGCGTGAGCCGTCCGCCGCTGGGCGCCGCCAGGCCGTGCAGCAGACGCAGCAGGGTGCTTTTGCCGCTGCCGTTGCTGCCTACCAGGGCGACGCGCTCGCCCGCGTGCAGCGCCAAGCTGATGTCGCACAAGGCCTTGACCCGGCCATAGTTGACGTCCACCGCCTGCAGCACGCACAGGCCCGCCGCCGGCGCGTTCATGCGCCGGCCCCGGCGGGCAAGGCACCGACGCCGCGGTCCATCCGGTCGCGCCAGCGCCGCACCAGGCCGATCAGCGCGTTGAGCAGCAACACCACGCCCAGCAGAACCAGCCCCAGGGCCAACGCCAGCGGCAGGTCGCCCTTGCTGGTTTCCAGCGCGATGGCGGTGGTCATCACGCGGGTGAAACCGTCGATGTTGCCACCCACGATCATCACCGCGCCGACCTCTGAAATCGCGCGGCCGAACGAGGCGATCAGCACCGTGAGCAGGGCATAACGCTCGTCCAAGGCGATCAGCAGGCTGCGCATCAAGGGCCCGGCGCCCAGCGACTCGATCTGCTCGCCGTGGCGGTTTTGCGCGTCTTCCACACACTGGCGGGTGAGCGCCGTGACCACCGGCAGCACCAGCAGGGCCTGGGCCAGCACCATGGCCTTGAAACTGAACAGCCAGCCCATGAAACCCAGCGGCCCGGAGCGCGACAGCAGCAGATAGACCACCAGGCCCACGACGACCGAGGGCACAGCCAGCAAGGTGTTGAGCAGGGCCAGCAAAACGTCGCGCCCGGTGAAGCGCACGGCCCCCAGCCAAGCGCCCGCAGCCAGGCCGACCAGGCAGGCCAGCAGGCAGGCACTGGCACTGACCGACAGGGAGCGCGAGACGATGGCCAACAGGCCGGGGTCGAGCGAGAGGATGAGTCGCGCGGCTGTCGCGGCGCTGTCAGTGAAAGTGGTCACGCAGGGGTGTTTTGGCTGAGCGTCCTAAACGGCGCAGGTGCGAAACCCGCAAAACAGGTCGTCGCGCCCGGGCAGGGCGAAGTTGCGGAATTTGCTGTTCTTCATGCGCGCGCGGGTGGCGAAGGACGCGCCGCGCAGCACCTTGTGGTTGGCGAAATGCGGCTGCGAATACTCGCCCCAGGGGCCGGCCACAAAGCCGGGGTAGGACCGAAACGTCGTGCCGGTCCATTCCCACACATCGCCCCAGCGCCAGCCGCGCCGCGCGCCGGTATGCGCCGCCACCTCCCACTCGACCTCGGCGGGCAGGCGCCGCCCGGCCCAGCGCGCCCAGGCGTCGGCCTCCCACCAGGTCAGATGCGTGGCGGCCTGGTTGCCCAGCATGCGCATGGCCCGCCCGAACCGCGTCTGCATCACCGCGCCGCTGGCCACGCCAATCTGATCGACGTAACGCGGGCCGCGCCGGCCTTCGCCTGCAGCCTTGACCTGGAGCCAGGCCCAGCCGTCGGGGTGCCAGAAATCGGCCTCGTCGTAACCGCCGTCGTCGACAAATTCGACAAACTGCGCCCAGGTGACGGGCTGGGCGTCGATCTCGAACTCGGGCACCTGAACCTCGAACGCGGGCTGCTCGTTGTCGAAGGCGAAGCCCTGCCCGCCGGGGCTGCCCAGGCTCCAGCGCACGGCCGGAATCAGGATGGGCTCGCGCGGCGCGGCCGGCCCGGGCAAGGTCAGCTCGACCGGCAACCCAAGCGCCTGGGCCTGGGCCAGCAGGCTTTCGCTCTGCATGTCTTCATGGAACAGCGCCAGGCGGTAAAAGTAGAGGGCGGCGTCGGTGTCGGGCGTTTTCTCCAGCAGCTCCAGCGTCGTCTCCAGAGTGTCGAGCAAATAACTTTTGACAGCGCCCAGGCCAGGCAGATCAAGGGCCCAGCGCCCCTCTTGCTGCGTGGACGCCGGGTTGAACCACTGGTCTGCGCGCGGCTCGATGGACGCCAGGCGGGTCGGCGCCGGGTCCGCCGCCACGCCGAGCTGGCGTTGCAGGTTGCGCGTGATCCACCATTCCTGGAACCAGCCGATGTAGCCCAGCGTCCACAGCGGGGGGTTGAGTTCGGGCTTGATGGGCACGGCAAAATCGCTGGCGGCCAAAGCCGTCTCGAACTGGGCAATCAAATGCAGGGTGTGGTTGCGCGCGTCCATCAGCGCCAGCGACAGCAGATCCGCCCCGGCCTGGCGCATGTTGGCGGAATCGATGTGGTTGACGAGGGTATCTTGCATGGTGATTGTTTTGGCCAATTAAATCACGGTAGTCCATGGTCGCCAGAAGCGGATTCCGGACTGTCTTTTTGTTAAGGGGAAACCCCTGCCAGAGTGGGTTGTTCTGTTCATACAATCAGCCACGATCGGGTGGCAGCTTGCCACCCATCTGAGCCCGTAATTTTTTTTATTGATTGGAGTGAATTTTATGGATCGTCGTTATGTCATCAAGAACGCCGGGCTGGCCGGGATACTGGCCGCTGGTGCCGCGCCTGCAGTGGTTCATGCACAGGCCAATGTGCGCTGGCGCCTCACCTCCAGCTTTCCGAAGTCGCTGGACACGCTGTTCGGCGTCTGCGATGTCTTCGCGAAGAAGGTCAGCGAGATGACTGGCGGCAAGTTCCAGATCTCCACACATGCCGCTGGTGAAATCGTCCCTGCCTTCGGCACTGTGGATGCGCTCCAGCAAGGCACGGTCGAGGCGGCCAACACGGCGCCGTACTACTACTTCGGCAAAGATCCAACGTTTGCCATCGGCTGTGCCATCCCCTTTGGCCTGAACAGCCGCCAGATGACGGCCTGGATGTACGAAGGCAACGGCCTCAAGCTGATGCGCGAGTTCTACAGCAACTACAACATCATCAGCTTTCCCATGGGCAACACCGGCGCCCAGATGGGCGGCTGGTTCAGGAAGCCCATCACTTCCGTGGCGGACATCAAGGGGCTGAAGTTCCGCACTGGCGGTTTCAGCGGCGTGATCTGGGAGCGCATCGGCGGTGTGGCGGCCAACATTCCCGGTGGCGAAATTTACGCGGCCCTGGAAAAAGGCACCATTGACGCGGCAGAGTGGGTCGGCCCGTATGACGACCAGAAACTGGGCTTCAACAAGATCGCCCAAAACTACGCTTACCCGGGCTACTGGGAAGGCGGCCCGCAGCTGGACCTGCACGTCAACACCAAGGCCTATGCCGCCTTGTCGCCCGAATACAAGGCGATTGTCGAAGCCGCTTCGGCCTACGCCCACGTCGACATGCAGGCCAAATACGACGCCCGCAACTCCATAGCGCTCAAGCAACTGGTGGCCGGTGGCACCAAACTGTTCCGCTTCCCTAAAGACCTGATGGACAGCGCTTTCAAAGCCTCCATGGACACCTATTCCGAGCTGTCGGCCAAAAACCCAGCCTGGAAAAAGGTGTATGAAGACTACGCCGTTTTCCGCCGCGACGCCAATCTGTGGTTCCGCTTCACCGAGGCCGCGTTCGACGACTACATGCAGGCTGCCAAGCTGTAAAGCCCGCCCCCCGCGTGAAAAAGCCCCGCAATTGCGGGGCTTTTTTTGGACCTGGCCAGCAGGCTGCTATGAACCCGAGGCGGCCCGGCGCGCCTGGATCACTTTTTCTTGTCCGCCTCAAGCGCGCGCTTGACAGCCTCCATCGGGTCTTCGTCCTTGCTGCCCGCATTGGGGTCGGCCTTGAGGTCTGCCGCTGGGCCAGGCTTGGCGGCGCCGCCCGCTTTGAGCGCGTCCTGCGCCGCCGCCTCCTTGCCATAGCCCCGTCCGCCACCCATGTTCTGGATGTCGTCTCCTGCCTTCTTGATATCCAGCACCTTCTCCTTGTCCAGGAAAATAGTCACCGACTGTGGAATGAAGATCACGACGGCCACCAGTATCAGTTGCAGCAAGATGAAGGGAATCGAACCCAGGTAAATGTCCTTCGACTCCACCTTTCTGGGTAGCGAGCCGTTTTTGTGCAAGGTGTCGGCGATGCCGCGCAGGTAGAACAGGGCAAAGCCAAATGGCGGGTGCATAAAGCTGGTTTGCATGTTCACGCAGATCATCACGCCAAACCAGATCAGGTCAATGCCCAGCTTGGCCGCGACCGGCGCAAGGAAGGGGATGATGATGAAGGCGATCTCGAAGAAGTCGAGGAAGAACGCCAGGAAGAAGATGAAGATGTTGACAGCGATCAAAAAGCCAATCTGCCCGCCCGGCAGGCCGGTCAGCATGTGCTCGATCCAGATGCCGCCGTCCACACCCTGGAACACCAGCGAAAACACGCGCGAGCCAATCAGGATATAGACCACCATGGCGGTCAGCCGCATGGTGCCCACCATGGCCTGGCGCGTCAAATTCCAGGTCAGGCGTTTGCTCATCCAAGCCAGCAAAAAGGCACCCATGGCGCCCATGGCGCCGGCCTCGGTCGGCGTTGCCACGGCAACGTCCAGCCCAGGCAGTCCGCCCATGCTGCCCAACACCGTGAAGATCAAAATCGCTGACGGCACGATGCCCTTGAGGCACTTGCGGTACAGCGGCCAGCCATTGAGTTCGCGCGATTCCTTGGGCACGCCAGGCAACGCGTCTGGTCGGAAGCGGGTGAGTCCATAGGTGTAGGCTGCGAACAGCAGCACCTGCAGGATTGACGGGCCCCAAGCCCCCTTGTACATGTCGCCCACCGACTTGCCCAACTGGTCAGCCAGCACGATCAGCACCAGCGACGGTGGCACCAACTGGGTGATGGTGCCAGAGGCGGCCAGCACCCCGGTAGCGTAACGTATGTTGTAGTTCCAGCGCATCATGACTGGCAGGGAAATCATGGCCATGGCGATCACCTGACCGGCCACCGTGCCGGTGATCGCGCCCAGGATGAAGCCGACGATGATGACCGAATACCCCAGCCCGCCCTTCACCGTGCCAAACATCTGGCCCATGGAATCGAGCATGTCCTCGGCCAGGCCGCAGCGCTCCAGGATGGTCCCCATCAAAGTGAAGAACGGAATGGCCAGCAGCAGGTCATTGGACAGGATGCCAAACACATTCAAGGGCAGCGCCGACATGAAGCTCTGCGGGAACCAGCCCATGTAAACGGCGAAATAACCGCTGCCCAACCCCAGCGCCGCCAATGAAAACGCGACCGGGAAGCCGATCAGCATGATGATGATGAGCCCCGCGAACATCATCGGGGCGAATTCTTGCATCGTCATTGCAGGGGCCTTTCGTAGTGGAAGTCGCCTTGGTAGGTGTGTGTCAGCCAGCCGACGCGTTTGATGATTTCAGACAGCCCTTGCAGCAGCATCAGCGCGAACCCGAGCGGCAACAGCAACATCACTGGCCAGCGGATCAGCCCGCCGGCGTTGCTGGACATTTCACCGCTCTGGAACATCTTGACAAACAGCGGAAATGAGTAATACAGCATGACCGACATCGACAGCATCAGGAAGAAGAAGAGGCCGAGCAAATCGACGATGGCCTGCCCGCGCCCCCCATACAGGCCATACAGCACGTCCACCCGCACATGCTCGTTCACCCGCAGCACCTGGCTGGCACCCAGCATGACCACGCCAGCGAACAGATACCACTGGATTTCAGTGAAGCCGTTGGAGCTGTAATTGAAGGCGTAACGCACGATCGCATTGAGTGCGCTGATGATGCACGACAGCAGCACCGCCCAAATCGCGACCACCGCAAATTTGTCGTTGAGCTTGTCGATGCCCCTGGATAGGGACAGTAGAACATTCATAAAGGTCTCCCGGTGAATGCCCCGAGCCTAACCGCATTTTGCCCTCACGCGACTACGGGGATTACCTAGGTTGCGCCCGCAAAGGCATTGCCAGCAGCGGCGCGCGGCCCCACTGGTCGAAACGCTACGCTACAACTTTAAGAGCTGGCCGTGCTTGATCCACGAGGGCTGGAAAGCGTTTTTCCACTGAGGCGAGGATTCCGGCCGCATCCAGCCCCTGCAAGGCCATGAGTTTGACGGGGTCGCCGTGTTCGATGAAAACATCTGGCAAACCCAGTTGCAGCACCGGCTTCAAGACGCCTGCCGCGTGCAGGGCTTCCATCACCGCGCTACCCGCGCCGCCCATCACGGCCGCATCCTCGACAGTCACCAGAGATTCATGCTCGGCCGCCACTTTGAGCAGCAATTCCACGTCCAGCGGCTTGGCCCAGCGCATGTTGACCACGGTGGCGTTGAGTTTTTCAGCGGCTTGCAGCGCCGGGTTCAGCAGCGTGCCAAAAGCCAGAATCGCAATGCGTTTTCCGGTGCGGCGGATCTCGCCCTTGCCAAATGGCAGCGCCTCCAGCCCCGCTTGCATGGCCGCGCCCACGCCCGCGCCGCGCGGGTAACGCACGGCGACAGGATGGTTTTGCTCAAACGCGCTGGAGAGCAGGCCACGGCATTCGTTTTCATCGGCCGGGCAGGCGATGCTCATATTCGGGATGCAGCGCAGGTAGGCAATGTCGTAGGCGCCCGCGTGGGTGGCGCCATCGGCACCGACCAGGCCGGCGCGATCCAGCGCAAACACCACGGGCAGGTTTTGAATCGCCACGTCATGGATCAACTGGTCATAGGCGCGCTGCAAAAAGGTCGAGTAAATCGCCACCACGGGTTTCAGGCCCTCGCAGGCCAGGCCGGCTGCGAAGGTGACGGCGTGTTGCTCGGCAATGCCGACGTCAAAGTACCGATCTGGAAACCGTTGCTCAAACTCAACCATGCCGCTGCCCTCACGCATGGCGGGAGTGATGCCAACCAAACGGGGATCAGCCGCCGCCATGTCGCACAACCATTGGCCAAACACCTGGGTAAAGGTGGCTTTGGGCGGCACCACGGGCTTCAAGAGGCCTACGCCCAAGTCAAATTTGCCGGGGCCATGGTAGGCAACAGGATCAGCTTCGGCACGTTTGTAGCCCTGCCCTTTTTTGGTGACGACATGCAGGAACTGGCGCCCTTCAAGCTGCTTGATGTTTTCCAGCGTGGGGATCAGTGAATCCAGGTCATGCCCGTCAATCGGGCCGATGTAGTTGAAGCCGAATTTTTCGAACAGGGTGGCTGGCACCACCATGCCTTTGGCGTGTTCCTCCAGGCGCTTGGCCAGTTCAAACAGGGGCGGTGCACCCTTGAGCACGTTTTTGCCAACGTTTTTGGCGGCGGCATAAAACTGCCCGCTCATCAGTTGCGCCAGGTAGCGGTTCAGCGCACCCACGGGCGGGCTGATGCTCATGTCGTTGTCGTTCAGGATGACCAGCAAATTGCAGTCGGCCACGCCGCCGTTGTTGAGCGCCTCAAACGCCATGCCGGCCGTCATCGCCCCATCGCCAATGATGGCCACGGCGCGGCGGTCCTCGCCTTTGATCTTGGCGGCCATGGCCATGCCCAGTGCGGCTGAAATCGAGGTGCTGGAATGTGCGGTGCCGAAGGCATCGAATTCGCTCTCGGCGCGTTGCGGGAAGCCGCTCAAGCCCCCTAACTGGCGCAGCGAGCCCATGCGCTCGCGCCGGCCGGTTAAAATTTTGTGCGGGTAGGTCTGGTGGCCCACATCCCACACCAAGCGGTCGTGCGGGGTGTTGAAGACGTAATGCAGCGCCACAGTCAACTCCACCGTGCCGAGGTTCGAACTCAAATGCCCGCCGGTTTTGGACACGGTGTCGAGCAGGTAGTCGCGCAGCTCGGTGGCCAACTGCGGCAACTGCGCGCGCGGCAGCGTGCGCAGGTCGGCCGGGTCATTGATGGTCTGCAATAACGGGTGATGATGGGTTGACATATGCTCTATTATTAATAGCTAACTACGTATATTCCACGAGGGAAATTGCTCTTTTTTCTTCCAAAATCGCATTTTGCGCCATTTTGCGCCATTTTGGCCTCAGGCGCCGCGGTTCACCACCATATGGGCCAGCGCGCGCAATCCCGCAGTTTGGCCGGAGGGCAAACCGGTGTCGTCCAAAGCCGCCAGCGCCGCCGCCAGCAACTCCTGCGCAAACGCCTGCGAACGCGCCAGCCCGAGCAGGGACACGTAAGTCGGCTTGTTGGAAAAGGCATCTTTGCCGGCCGTTTTGCCCAAGGTGGCCGAGTCCGCCGTCACATCCAAAATGTCGTCCACTACCTGAAACGCCAGGCCAATCGCCGCGCCATAAGCTTCCAGCGCGCGCACCTGAACTGGCGTCGGCGCGCCACAGGCGGCCCCCATCATCACGCTGCCTTGCAACAGGGCGCCGGTTTTGAGCCGGTGCATCTCGCTCAACTGGCGCTCGCTCAATTGTTGGCCGACGCTGGCCAGGTCGATCGCCTGCCCCCCCGCCATGCCCGCACTGCCCGCCGCCTGGGCCAGCAAGCGGCACAGCTTGGCCTGCAGCTCCGCAGGAATGGCGGCAGCTTCCGGCGTCAATTCATCCGGCGTCAACAGTTCAAACGCGAGCGCCTGCAAGGCGTCGCCCGCCAGCAGGGCCTGGGCCTCGCCAAACTTCACGTGCACGGTGGGTTTGCCGCGGCGCAACACATCGTTGTCCATGCACGGTAAATCGTCATGCACCAGGGAATACGCGTGGATGAGTTCGGTGGCGCAGGCTGCGCGCAAAGCGCCGGCCAGGTTGCCGTCAAGGGCCTCGCAGGCGGCCAGCACCAAGAGGGGGCGCAGGCGCTTGCCGCCGTCGAGCACGGCGTATCGCATGGCATCGACCAGGGCGGCGGGCGCGCCGTGATCCAGGCCGACGGGCGCGTCGGCTGTGACCCAGCGATCCAGCGCCACCTCAACAGCGGCAAGTTGGGCCGCGCTCCACCTGTGGAAACCGCTTGCGCCGATTACGTCGGTGTTGGGGGTTCTCACTCGGGCGTCCACGTTTTCAGTCCAGTGGCGTCGAGCACCTTGATTTGTTCTTCAACCGCTTCCAACCCGTCGCGGCAAAACTTGAGCAACACGGCGCCGCGCTGGTAGCCGCTGAGCAATTGCTCCAGCGGCATGTCGCCGGATTCAAGTTGGGCGACCAGGGCTTCGAGCTCGCGCAGGGCGGCTTCGTAATTGGCGGGGGTTTTGGACGCAGCGATGGTGGTGATTGCCTTGGGCATGGCTCGAATCGGTCAAAACCCTGATTTTAGGCCGCGCGGCGCGCCGTCCCGACACGCAAGGCGGCCAGCCCTGTCGTGCTGCCTCCAGGCTCCTAATGGCGCGTCGGGTCGTTGGGCGCGCGGTCGACCTTGTTGGGAACCCCGTCGCGGTCGCGGTCGCCCCGGTTCCAACGCCCGCGCTCAAGCTGCCAGCGGTTGTCGCGCTGGGTCCAGACCGGCTGGGCATAGTAGTAGCCACGGCGCTCACGCTCCCAATGACCGCGTTGCCAGGCATGGCGGTTGCCGCGGGCGTTCCAGTAACCCGGCGCCCAGACATAACCGCGGCGCGGCTCGGGAACCGCCTCCTCCCGGTTCGGCGGCGGCCCGATGTTGAGGTAAACACCGGTTGCGGCGCTGGCGGCCAGGGGCACGGTGATGGCCCCCAATGAGGCCACACACAGCGCCATGATCAGGGTTTGACGGATTTTCATATTGATTCCTTGAAATGCCCGGTAAAGACAGGCCGGTTGCGGCTTGCAATCCGTATGCTGCTCCCATACTTGCAAGATGCACCCACAATGCGCTCCTCAAGCGCGCAGGTCTGTTCGATGGCACACCAACGAAATCAGGACGGGAAAATGGCGCAGCGCGCGCGCCGCGAAACGAACGGCATCGGCGTCACCAGTTCGAACAGGTGCCCCACCGCATGCAGCGCAAACTCGAGCGCTAGGACGCAGGCCCCCGTTTGCGCTCAGTTGCTGGCCAGATAATCCCGCACTTGCTTGAACTCGGGCCGGGCCGCAGAGGGGCCCACCAGTTGCGCGACCCGGGCGTAGAAATACTTCGCCCGTTCGCGGTTGTTGGACTGCGCAGCGGCAAGCCCGGCGCCGTACAGGCCGCGCAGCCGGTTCGGGTCATTGATCTGCGATCGCTCGTATTGCGCCAGCGCCTCGACCGGGCTGCCGTTTTGCATCAACATGTCGGCCAACAACTCACGCGCTGGAATCAAGCGCCCGGGCGAAACCGGGTGTTTTCCGCTGGCGTCCTCCATGTCCGCCGCGATGCGCATCTGTGCCAGCGCGGCCTCCTTGTTGCCCCGGCCAAAGGCGATCCAGGCCAGCGCCGCCTGGTGCTGCACACCGACTTCGGTCGCCCAGTAATTGTCTTTGGCGGCCTTGAGTGCCTCAACAGTGTCGCCCAGCACCTTGGCACTTTGTTCGGCCATCTCAAAATTGCCGCTGCGCGCGGCGCCCAGGGACTTGGCGTACCAGACCATGGCATCAGCGAAGGCGAACCGGCTGCTGCGCGGCTCCAGTGCAGCGGCCTCCTGCCACATGCCGCGCTCGACGCTGTAGCGGGCGGGCATCGCGGCCAGGGCATAACCGATGGGCATGGCGGCGGGATTGAGGTCGGGCACGGTCTTGGCTTCGGCGATATTGGCGACCACGTCCGCGTCCCGCGCCAGCTGTAAATTGGCATAAACCATGTAATCCAGCGCGTGCAACCAGTCGCTTGGCGATTTGTCTTCTTTGGCGACATCGGCGGAGCGGCGGTTGGACACCACCGAATCCTGCCAGGCCCCCACCCGCGTGAAGATGTGGGACGGCATGTGCAAGGCATGAGGCGCGGACGCGGCGATTTCGGAATATCGGCGCGCCGCCGTGATTCCCTTGGCGGCGATGGGCGGGTAGTCGTAACTGTGGATCAGGTAATGCGCCACGCCCGGGTGTTCGGGGTGTTTTTTCATTTGCAATTCAAGCAGGGCGGCGGCCTTCAACGCAGCCGCATAAGTCGCGTCGTTGGGCGCCTGGGTCGCCGTCAGGTAGATGGCCGAAAAAATCTGCGCCTCGTCATCGTCGGGAAAACGCGCTGCCAGCTGTTCGAAGGCGTTGGACAGGGTTTTCATGCGTGCGCCATGGGGACGGCTGGCAAAGTCCTGCCAATACTGGGCGACGGCCTCGATGTACATGCGCTCGCGTTCGGTCTTGGCGCCGGCGGCGCGGCCTTGCTCAATCGCTGCCTGGGCTTTTGCGGCTGTCTCGGACGACGCACCGCCGACAAATGTGTTATTGATCAGGATGGCTGCGATGCCCCAGTTGGCAATGGCGCAGGAGGGATCCAGGGCGACCACCTCGCGGAAGGCTTTTTCGCCTTCGTTGAACCAGAACGAGTGCAGCAAGGCCACCGCGCGGGTGAACTTCTGCTGCACGGCGGGTGCGCAAGAGGTCGCAAAGGACACCTCGCCGAGTTGCTCGGGTGTTTTGCCATCACCGTGGCTCCACGCCGCGCTGGCCGCCAGGAGCGACAGGGACAGAATGGTTGCTTGACAGGTTGGCGTGCGTTTCATGGCTTCCTCCTTGAATGTTGCAAATTATTTCGGTGCGGTCACAATCTTAGGCAAAAGATCGTCGCAATTCAAGACGAATCACCGAATGAACGCCGAAGTTTTGCCGAGACATTTCCAAAACAGCGCCAGAGTTCTTTGTTTTCCAGGCTTCGTGCTCGATCTGGACCGCGAGGAACTGCGGGTCGGCATACGGATCCTGCCATTGCGCCCCAAAGCATTTCTTTTGTTGGCGCATTTCGCGCAGCGTCCTGGTTGCCTGATCACCAAAGATGCGTTGGTGGAGGTGGTTTGGCCTGATGTGGTGGTCACCGACGATTCCCTGACGCAATAATGTGTCGCCCAATTGCGCACGGCTTCTCTACAGCGAGCCTCGCGTGCGCGCCCACGTCTTTCTGTGCATGCTGGCCTACTACGTGGAGTGGCACATGCAACAGCGCCTCAAACCCATGCTGTTCGACGACGAGCAGAGAACTTTGCCCAAGGATCTGGGCACGCTGGCCTACAACATCACCCACACGCATATCAGCCCAGGCAACAAGATCGCACTGACCACACGACCCACACCGATTCAGTCCAAGGCCTTCTCGCTACTCGATCTCCACCCGGCTTGTACCCAGTAGCCGCACCTCCTGCGAACTAAAAGTTCAAGCGGGACAGGGACTTACGTTTCAAGGTCGTCAAAGTTGGGCTAACGGGAACCATCATGGCATCCACTACCACCGTCGCAATTCCCCATGAATTGAGCACAAAATTTGGCAGCGCCCGATGCCTTTCAGCGCGACAAAGATGTGGTTTGGGGTTGGTATCGATGCGCTGGAGCACGGAGCACGGAGTCGTCCGACGAACCAACTTCGACCGAGTAATTGACACCTGTTGCGGCAATCACACTTGGGAATGACAAATGACAAATCTGCGGCCCCGCCTCTTTATTCAATCAGATGATGTCTTCGATCTGCGGCAAATTGCCCGATGGGTTGAACTGAAAATGACAGACACCTTGCTGGATCGAATTAGACGACTGTCTGCCACTTTGGTCAGGGAGAATCTCGTTGCCCTAACCACGGAAGTGCAAGCCAAGTGGTCCCTTGAACCAGGATGGGAAATCGTTGATGCAAACACTCAAATGGAGGTCTTGGAACTCGGGCTTGGATTTAGCTGCGATGCCCGTCCAATCGGTACCCGGCTCTTGATGCCTTCAGCCAATCGGCAAGTCCGGGCGACCTTGCTATGGGGCTCGGTTGAGGAATTTACTGAACAGTTTCAAAACGACGCCGATGTGCTGGAGCCGGCTCCGGCTTTGGCGGCATGGGATGACCAAAAGTGGAACGGTGAGGCGATTTTCACGACGAACCATCAGTGGTTTTTGCGTTCGGTTGACGCTCACCTGCAACAGCAGAAATTGCCTGCGCTCAGAGGCCTGAACGCCCGGCCGGCATAAACGTCGGCATCTTCACGAATATGCTTCTATAAACGTAGCAAACTATTGATATTCGACGAGGGCAAAAGCCCGTTTTGATAGATAACCTCGGTGGAATCGACACGCTCCAGCAGCAAACGCTCCACCAGGGGTGCGATGGGTGCGTGGTCGGGGTTGACCAGCAAGACATAGCGTGAAGGCGTATCGGGCTCCAGCTCGTCGATCTGCCCGACCCAGTCCAGCGCCGCCAGTGTTTCAAGCACGGGCTCAAGCTGCCCCGCATCCACCCGAATGGCTTCGGCAAGCGCGTTGATGGTCAGGCCTTTCACATTGCTGCCGCGCACTTGGCACAGCTGCTGCAATGTTTCGATTGCCAGCTGAAACTGCCACCCATGCGGGCTGGGCTGGCGCGCCACACCGGCCAGCAGGCTTGGCAAATACGCGGCAATCACGGCGCCCAGCAGCACGATCACCCAGGCGACATAAATCCAGACCAGCAAAATCGGCACGATGGCAAAGGCGCCGTACACCATGCTGTAGGTGGGCATCAGGCCGATGTAGATTACCAGCAGTTTTTTGGCCAGCTCGATGCCAGCCGCAACAAAGATGCCGCCGCTCCAGGCGTGGGCCCACTTCACATAGGTGTTGGGCACAAAGTGGTACAGCGCGGACACGCCCGCCGCCAGCATGGCAAATTCCAGCACGCCAAACAGAAACTGCACGCCGCCGGGCAGCGCACCCACCAGGCCCTTGTTCGAAGAAATGGCAAATGATGTCATGGTCAAACTCGCCCCCAGCAGCAGGGGCCCCAGCGTGATGACGGCCCAGTAAATCAGCACGCGCTGGCCCAGCGGACGGCGCTTGCGCACGCGCCAGATGCCGTTCAAGGTCTGGTCGATGGTCAAAATAAGGGCCAGCGCCGTGGTGAACAACACCGCCACGCCGGCCACGCCCAGCTTGCTCGCCTGGCCGGAAAACTGCGTCAGGTAACCCATCAACTGGCGCGCGATGTTGTCGGGCACCAGGCTCTCGATCAGCCACTTTTGCAATACCGTCTGCACGGTCGAAAACATCGGGAAAGCCGTGAACACTGCCAACGCCACCGTAATGAAGGGCACCAGGGCGATGGAGGTGGTGAAGGTCAGGCTGCTGGCTGTCAGCGCCAGGTGGTCGTTGGAGAAGCGCGCGCGCAGGGTGTTGAAGGTGTTTTTCCAGGGGAAGCGCGAAATCGACAATCGGAGCTGGTGCAGGTTCATGCCCGCTATGATGCCATCCCAATGACTCCACTATCCCAGTCCGTCGCACAGTCCGTAGCGTTAACGCGCATTTTCGCCGTGGGCAGCGTGCTTGGCCTGATCTTGCTGGGCCTGGCCTGGGAGTTGGTTTTGGCGCCCATCAAGCCCGGCGGCTCTTTGCTGGCGCTCAAGGTCGTGCCCCTGTGTTTTCCGCTGGCCGGGTTGCTGAAAAACCGCATGTACACCTACCGCTGGGTCAGCCTGCTGGTGTGGATTTACTTCACCGAAGGCTGTGTCCGCGCCTACAGCGACCGCGCGCCGGGCAACTACCTTGCCATGGCTGAAGTTGCGCTGTGCCTGGTGCTGTTCACGGCCTGCGCCCTGCATGTGCGCCTGCGCCTGAAAAACGCCAAAGCGGCAGATGGCGCGACCCCCACCCCAAACCCTCCGCGCCAAACCCTTTGACCCAAACTCAATCGCCATGATCAGCATCGAAGAATTCTTCAGCGCGCTGCGCCAAATCGCGGGCGCGGCGCACGTCCTCACCGAAGGCGATTTGAGCGCCTGGGAGCTTGACTGGCGCCAGCGCAGCCACGGCAAGGCGCTTGCCGTGGTGCGCCCCGGCAGCACCCGCGAGGTGGCCGAGGTGGTGAGCCTGTGTGCGCGACATCAGGCGGCATTGGGCATTAGCCTGGTGCCGCAAGGCGGCAATACCGGCCTGGTGGTCGGGTCTGTGCCGGACGCGTCTGGCCGCCAAATCGTGCTCAGCCTCACCCGCATGAACACAGTGCGCGCGGTCGACGCGGCCAACCTCACCATCACGGTCGAGGCCGGTTGTGTATTGCAAAACCTGCAGGAGGCGGCGCTGGGCAAAGGCTACCTGTTCCCCTTGAGCCTGGCCGCCGAAGGCAGCTGCACCATTGGCGGCAACCTGGGCACCAATGCAGGGGGCACGCAGGTGGTACGGTATGGCAATACGCGCGACCTTTGCCTGGGGCTGGAGGTGGTCACCGCAAAGGGCGAGGTCTGGGATGGCCTGTCGGGCCTGCGCAAGGACAACACCGGCTACGACCTGCGGGATCTTTTCATCGGCTCCGAGGGCACGCTTGGCGTCATCACCGCCGCCACGTTGAAGTTGTACCCCCTGCCCGCCGCGCAGTTGACGGCCTGGGCGGCCGTGCCCTCGCTGGACCAGGCGGTGGCCCTGCTCGGCCTGGCCCACCAGCACCTGGGCGCGGGTCTGACCGGGTTTGAAGTGATGGGGCAATTTGCCCTGAGCCTGGTCCACCAGCACATGCCGCAGCAGCGCGTGCCCTTGTTTGAGCACACGCCCTGGTGTGTGCTGCTGGAAAACTCCGACCACGAATCAGAAGCCCATGCGCGCGCCCAGTTCGAGCGCCTGCTGGAAGTCGCACTGGCCGAGGGCTGCGTCACCGACGCCGTGGTGGCCGAAAACCTCGGCCAGGCCAAGGCGCTGTGGCACATCCGCGAGAGCATTCCGCTGGCGCAGCCGATGGAGGGCCCGAACATCAAGCACGACGTGTCGATTCCCGTGTCCAGCATCCCCGAGTTTGTGCGCGTGACGGACGCCCTGCTGGAAGCCGCCTTCCCCGGCGTGCGCCTGGTCAACTTTGGCCATCTGGGCGACGGCAATCTGCACTACAACGTGCAGGCCCCCGCCGGCGGCGACCAGGCAGCCTTTGTGAACGAGCGCGAGGAAGCGGTCAACGCCCTGGTGTTTGATTCGGTCCAGAAATTTGGCGGCTCGATATCCGCCGAGCACGGCGTGGGCAGCATGAAGGTGGACAAGCTGGTCAAGCACAAATCCGCCGTAGCGCTGGACCTGATGCGCGCCGTCAAACGCGCGCTGGACCCTGGCAACCTGATGAACCCCGGGCGGGTGGTGCGCATCGATTGACGGAAAGTGACTATGAACCTGCTCAATGGTTATCGTGTGCTCGACTTTGGCCGCTTCATCGCCGGGCCTTATTGCGCAGCCCTGCTGGGCGACCTTGGCGCGGACGTGATCCGCATCGAGCGGCCAGCCGGTGGTGAAGACCGCTATGTGCCGCATGTGGCCGACACCGGCGAAGGCGGCATGTTCCTGCAGGCCAACCGCAACAAGCGTTGTTTGACGCTGGATCTGGCGCACCCGAAAGGCCGCGAGATCGTGCGCCAACTGCTGGCCGGCGCCGACGTGGTGGTCGCCAATCTGCCGCCCGCCACCTTGAAGCAGCTCGGACTGGACTTTGAAACCGTGTCCGCCCTGAACCCGCGAATCGTGATGGTGATGGTCACCGCCTATGGCAGCGGCGGCCCCTTGAGCGACCGCCCCGGTTTTGACGGCGTGGGCCAGGCCATGAGCGGCGCCATGCACATGACCGGCCTGCCCGACGCGCCACGCCGCGCCATCACCACCTATGTTGATTTCTCCACCGCGCAGGCCTGTGCCATGGGCGCGCTGGCGGCGCTGTGGGCGCGCGAGAAAACCGGGCGCGGCCAGCTGGTCGAGGGCTCGTTGCTGCGTTCGGCCGTGATCCAGACCAACTGGCTGCTGATTGAGCAGGCCATCAGGGCGCCCAACCGCATCCCCCAGGGCAATCGCGGCTTTGCCTCGGCGCCCAGTGACGCCTTCAAGACCCGTACCGGCTGGCTGATGATCCAGACCATCGGACAGGCCATGTTCGAGCGCGTGTGCGACTTGACTGGCGCGCCGCATATGAAGGCCGACCCGCGCTTTGCGGACGACGAGCGACGCGGCATCCACAGCGCCGACATCAGCCAACACCTTGGCCAGTGGTGCGCCGACAAAACGCGCGAAGAGGTGTTGCTGACATTGGCCAAAGCCAAAATCCCGTCCGGACCGATTTACACCCCGCAGGAGGCGCTGGACGACGCCCAGATCCAGGCCACCGGCCTGCTGGCACCGCGTGCCTTCGGCGGCATGGCAAGGCCGTTTCCGCTGGCGCCCCATCCGGTGGACATGTCAGAGCTTGATGCCGGGTTTCGCCTGCCGCCGCCCACCCTGGGCCAGCACACCGATGAAATTCTGCGTGAGTTGGGCCTGAGCGCGCAAGCCATCGCCGAGCTGCGCGATCAGCGGGTGGTCTGAGCCGCGTCGCCCTGGAATCCGCCGCGTCTGAGCGTCACCACCAGGGTGTCGCGGTGGCCACCAGCCGCCGTGGGCTGGATTGGCGTGGACTCGTGGATCACCCGCGCATCGTCCAGCAGCAACAACGACCAGCTTTGCGTCAAGGTGAAGCGCTGGCCGGTCGGGCCGGCGGCGTCAAACACCCGGGTTTCACCGCCCTTGATGTTGCAGCGGTCGACCAGGAACACGGCCACAAAATCCACACCGTCGCGGTGCGCGCCTTCAGGTGTCGGCCGGCCGATGCCGTCCGTGGTGTCGATGCGGAATTGGTGCGCCTCCACAAACCAGGGCTGGGGCTGGGCACCGGCGTCGCAAATGCGGGCCAGCCACGTCAACAGCGGCGCCCAGGCGGGGTTGGCGACGAAGCCCGGCGCCAGCGGCTCAAACCACCGTTGCATGCCTCCATGCAGGGCGTTGTATTCCAGGGGCTGCCAGTGCGCCCGGTGCGGCGACTGCGTCACGCGCGCGCCGTCCACCACAAAACACGAGTGCCGGCGCCTGCGGTAGTGGCCGCCATCTTTCAGGTAGTTGTCGGGCGGCAGTGAATCCCACAGAGGCCTGAGCGCGTCCAACTGCGTCAAGTCGCAACCCGCCGCCGTGGCGAAGGATTGCGCATCGAGCACGCCGTAACCTTGAGTTTGCAGAACCTCGGCCAGCGTGCCCGGCTTGGCCAGCGCGGGCGGCAAAAAAGTCGTTGTCATCCTGGCTTTTTGTCCTTCTTTTTATCCTGCCCTCAGGGCTCGACCTTCACACCCTTCCAGAATGCCACGCGGCCGCGCACCATCTCGGCCTCGGGCTTGGGGTCGGCGTAGTACCAGACCGCTTCCGGGTTCATCTCGCCGTTGACGATGAGCGACAGATAACTGGCCTGGCCTTTCCACGCGCACATGCTCTTGTGGTTGCTGAAGGTGCTGAACTCGCGCTTCAAGGCGCTTTCGGGAAAGTAGTGGTTGCCCTCCACCAGCACGGTGTCGGGGCTTTCGGCAATGACGGTATTGTTCCAAACTGCTTTCATATTTGCTCCTGTTTTAATAGCTACTTACGCATATCGGACGAGGGCTGGCACCGTTATTTCTTCCAAATTCGGCGCCACTAACCAATGCAGGCTGAACAGGCGCTGGCTGTCCGTCCACACCGGGCCTGGCGTGAAGCCGGCCTGCACGGCCAGCGCGCGCAGGCTGTCGATGGTGAATTTATATGAGTTTTCAGTGTGCAGGGTTTCGCCCTCTTCAAACTCAAAGGCCTGGCCGCCCAGGTGGACCACCTGGCGCGCCTGGCTCATCAAATGCATCTCGATGCGTTGCTGCGGCGCATTGTAAAAGGCGCTGTGGGCAAATTGCCCCAGGTCAAAGTCAGCGCCCAGCTCGCGGTTGGCGCGCGCCAGCAAGTTGAGGTTGAACGCCGCCGTCACGCCCTGGGCGTCGCTGTAGGCCGCGTGCAAAATCGCCGGGTCCTTGATCAGGTCGGCGCCCAGCAACAACGCGCCGCCACGCAGGGCACCGGCGGCCACCGTCAAAAAGTCGACCGCTTCGGCCGGGCTGAAATTGCCGATGGTGGAACCCGGGAAGAAGCCCACGCGCTGGCCTGTGCCCGCAAGCAGGGGCGGCAACGCAAAGGCCTGGCTGTAGTCGGCAACCAGGGGCAACACCCGCAAGGCGGGGTAGTCAGCGCTCAAGGCCCGCGCCGCCTGTGCCAGGTGATCGCCAGAAATGTCGATGGGCACATACCGCAGGGGCGCGTCCATCGCGTTGAGCAACAAACGCACCTTGGTCAAAGACCCCGCGCCAAACTCCACCAGTTCAGCCCTGGGGCCGATGTGGGCGGCGATCTCGCGCGCGCGGCTGGTCAGGATGCCCAGTTCGGTGCGGGTCGGGTAATACTCCGGCAGATCGCAAATCTGGTCGAACAACCTGGAGCCCGCAGCATCGTAAAAATATTTGGGCGCGATGCTGCGCGGCCGCTTGGAGAGCGCCGCCAGCAGGTCGGTTGCAAAAGGGTTGGCAGATTGGGCTGCGGGCGGCGGCGAAAGGATGGCGTTCATGGCGATATCCTAACTGCTGCGGCGCAGATGCGAGGCTGCGGCGTCAATTGACCTGACAGCGTTGGCCAACATGCGGGCTGCATGTTGGAGACATCCGCCTCGGCGTGTGTGCGCGCTTTGTTTTCTTCCAATCACAGGGCGTTTCGGCCGAACAGCCCGCCAATCCTGCGCACCATCCATTTGGGCGCCGAGCGCGAGGCGATCATGCCGATCTGGTTGATGGCGCCGGGCACGCAAATGGCGTCGCCGCGCATCAAGGCATCGATGCCGGCCTGCGCCACATCGTTCACATTGGCGATCATGAATGCCGGGATTTTGTCCAGCTTGCCGTTCGCGCCGACCGCCTTGGCGACCATGCTGGTGGCGGTGATGCCGGGGCACAGGGCGGTGACCGTCACACCGCTGTCGCGCAGTTCTTCGGACAGGGATTCCGACAGCGACAGGACATAGGCCTTGCTGGCCGCGTAGGTGGCCAGCATGGGGATGGGCTGGAACGCGGCAATGCTGGCCACGTTGAGGATGCGGCCTTTGCCGCCGCGCGCCGCCACGGTCTCGACCATGCCGGGCACAAAAGCCGCGAGCATGGCCGTGAGCGCGGTGATGTTGAGGTCGATCATCTGCTGGTGCCGCGCCGGATCCATGCCGGCAAAAGCGCCCTGCTCCAGCACGCCCGCGCAGTTGACCAGCACATTGATCTCGACCCCTTTTCGCGAGAGCATGGCGGCCAGGTTTTCCACAGCATGGGTTTGGGTCAAATCCGCCGCCGCGACCTGGGCCTTGACGCCGTGCCGGCCTGCCAGCTCATCAGCCAGCGCTTTGAGTTTGTCGGCGCTGCGCGCCACCAGAATCAGGTCGTGGCCGCTGGCGGCGAAACAGCGGGCCAGCGCCTCGCCAATGCCGGACGACGCGCCCGTGATCAAGGCGGCGATGGGCCTGGGCCGGGAGCCCGACGCGGCCTTGGGTTTGGTCCCGGCCTGGGTCGCGGATTTTGCAGCGCTTCTGGACGAGGTTTTGGTGACCATGGGTGTTTCCTTTGAGACAGATGTTGGGCAGCGTTGCGATGGCGTTGCGCCTATAGTCACAGATCGGCCCAAAATTTGCAATTGATAGGAGTCACCCGCATGTCTGCCTCTGCCACGCCCACCACGCCCACCTCGCTTGCTTCACTCGCCAACCACCAGATACGCCTGGCCTCGCGCCCGGTGGGCCTGCCCACCCGCGCCAACTGGAGCTTTACGAGTGAACCCGTCACCGAGCCCACGGACGGCGGCGTCACGCTCAAAGCGCTGGCGCTGTCGCTCGACCCGGCCATGCGCGGCTGGATGAACGAGGGCAAGAGCTACATCCCGCCCGTAGGCATTGGCGAAGTCATGCGCGCGGGCGGCGTGGGCAAGGTTGTCGCCTCGAAAAACCCAGCCTTTTCGGTGGGCGATTTTGTCTCGGCGGGCTTTGGCATTCAGGAGTATTTGACCGTGGCGCAGGCCAATTTGAAGCGCGCCAGTGTCGCCAAAATCGACTTGACGCTGGGCAGCCTGACCCAATGGCTCAATGTGCTGGGCATGCCCGGCATGACGGGTTATTTTGGCTTGATGGACATTGGTTTGCCCAAGCCCGGTGAAACGGTGGTGGTCTCTGGCGCGGCCGGCGCCGTCGGCCAAACCGTGGGCCAGATGGCCAAAATCAAGGGCTGCCGCGTGGTCGGCATTGCCGGTGGTGCGGCCAAATGCGAGTGGGTGGTCAACGAGCTGGGCTTCGACGCGTGCGTCGACTACAAGGCCTCGCCAGCTTCAGTGCGCGAAGGCCTCAAGGCGCATTGCCCGAACGGCGTGGACATTTATTTCGACAACGTCGGCGGCGACATTCTGGACGCCGTGCTGGCCAAGATCACCCGCGGCGCGCGCATCATCATCTGCGGCGCGATCAGCCAGTACAACAACACCGCGGCGATCCAGGGCCCGAAAAACTATTTGAGCCTGCTGATGAACCGGGGCCGCATGCAGGGCATGGTGGTGTTCGACTACGCTGACCGTTACCCCATCGCCATCGCCGAAATGGCCGGCTACCTGAAAGACGGCCGCATGAAGAGCAAAGAAGACATCGTGATCGGCCTGGACACCTTTCCCGAAACCCTGCTCAAGCTTTTCAATGGCGAGAACTTCGGCAAGTTGGTGCTGCAGGTGGCTGAGGATTGAAATTCATTTGCTATAGTTAACGCAGCTAACTATGCATATACCATGAGGGAGAACGGCCATTTTTCATCTTAAAAAGAGAATTTCAGTCGGCTAGAGCCGCATAGACCATGTCGCGAAACAGGAAGCGGTAATACTCGCGCTGGTTGGGCGCCTGGATCATCAGCGTGGCGCACAGGTCCAGCGCCGGGTCGATGAAGAAAGTGGTGCCGGCCAGGCCGCCCCAGTAATACAGGCCAGCCGAGCCGGGCGTGGGCGCCTGGCCCAGGGATTTGCGCACGGCAAAACCCAGACCGAAGCCATAACCCGGCAGCACCAGGGTGGACGATCCACCGGCGTTGATGGGAATGTTGCCAAGATGGTCTGTCGTCATGTAGTCCACCGTGCGGGGCCCGAGCAGGCGCACGCCACCGAGTTCACCCCGGTTCAGCATGAACTGCATGAAGCGCGCATAGTCCATCGCCGTTGACGCCAGGCCTCCGCCACCCGACTCGAAGGCCACGGGGGTGCGCAGGTCGTAGACCTTCATCTGCGGCGCGCCATCGGGGTCTTTGGCAAAGGGTTCTGCAATTTTGGAATGCAGGGCTTCGGGCACCGAGAACCAGGTGTGCGCCATGCCCAGCGGCGTGAAGATTTTGTCCTTGAAAAATTCACCCAGGGTCTGGCCGCTGATGACCTCAATGATGCGGCCCAGCACGTCGGTGGCGCGGCTGTATTCCCACACGCCGCCGGGGTCGCTGATCAGAGGCAAGGCCGCCAGCGCCGGCATGAATTCGGCGTTGGCGCGGTCGCGCGTGCCCATGCGTGCCTGGGCGTATTGGCGGTGCACGGATTGCGCCCCCAGAAATTCGTAGGTCAGGCCCGAGGTATGGCGCAATAAATCCTGCACCGTCGAAGGCCGGCTGGCGGGACGCAGGCTGTCTGCGCCCTCCTTGCTGGATATCACCTGCTGCCGGGCGAACTCCGGAATGAATTTGGCCACCGGGTCGCTCAGCAGCAGTTTGCCCTGCTCGTACAGCATCATGATGGCGACCGAGGTGATCGGCTTGGTCATTGAATAGATGCGGAACACCGAGTCGTTGCCCATTGGCTTCTTCTCTTCGGCGTCCTGCCAGCCCAGGCTTTCGAACAGCGCGATCTTGCCGTGCCGCGCAATCACCGCCACCGCGCCGGGCAGGCGGTTGCGCTTGATTTCGTCCTGCAGGACGTCGGTCAGGCGCGTGATGCGCTCGGGGATGAATCCCAACTCGGAAGGTGATGCCAGAGGCAAAAGGGGTGCGGTTGTCGTCATGGTGTAGCGTTGTGAAACAAGGGATTCTGTCAGGCGCCGTAACGCTGCCTGGCCAGGGCCGCACCGGCAGCCAGCGCCCGCAGTTTGCCTTCGGCGACGGAACGGCTCATGGGCGCCAGGCCGCAGTTGGTGCAGGGGAAAATGCGGTTCTTGGGAACAAACTGCAGCGCCTGGCCAATCGTGTCGGCAACTTGCTCGGGTGTTTCAATCACGTCGCTGGCCACGTCGATCACGCCAACCATCACGTCTTTGCCTTCAAGCAGCTTCATCAAATCCGGCGGCACATGCGAGTGGTAACACTCCAGACTGACTTGCTGGATCGAGCTTTTGGCCAGTGCCGGAAACACCTGCTCGTACTGGCGCCATTGGCCGCCCAAAGTTTCTTTCCAGTCATTGTTGGCCTTGATGCCATAGCCGTAGCAGATATGCACCGCCGTTGTGCAGGTCAAGCCCAAAGCGGCGCGCTCCAACGCCCGCACGCCCCAATCTGCGGCGTCTTTCATGTAGACGTTGAAGGCGGGCTCGTCGAACTGGATGATGTCCACGCCGTCGGCCTGCAGGGCCAGTGCCTCCTGGTTCAGCAGCTCGGCAAAGGCGAAGGCCATTTTGATCTTGTCGCCGTAGAAGCGGTCGGCCACCGTGTCCACAATGGTCATGGGGCCAGGCAGGGTGAACTTGAGTTTCTTCTTGGTGTGGGCACGCGCCAGTTGCGCCTCGAACGCATGCACGCGGCCCTTGAGCTTGAGCGGTGCAACAACTTGTGGCACTTGGGCGTCATAACGGTTGTCTCGGATGCCCATGGTGACCTTGTGCTCGAAGTCGATGCCTTCGACCTGCTCCAGGAAGCCGTGCACAAAATGTTGGCGCGACTGCTCGCCGTCGCCCACGATGTCCAGCCCGGCGTCTTCCTGCGCCTTGATCCAGAGCAGGGTGGCGTCCGCCTTGGCCTGGCGCAATTCGTCGCCTTGCAGCTTCCATTGCGGCCAGAGTTTTTGCGTTTCGGACAACCAGCCCGGTTTGGGCAGGCTGCCGGCGATGGTGGTTTCAAACATGGTTTGTCTTTTCTCAAAAATTCGGGGCTGTCCGGCGGCGTTTAAATACTATGTTATTGATAGCTAGCTACGCAATACCAGCGAGGGCAAACTGCCAATTTATCTCCCAAAACTCGCAATATGGGCGGCAAAACCCTATTTTGCACCTTCCGCCTCCTGCAAGGTGCGCCACATGACTTTGCCGCTGCCGGTCTTGGGCAAGGCATCGACAAACTCGACCACACGCGGCACTTTGTAGACCGCCATGTTGTCTCGGCACCAGGCGATGATGTCTTCGGCGCTGGTGTCTTTGTGCGAGGCCCGCAGCGCCACCACGGCCTTGACCGATTCGCCCCGGTAGCTGTCCTTGGTCGAGATGATGCAGGCCTCCTGAATCGCCGGGTGTTTGAACATCAGCAACTCCACCTCGGCTGGCCAGACCTTGAAGCCGGAGGCGTTGATCATGCGTTTGAGCCGGTCCGTGATGAAGAAATAGCCGTCTTCATCAACCCGCCCCAAGTCACCGGAGCGAAAGAACTTTTTGCCCTCAAACTCGATGAAAACCTTGGCCGTGGCCTCGGGCTGGCCCCAATAGCCCTGAAACACTTGCGGGCCGTGGATGATGATTTCGCCCTGCTCGCCTTGCGGCATTTCCTGCAGGGTCTGCGGATCCACCACGCGCGAATCCGTGCCGAAGATCGGGATGCCCAGGCACTGCTGTTTGGGGTTGTCCGGCGGGTTGTTGTGCGAAGGCGCGGCGGTTTCGGTCAGGCCGTAACCTTCCACATACCGCAGGCCGTATTGCTCGAACAGGCGCTGCGCCACGGCCTGCGGCATGGCCGCGCCGCCGCCGCCGATGCCGCTCAGGGAAGTCAGGTCAAATTTGGCAAAGTTGGGGCTACCCATCAGGTCGATCACCATGGTGGGGATATTGGTCCAACTGGTCACTTTCCAGCGCGAAATCATGCGCCCGGCCAGTTCGCGGTCCCAGCGCGGCATGATGACCATGGTGGCGCCCAGGCGGATGCAGCCGTGCATCAGGGGCACGATGCCGGTGATGTGGAACATCGGCACCACGGTCAGCACCACGGCTTCGGCCGAGACATTGCCCCAAAGCCCTGCGGAGACGGCGTTGTGCATGATGCTGCTGTGCGTGTGCATGCAGCCCTTGGGCAGGCCGGTGGTGCCGCTGGTGTAGGGCAGGAGGGCCAGGTCGCCAGGGCCGACGGCCAGTTCGGGCGCGCCTGAGCTTGTGTTCAATGCGGTGGACCAGTCGTGCACCTGGCCGCCTTGCAGGGCAGGCAATAAATGGCGCGTCATCAGCCAGTCTTGCCAGGCGGCGGGCGGCGCGTCGTCGCCTGTCACGTTGGCGTCAAAGGCGTCGGTGAACTGGCTCATGATCAAGTGCTTCAAGCGCAGCTCGGCGGGCAATTCGTCGCTGGCGCGCGCAAGCTCGGCGGCCAAGTCGGCCGTGGTGATGGCCACCCGGGCTTTCGGGTCGGTGATGTAGTGCTTGAGTTCTTCGGCGCGGTTCATCGGGTTGACCGGCACCACTACGGCGTTGGCGCGCAATATGGCAAAGTGGGCGATCACCAATTGCGGGCAGTTTTGCATCGACAACATCACTCTATCGCCCTTTTCGACCCCCAGCCCTAGTAAACAGGCCGCAAGATGCTCTGCTTTTTGTAGCAACTCGCGGTAGGTGACAATGCTGCCAAAAAACACCAAGGCAGCCTTGTGCGGGTAACGGCGGGCGCTGGTCTCCAGGTTGTCCCACAACGAGACCTCGGGGATCGTGATGGCGCGGGGCAGGCGTTTAGGCCAGAATTTGAAGTGGTTTTGCATGACAGCGAAGATAACCGTTCGGGCCGCGTGCGGACATCGGGAAAGCACCCATTGGCGGCGGGCCTGCGCGCAAAAGTCAATCCCCGTGCAAACCCGCTATTGGGCACGATTCATGCAAGGCTATCATGCGGCTCTCAACGGCGGCCCAGTCGGCGCCCCGCCGATCCTTCATTTCTGATGATGTTCACCTGGAGTAATTCATGACAAGCCAAAAATTCAAACTTGCCGCGACGCTGGCCGTCGCGCTGGGGGCGGCGCTCGCAGCCCCCGCCCACGCCGGCAAAACCCTGGACGCCATCAAGGCGCGCGGCCAGGTGGTTTGCGGCGTGAACACCGGCCTGGCCGGTTTTGCCGCAGCCGATTCATCCGGCAAATGGTCGGGCCTGGACGTGGACGTGTGCCGCGCCGTCGCCGCCGCCGCGTTGAGCGACCCGGAAAAGGTGAAATATGTGCCGCTCTCGGCGCCGCAACGCTTCACCGCCCTGCAGTCGGGTGAAATCGACCTGCTGGCACGCAACACCACTTTCACCGCGACGCGCGACGCCTCGCTGGGCCTGAGTTCCACCGTGGTGAACTACTACGATGGCCAGGGTTTCATGGTGACGGTCAAGAGCAAGATCAAAAGCGCCAAGCAGCTCAAGGGCCAGACTGTGTGCGTGCAGTCCGGCACCACGACCGAGAAGAACCTGGCCGATTACTCCAAAGCCAATGCCCTGGGCATCAAACCCGTGGTGTTTGAAAAACTCGAGGCCTCCAACGCCGCCTACTTCTCCGGCCGTTGCGTGGCTTACACCACGGACGCGTCGGGCCTGGCGTCGATCCGCAGCAAGGAAGCCAAAGACCCCAAAGAGCATGTGATCCTGGCCGACTTGATCTCCAAGGAACCGCTGGGCCCGATGGTGCGCCGCGGCGACGACGAGTGGCTCGCCATCGTCAAATGGGTCATGTACGGCCTGCTTGAAGCCGAAGAATATGGTGTGACCCAGGCCAATGTGGACGACCTGAAAAACACCAGCGCCGACCCGGTCGTGCAACGCCTGCTGGGCGGCGGCAATGAAGACACCGGCAAATTGCTGGGCCTGGACAAAGAATGGCTGGCGCGCGCCATCAAGGCCACTGGCAACTACGGCGAAAGTTTTGACCGCAATGTGGGCCCGAAATCGGCGGTCAACCTGCCGCGCGGCCTGAACAACCTGTGGAACAAGGGCGGCCTGATGTACGCCTACCCGGTTCGCTAAAAATTCCATTTCAAATCCATGCCGCAGGCCGTTGCAGCAAGGATTTCGAAACAAAATTGACTGGCCGCTTGCCCAATGGATCAAAAGATCGCTCCCAAAAAGAAAGGCTGGTCCTGGCGCAGCCAGGCCTTTCGGGGCCTGATTTACCAGATCATCGCGATCGGCCTGGTCGCGCTGGCGGTGTGGTTTCTGGCCAGCAACACCCTTTACAACATGAAGGCGCGGGGCATCCAGAGCGGGTTTGACTTTCTCACTAGCCCGGCCGGCTTTGACATCGGCGAAAGCCTCTACCCCTTCGACTCCGGCCAGCCCTACTGGAAGGCGTTTTTGGTGGGCCTGACCAACACGCTGCGGGTGGCGATTCTGGGCATCATCCTCACCACGATCCTGGGCACGCTGCTGGGCGTGGGCCGCTTCTCGCGCAACGCCCTGGTGCGCGGCCTGTGTTATGCCTATGTGGAGCTTTTTCGCAACGTGCCAGTGCTGCTGCAATTGCTGATGTGGTACTTGCTCTTCACCGAAGTGCTGCCCGCCGCCCAGGACGCCTGGGCCCTGGGGCCGCTGTTTTTGAGCAAGGGGGGCTTAAGTTTTCCGATTCCTGTGTGGGAGAGCGGCCACCTGTGGGGCTTGTTCGGGCTGGCCGCAGGCGCGGCTTTGGCTTGGGCTTACCGGCGCTGGGCCATTGCGAAGTTTGAAGCGACCGGCGTGCCCCGCAGCATGGTCTGGGTGCCCCTGGCCCTGTGCCTGGTCACGGGCGTTCTGGGCTGGTTGGCAGGCGGCGCGCCGGCCCATTTTGATGCGCCCGTCAAAGGCGAGTTCGCGATTGAAAACGGCGGCGCGCTCACACCCGAATTTTTGTCCCTGTTGATTGGCTTGACGGTCTACACCGCCGCCTTTGTGGCCGAAGTGGTGCGCGCGGGCATCCAGTCGGTGGCGCGCGGCCAGGGCGAAGCGGCGGCCGCCCTGGGCCTGAACCCAGGGCAGTCGATGCAACTGGTGCAACTCCCCCAAGCCTTGCGCGTCATCATCCCGCCCATGACCAACCAGTTTTTGAACCTGACCAAGAACTCATCCCTGGCCGTTGCGATTGGCTACCCGGATGTGGTGTCGATTGCTAACACCGCACTCAACCAGACGGGCCGCGCGGTGGAATGCATCTCCATCGTGATGCTGGTGTACCTGACCACTTCGTTGACCACGTCCCTGCTGATGAACTGGTACAACGCACGCTCGGCCATCAAGGAGCGCTGAACCCCAATGGCCGCCCAAACCTTTCAATCCATCCCGGCGCGCCCGGCCCCGGTGAAAACCGAAGGCCCGGTGGCGTGGATCCGCATCAACCTGTTCAGCGGCCTGGTCACCAGTCTGCTGACCCTGGTGGTCGGCGCCGTGCTGCTCTACCTGTTGCCCAAGCTGTTCACTTGGGCTGTGCTGCACGCCGTGTGGCGGCCCAATTTCGAAGCCTGCCGGGCCGACGGCGCAGGGGCGTGCTGGGGCCTTGTGGCCGAGAAATACCGCTTCATCCTGTTTGGCCGCTACCCGTTTGAAGAACAGTGGCGGCCCTTGGCCGCCACCCTGCTGATGTTGGCCTTGTTGATCGCGAGTTGCAGCCGGGCCTTCTGGAAACCCTGGCTGCCGGCGCTTTGGGCCCTGGTGCTGGCGGCCTCGTTCATCCTGATGAATGGCAACATGCTGGGCTTGGGCAAGGTCGAGACCGACCGCTGGGGCGGCCTGCCGCTGACGATTTTGCTGGCCTCGCTCTCCATGACCCTGGCCTTCCCCATCGCCATGGCGGTGGCTCTGGGGCGGCGTTCCAATCTGCCCGCCATCCACACTGTCTGCACGATTTATGTCGAGCTGATCCGCGGCGTGCCCCTGGTGTCGGTGCTGTTCATGGCGTCGTTCATGTTCCCGCTGTTCATGCCGCAGGGCTTCACGATTGACGTGCTGATCCGCGTGCTGGTGGGCATCACGCTGTTTGCGGCAGCCTACATGGCCGAGGTGATCCGGGGCGGCCTGCAGGC
>JANMVT010000036.1:0-3550 GCA_031392945.1 Rhodoferax sp. | reverse complement strand
TTTCTTCCGCTTCTCGGGGCCAATCAACGGGGACCCCGTCGAGCCGATATTTGATCGCTGCGCGATGAGGAATACGAGAACTCGGATGCGAACATCCGGGAGGCGTCGCGCACCTTGTTATATCGACGCGAAACACGCTATAACTGAAACATCTTAGGAAAATCAGCCGCCTGCAAGTCAAACCAGCAAATCATGATTTGCACTATTAAAAAGTTATACGCGCGAAGCTCGTATAAAACACGTTAGGCGTCCGAAAACGTCCTTGGTGCGACAATCGTTCCCCATGCGCATCTACTTGGACACCTGCTGCTTGCAGCGACCACTTGACGATCAGACTCAGCCGAGGATTCGCGTTGAGACTGAAGCGATATTTGCCATCCTTGCGTCTGTGCAGGATGGAGCAACAACGCTACTGACGTCGGAGGCGCTTGAGTTCGAGATCAGTCGAATTCCAGACGATCAGAGGCGCAGGGAAGCGCTGGCGATCTTGACGCTGGCCAGCGAGCGCCTTACTCTGACGGAGGAGTCCGAACAGTTGGCAGAATCATTTTCTCAGGCAGGCCTGTCCGCCATGGACGCTTTGCACGTAGCGTTGGCAGCAACGGCAAGAGCCGACTACTTCGTCACAGCAGACGACAAGCTACTTCGACGAGCCAAGCTACTTTCAAGTTTGACAGTTACGCCGGTTTCCATTCTTGCTCTAATTTCCGAGATTTCCAAATGAGTGCACACCTTGATCCGATCGCGCAGGTAACTCAAAGAGCACATGATGCGCTCGTGCGAGAACTTGGCGTCGTGGATGCCATTCGATTCCTTGGTCAATTTCGTGCAGGTAGCGGTGACTACACGGCACAGCGACAGTCTCTTTTCAATGGAATTTCAGTTCAAGAATTAGCTGCCCAAATCAAAGCTCAGCGCTCGAAGACGGACGCCTAACGGTTGATCGACCGGACTTGTGCCGGTCATCGCAGACGTTAGACCCCTCAGCCGATGACCCAGCACACGCACTTCTCGTCGTACCGAGAGAAGCTCATCGAGCATCTCTTCCTGGGTGAGCTGCTCAAGCTCTCGTGGCTAAAGTACAAGTGCTCGCTCGAGATTGCGCGGCCGGAGGTTGACAACTCGGGGTATGACGCCATTGCCGAGGCAAATGGAATCGTCCGTCATATCCAGATCAAGACGTCCGTCGTCGGTGGCAAGACTGCGAACCAAAAGGTCCACCTGAAGCTCGCCGGTAAGCCGAGTGCCTGCGTGCTCTGGATCTACTTCAACGAGGAAACAATGCAACTCGGGCCGTACTTGTACTTTGGCGCATCGGAACCTGGTAAGCCAATGGAGAGTCTTTTCGGTCGTAAGGCGGCCAAGCACACCAAGGGGAACAAAGATGGGTTCAAAGCAGAGCGAGAGAACTTGCGCGTCTTGCCCAAGGGCGCATTCAGCTGCTTCTCGTCTGTCGAAGAAGTCTACGAAAAGTTGTTCGGAGTGGTCTAACGCCATCGGGCGGACGTTCAAAAGGCCGCTTCGCGCCCGTTGGCCCGCCGTTAATGTCGAATGTCAAATAGCTTCCTACGTATTTCCCATGAGCGCCAGCGGCCAATTTGACCACCCGAACCTCGCTCAAAACCAGCCAAGTTCCCCCGCCAACCGCCAAGACGCCAACCCAGCGTGGTGATAGCGCAATGTGACCGGGCTTTGGTTCGCATAGCGTCGCGGTGGCCATCGTTCCGTCACCCCAAAAAAATGCAAACTCCGTTTTGCGATTTTTTCGTTCCCGCGCGTGCATGCGAGCCAAAACCGCAGCACATTGCGCTGTCGCCGCGCGGTGCCGCACATCCAGCGCGGCCGTTTCAAGTACAGCCAATTCATGTGCTCCTTCGTCAAACATGCTGCGACTACAACGGCAGCAGAAGCAGCAAACCCCCTACTCCGCCTTGATCCCGTTCGCGCGGATCACATCGCCCCAGCGCGGGTAGTCCTTGCGGATGATGTTGCCCAGTTCGTCGGGCGTGGACGACACGGCGTCGAGCCCGGCACGGCCCAGCAAATCGCGGATTTCGGGCTGCTTCAAGATCGCGCTGATCTCGGCGTTCAAGCGGGCGACCACGGGCACAGGCGTTTTGGCTGGCGCCATAAAGGCGTACCACATGTCCACTTCAACGCCCTTTTGGCCCAACTCTTCCAGCGTGGCCACACCGGCTGCCACCGGATGGCGTTTGCTGCTGCCCACGGCCAGGGCGTTGAGTTTGCCCGCCGCCACAAAACCCTGGGCGATGTGCACTGGCAAGAAGCCCACATTGATTTCGCCCGACAGCAAATCCTGCGTATAACCCGCCGTGCCCCGGTACGGCACATGCAGCAGAAACAGTTTGGCGTGGTTCTTGAACAGTTCCATGGCCATGTGGTGCGGGGTGCCGATGCCGGGCGAACCGTAGGTGATGGAACCGGGCTTGGCCCTCGCCACGCTTAACAAGTCTGCTACGGATTTGACACCCGTCTTGGGGTTGGACACCAGCATCAGGGTGCCATAGGCGGCCATCGAGACCGGCGCGAAATCCTTCTGCGGGTCGAACGGCACGTTTTTGTAGAGTTGCGATGCCATCAACATGGTGTTGGCTCCCACCAGCAGGGTGTAACCGTCGGGGTGGGATTTGGCCACCTGGTCGGCGCCGATGTTGCCGCTGGCGCCGGGCACGTTTTGCACCACGACACTTTGGCCCAGCTGCTGCGCCAGCTTGGGCGCCACCGCGCGGGCTATCGTGTCCATGCCGGTGCCGGCCGTGAAAGGCACGATCAGGCGCAGGTTTTGCGCTGGATAGGGCGGCGTCTGTGCTTGAACCGGGCTGATTGAGAATAGCAGGGAAAACAGGGTGATTGCCCTTGTGGTCATTGAATAGTTAGCTATATTTTTCATAGTATCTTCAAAACGTGAAGGATCGAATCGCGGCGCAAGCCGGCCGCAGGCTCATGGCGCGCGCGCCAGTTCAAGCAGTTTCAATCTCAATTGCGGCAACATTTGCAGCATGGCCTGGCGGCCCGCGTCAATGGAGCGGCGCTTGGAGGAAAAGTCGGCGCTGCCGGTGCTGGCCAGCGACGGCCGCACCAGCACGTCGGCCTCCCTGAGCTCATAGGTGTTGATGCTTTTGCCCATGATGGCAAAGGTTTGCAGCAGGATTTGCAGGGTGTCGCCGGCGCGGTTGCCCTCGGGCGCGCTGGAAATGTCCACGGCGATCACCAGTTCGGCGCCCATCTGCCGGGCATAACGCACCGGCACCGGCGAGACCAGGCCGCCGTCGACGTACTCGCGCGCGCCGATCGCTACCGGCAGAAAGACGGCCGGCACGGCGCTGGACGCCCGCACCGCCGTGCCGGTGTCGCCACGCTGGAACAACACGCCCAAGCCGCTGTGCAAGTCGGTGGCGACGATGCCCAGCGGCAACGGGAAACTCTCGATCAACTGGTCGTTGACCTGTTTGTTCACATACCGCGCCAGCGCCTCGCCCCGAAACATGCCCCGGCTGAAGATCGGCAGGGTCCAGTCGGTGATGGCTGC
>JANMVT010000033.1:0-8439 GCA_031392945.1 Rhodoferax sp. | reverse complement strand
CAGGAGGTCATCAACCACTGCTGGGCACTTGGGAATGGGGAGCGCCCCTGCGGTAGCGATGGCGGCGGCTCCGCCGGTAGCACGGAACGCCCCTACGGTAGCGGCAACCCCATCCTGGCCATCCACGACGTCGGCGCGGGCGGCCTGAGCAATGCCTTCCCCGAACTCACCAACGACGCGGGCCGGGGTGCCCGCTTCGATCTGCGCGCCGTGCCACTCGAAGAATCCGGCCTGGCGCCCAAGGAAATCTGGTGCAATGAAAGCCAGGAGCGTTACGTGCTGGCCATCGCGCCGGAGTCGCTTGACTTGTTCAAATCGTTTTGTGAGCGGGAGCGTTGCCCCTTTGCGGTGGTGGGTGTGGCGACGGAAGAACGCGATCTTTTGTTGGTAGATGGTGAAGCGACGGGCGTGGGAGCCCAATTTTCCGACGGGCCGCCCCTAGGAAAATTCGCCCCCTCGGGGGGCAGCGCAGTACACGAAGTGACAAGCGTGGGGGCTCCAGTGCACATGCCGATGAACGTCCTGCTTGGCAAACCGCCCAAAATGCACCGCGACGTGAAAACCGTCGCCCGCCAGTTCAAGCCCGTCAACCTGACCGGCGTCGATCTGCAAAAAGCCGCCATCGACGTGCTGGCCCACCCGACAGTCGCCTCCAAACGCTTCCTGATCACCATCGGCGACCGCACCGTAGGCGGCTTGAGCCACCGCGACCAAATGGTCGGCCCCTGGCAGGTTCCGGTGGCCGACTGCGCCGTGACGCTGGCTGACTTTAAGGGTTTTGCGGGCGAGGCCATGAGCATGGGCGAGCGCACGCCGCTGGCCAGCATCAACGCGCCCTCGTCAGGCCGCATGGCTGTGGCCGAGGCCATCACCAACCTGCTTGCGGCGCCGATTGAACTGGATCGCGTCAAACTCTCCGCCAACTGGATGGCGGCCTGCGGCGAGCCGGGTGAAGACGCGGCCTTGTATGCCACAGTCAAAGCCGTCGGGCTGGAACTGTGCCCGGCGCTGGGCATTTCGATCCCGGTGGGCAAGGATTCGCTGTCGATGCGCACCGTCTGGAACGACGGCGGTGCTGCCAAAAAGGTCATCAGCCCGGTCAGCCTGATCATCACCGCCTTCGCCACTTTGGCCGATGTGCGCGGCACGCTGACGCCGCAACTGGACGCGACCGAAGCGGACACCACCCTGGTGCTGGTCGATCTGGGCCACGGCAAAAACCGCATGGGCGCCAGCATCCTGGCGCAGACCTTGGACCAGTTGGGCGACGAGGCGCCCGACCTGGACGACCCGCAAGACCTGGTCAATCTGGTCAAGGCCGTCAACCAATTGCGCAAGAATGGCAAGCTGCTCGCCTACCACGACCGCAGCGATGGCGGCTTGTTTGCCGCAGCCTGTGAAATGGCCTTTGCCGGCCACGTGGGCGTGGCGCTCAATGTCGATTTGCTGGTCACCGAAGGCGATGGCATCACGGACAGCCGCGCCGAAGTGGGCGACAGCAAAAACTGGGCCGGACAGGTCAGTGCGCGGCGTGAAGAACTCACGCTCAAGGCCCTGTTCAGCGAGGAGCTGGGCGTGTTGCTGCAGGTGAAAACCTCGGAGCGCAACGCCGTCATGCAAACCTTGCGCGACCATGCCCTGAGCAAACACAGCCATTTTGTTGGCAAGACCCGTCCCGCAGTGGCCGGTGCCGCCAGCAGCACCGGCGTGGGCGAAGTCCAGGTCTGGCGCGATGCCAAGCCTGTGTTCAGCGCGAAGCTGCAAGACCTGCACCAGGTGTGGGACGCCACCAGCTGGAAGATTTGCCAGCTACGCGACAACCCCGCCTGCGCCGATGCTGAACATGCCGCCGCCGGCGACCCGTCAGACCCCGGCCTGCACCTGCATTGGGGGTCAAATAAGGCGTTTTCCAGCGCGGTACATACAAAGTCAGATATAAAAACAATAGCAATCGAATCGGACCCGGCGCTGGTCCTGTCGCGCCCCAAAGTCGCCGTTCTGCGCGAGCAAGGGGTCAATTCACATGTGGAAATGGCCTACGCCTTCACCGAGGCCGGTTTTGAAGCCTTCGACGTGCACATGACCGATTTGCAAGCGGGCCGGGCCAATCTGCAAGACTTCAAAGGCGTGGTGGCCTGTGGCGGCTTCAGTTATGGCGACACCCTGGGCGCGGGCATCGGCTGGGCCAGATCCATCACGTTCAACCCGCTTTTGTCGGACCAGTTCAAGGCGTTTTTCGCCCGCACCGACACCTTTGGCCTTGGCGTATGCAACGGCTGCCAGATGTTCGCCGAACTGGCCAGAATCATTCCTGGCGCAGAAAACTGGCCCCGTTTCACCACCAATAAAAGCGAGCGTTTTGAAGCGCGTTTGAGCATGGTCGAAGTGCTGGATTCGCCGTCTTTGTTCTTTAAGGACATGGCCGACTTGCGCCTGCCGATTGCCGTCGCACATGGGGAGGGTTTCGCCAATTTCGACCCAATCCGGGGCGGGCGCGGCAACCCGTTTGGCGCCATCGCCGCCATGCGCTTCACCGACAACCATGGCCAGGCGACGCAAACCTATCCCTTCAACCCCAACGGCAGCCCTGGCGGTTTGACGGCCGTAACAACCGCAGATGGCCGCTTCACCGCCATGATGCCCCACCCCGAGCGGGTGTTTCGCAACATCCAGATGAGCTGGACGCCGCAGAACCGCGACGAGCGCAGCCCGTGGATGCGCTTGTGGGAGAACGCCCGGCGTTGGGTCAATTGACCGCGCCGCGCAACCTTACTATTCCGCCAGGGCGGCCACAGCGATCAACACGCTCGCCGCACCGATGATCAAGCCAGGCCAGATGAATGAACCGGCTTCCAGCCGTGGATGGCTATAGCCCGCGTGCAGGCCAGAACGCCTGGTAACCGGCCCGTCCGAACCCTCGGGCGTGCGGAAATTCCCTTCCCATTGGCAAGAGAAAGCCTCGCAGTGATAGCGTTGCAGCGGCACAAACCAACTGACAAAACGGTCAAACGGCCGCCGCCAGACCCGCACCACCCGACCGTGACACAGCGGGCATGTGTGCCGGATGGCGCCGGTAAGGCCGACTGAACTGGTGAATGGACGGTGGGCAAGCATGGCAGACTCCTTGCGCTGCGGCGCATAACGGCTTTGGACTTGGCTGTTCATGCCGTGATATTACGCCGCCGCAAGCTGGCCGTCTGTGCGTTGGGGGACATAACAGACGAAAATCCACGTTGCGCAGGCGCAGGCCCGGCAGCTTGCACTGCCACGGTCAACTGCGGGGTTTAATTGCGCCCCGCAGGCGCCACCGCCGCGCCTTCAATCCCGTTCCGGGCCAGCGCCTGCGCGACGAAGCCGGATGCCTTCATTTCCTCCACAAACGCGTTGAGGTAGGCCAGCGCCGCGTCGCGCCCTTTGGGCAGGCCCATGGCCTGGTTGATGGCCATGAAGCGGCCGTCGAGCAATCGCACGGCGGCGCTGTCGCGGTTCAGGCGTCGGGCGTCCATCTGGAGCTGCTGCTTCACACCCGCCGCCACCTCAATGCCTTGCGCCAACATGTCGTTCACCACGGTTTGCGAGGTGCCGGTGTGCACCAGTTTCGCGGCCCGCAGCTCGCGGGTCAGGAACAGATCGTAGGCGCTGCCCCTGGAGACCATCACCCGGATGCCGGCGCGGTCCATCTCGGCGTTGTTGCGGATCGGCGAGTCGTGTTTGACCAGGTAGGCGCCTTCGATGATGACGTAGGGCGGGGTCTGGCCAATGTCGGCGCCGCGCACCGGGTCGATGGCGACAAAGGCGATGTCGACTTGGGCTGCGGCGGTGGCCTCAACCACCTTGCCGGCGTTGGTGAAAGGCACAAGCTGGACCGGCAGGCCCAGGCGTCTGCCCAGTTCCCGCGCCAGATCCATCGACACGCCACGTATCTCGCCGGTGGCCGTGTCTTTGCTGGCCAGGATCGGGTTGCCGAAGTTGATGGCGGCGCGCAATGTGCCGGCCGGGGCGAATTCCTTGACAAGTCCGGGGGCGGGCGTGGTCGCAGGCGTGCTTGCCGGTGTTGCGGCGCAGGCGGCCAATAACCCAGGCAACAACCCAGCCAGCAGCACAGTCAAAAACGAGGATAGCTGCGCGGCCAGGGCGCAGGGGAAGGCGAGGGCGGTCGAGCAGGATGGCACTGAAAGCGCGCGTGCGGACGTCAGGCTGGCAAGGCGGGTGGATGGCATAGGGGTCCTCATGAAAAAGCTGGGGTGGCGCACAGGATACATGCGCCGCCCCGCCACTGATGGGTTGTTTGCTGCGCTTTCGTACACTCGGGCCCATGAGAACCCCCAGCCCGACAGCGCCCCAGCGATTCGACTCGGTCGACGCCCTGCGCGGTTTCGCGATGTTGTGGATGACGGCGTTCCACTTTTGTTTCGACCTCAACCATTTTGGCTACATCCAGCAAAGTTTTTTGACGGACCCGTTCTGGACCTGGCAACGCACCTGCATCCTGAGCCTGTTTCTTTTCACCGCCGGCCTGGGCCAGGCGATCGCCGTGCATCAGGGGCAAAGCTGGCTCCGGTTTTGGCGTCGCTGGGTGCTGGTTTTGGGCGCCGCCCTGCTGGTGTCGGCCGGCTCCTATTGGATGTACCCGCAGACCTTCATCTATTTTGGGGTCTTGCATGGCATGGCCCTGATGCTGGTGCTGACGCGTTTGACGGTCGGCTGGGGCCGCTGGCTGTGGTGGCTGGGCGGCCTGGCAGTTGCTATTGGATTGGTAGCTAACTATTTAATATCCACGAGGGGAAACCCCGGATTTGAGCAACTATTGAACGCAAGAAGCCTGAATTGGCTCGGCTTGATCACGCAGAAGCCCGTGACCGAAGACTATGTGCCCCTGATCCCCTGGCTGGGCCTGATGTGGTGGGGCATGGCGGCGGGCCAGTGGCTGCTGAAACAGCATCCCGGCTGGCTGGCTGCGGCGACCGCAAAGACCAATTTGGTCATCGCCGCGCTGGCGCTTTTGGGCCGCTGGAGTTTGAGTTATTACCTGGTGCACCAGCCGGTGATGATTGGTGCCTTGATGGTGCTGGCCTAGTTGCACCAATGAAAAACGCGGCAAGAGCCGCGTTTTCATGATGTGAACCGGGCGCTTATTCCACCTTTGCTTTGGCGCGCAAATCTTCCTGGTACTTGGCCAGTTTTTGCTGCGTCAACTGCTGCGCGATTTGCGGTTTGACGTCGTCGAACTTGGGCAGCTGCGCCTCGCGGACGTCGTCCAGGCGGATGATGTGGTAGCCGAATTGCGTCTTGACCGGCACTTCAGTTGTTTTGCCCTTGTCAAGCGCCACCATGGCGTCCGAGAACTCCTTGACGTAATTGCCGGCTGCCGCCCAATCCAGGTCACCACCATTCGCGCCAGAGCCCGGGTCCTTGCTTGATTTCTTGGCGATTTCGTCAAACTTGCCGCCTTTTTTCAGCTGGGCGATGATGGCCTTGGCGTCGGCTTCTTTTTCGACCAGGATGTGGCGCGCCTTGTACTCTTTGCCGCCATTGGCTGCGGCGAACTTGTCGTATTCGGCCTTGATGTCGGCCTCGGCCACCGGGTTTTTGGCCTGGTAATCGGTGAACAACTCATTGATGAGCATGGACTGGCGGTTGAACTCCAGCTGGGTCTTGAATTCTTCGGTCGCGTCCAGGCCGCGAATCTGGGCCTCTTGCATGAAGATTTCACGGGCGATGATGGCCTCGCGAAGCTGGCCTTCCTGGCCGGGCTGGATCGGGCGGCCCGCACGCGCCATCTGGGCGGCCAGCGCATCCACACGCGTTTTGGACACAGCCCGTCCGTTGACGACGGCAATGTTTTGTGCGCTGGCAAACGACGCCATGGTGCAGAACAGGGTGGCGCCGACAAGGGCGGAAAAAAGCTGCTTTTTCATAGGATTTCCTGGGGGTTTCCCTGTTTGATTGAATTTCAAAGGCGCTCGGTTTCGATCGCGATCGCATGCACGCCCTGGGCTATAAAAACCTGGAGCGAATCATACACAAGGCGATGGCAGGCCACGCGCGATTTGCCGGCAAAAAAAGGTGAAGCGATGCGCACCCTGAAGTGGGTTCCAAAGCCGGTGCCGTTGGCGCCGGCGTGGCCCGCGTGGGCCGCGCTTTCATCAAGCACTTCAAGCCGGGTTGGTTGCAGGGTTTCGCGCAGTTGCTGTTCAAGCCCGGCTGCTGTGTGGGGCAGGGCAGCGCTCATGGCTTGGGCCCGCCCGGCGTGCCTTCCGGCGCGGCTTCGGGTTTGATGTGCGGCGCAATGTAAATGCCCTGGCCGACGATGAAGGCCAGCGGAAACACATAACCCCAGAGCTTGAAGTTGACCCAGGCCTCGGTCGAGAAATTGGCCGCCACATAACCGTTGAGCACGGCCATAAAGAGGCAATAGGTGATCCAGACGACGTTGAGCCGCATCCAGACCGCGTCGGGCAACTCCAGCTGGCTGCCCAGCATCAGCTTGAGGAAGTTTTTCTTCGCCGTCCACAGCGTGATGGCCAGACCAATCGCCATCGCCGCGTACAGCACGGTGGGTTTCCATTTGATGAAGCGCTCGTCATGCAGCAACAGCGTCAGGGAGCCAAACACCAGGATCAGGGCCAGGGTGATTTTGTGCAGCGTGGTGAGCTTGCGGTCCATCGTATAGATCACACCCATCTGCACCACGGTGGCGGCCATCAGCACGCCGGTGCCGATGTAGATGTCGTAATACTTGAATGCGCCAAAGAACAGCAGGACGGGGAAGAAGTCGAGGAGAATTTTCATTTTTTGGGGGCAAATGCCAGCGAGGCGGAGTTCATGCAGTAACGCAGGCCGGTGGGCGCGGGGCCGTCTTCAAACACATGGCCCAGGTGCGCGCCGCAATCCGCGCAATGCACTTCGGTGCGTTTCATCCACATCAGGCCGTCCACCTTGGTGCCCACCGCTGCCTCGTCAATCGGCTGAAAGTAGCTGGGCCAGCCGGTGCCGGAATCGAATTTCGAACCGGCGTCAAACAGCGGCTTGTCGCAGCAGATGCATCTGTACACGCCCGCCGCCTTCAGCGCCGCCAGCTTGCCGGTGTGGGCGCGCTCAGTGGCTTCGTGGCGCGTCACGTCAAAGGCCATGGCTTCCGCGCCTTTTTCTGCCAGCAGGGCTTTCCACTGGGCATCGGATTTTTCAATTTTGTAGGTCATGGGGGTGTATTTTCTCAGGTTTCAAATTTGGCTGTTGTTTTGGGTGAAAGCGCTGGCTGCGTTGTCGGCCTTGTCCGCCTTTCTTCGCCAGTCCGCCCGCCCGGCATGGCGACAGCGCAATGTGCTGCGGTTTTGGGGTGAAAGCACACGCGATGGGGAAAAATCGGTCAAGCTTTCGCTTGGCGATTTTTATTGGGGCACCAACAGCATCACCGCGCGCATTCCACCCCAAATCCCGGTCACATCGCACTATCACCGCACCGGGCGGACTGTGCTTTTTGGGTCCGTGGCCTTGACCTTCGGGTACAGTCACGTCGCTTGTATATAACTGAAAGGAGGGGTGGAAATATGGTCGAACTTGTTGATGGTTACGGCAGCGTTGTGCAGCATGTCTTGGGCTGGCTCGAATGCGTGTGCTGATCTGGTTCGGGTCTCTGCTGTTTGCGTTTGTCGGAATGTCGCTTCTTTTGGCTGGCTCTTTCATTGCTTTCACCACCGACTGGCAGCCGACTCGTGAGCTTCGCCCGGATGAAGTAGACCGCATCCGACTAGCTAGCATCTTCATAGAAGAGCGCAGAAAAGAAACGGGAGATTTACCGACGGCTGGTGAGTTTCACCTATGGGCTGGCGCTGCGCCAAAAGAACTCCGACTCGATGGAGTCGGCTTCAAGTACAGCACCAATCTTCCTCGGACTTACAGGTTTGACTGGTGGGGTGGAGATGTCTGGCTCAGATGGCGTTCTGATTCATCGAAGAGCGAACTCGCAGAGATATCCTCGGCGGACTACTTTATCTTTGGGAGCAAGGTACTCGATCTGATCATTTTTATTGGTTTAGGCATCGGTGCGCTGGTCGCAGTCAGGAAGATTTCTCCAGCGTAGAGCCACAGAAATGTCCGCCAATTGGAGAGGTTAATACAGGGACGACAGCTACAGAATACAACACAAACCGTAAACGCCAGGAAACCCTTTTCCCGATTCGAAAACCCGAGAGGAGAGCGCGGTGATTGGGCGATGTGACCGGGATTTGGGGTGAAAGGCGCGCGGAGACACGTCAGGCGCGCCAATAAAAATCGCCAAGCGAAAGCTTGACCGAATTTTCGCCATCGCGTGTGATTTCACCCCAAAACCGCAGCACATTGCCCAGTCGCCGCGCGGGGACAGTCAAGTGACCAACCCTACGCTCACGCATTCCAGAATTTGGCACAGGCTCATTCCTGCAACCCGTTGCCAGGGGT
>JANMVT010000268.1:0-11546 GCA_031392945.1 Rhodoferax sp. | reverse complement strand
GCTGTACTTGCTGGTGCACATTCTGGTGGGCGACGTCAAACCGCTGGAGGGCTGGATGCAAGGCGCGCTGGACCGGCTTTCGGCGCGTTATCGGGTCAATTAGGGAATTTGCCGTCGTCCACATTGTATAGTTAGCTACTTTTAATATAGCAAAATGAAACTGGTCAATCCGCCGCGCCACCTCGTTTATTCGCTGGCGGCTATCGCGGCCCTGGGTTTTCCCGCGCAAGCCCAAGCTCCGCTGGACGTGCGCATTGCGCTGGTCATTGGCAATTCAGCCTACGCCAGCGCACCACTCATCAATCCGGCCAACGATGCCAGAGCCATGAGCGAGACACTGCGCGGCCTGGGCTTCACCGTGGTGGAATTGCGCGATGCGCAAAAAGGCCAGATGGCAGATGCGATTGCCAAAGTCCGCGATTCTCTCAAAGGCAAACAAGGCGTGGGCATGTTGTATTACGCAGGCCACGGCCTGCAGCTGGACTGGCAAAACTACATGGTGCCAGTCGATGCAAGGATGGGCAAAGCCGCCGACGTGCCCGAGCAGGCCGTCAACATCAACAGCGTGATCGACGCCTTCAAGGGCGCAGGCAACCGCATGAACATCCTGGTGCTGGATGCCTGCCGCGACAACCCGTTTGCAGGCACCGCCAGCGGCAAGGGGCTGGCGCAACTTGATGCGCCACCGGGCACGTTCCTGGCGTACGCCACCGCTCCGGGCAATGTGGCTGAGGATGGCGACGCCAAAGGGGGAAACGGCCTGTACACGCAGTATTTGCTCGAAGAACTGAAAAAACCCGTTGCCAAGATTGAAGACGTGTTCAAACGCGTGCGCTTCAACGTGCGGCAAAAAAGCCAGGGGCGGCAGATTCCATGGGAGTCCACATCGCTTGAAGACGACTTTTTCTTCAACACGGGCAAAGTGGTGGCCGTGGCGAAGTTGAGCAGTTCAGAAAAGGAAAAAGCCTTTGATGTTGAAAAGACCGACTGGGATCGCGTCAAGGACAGCAAGAGTCCAGACGATTTTTATACATTTTTGAAAAAATACCCAAGCGGCCTGATCAGCGAAGTGGCGCAGGCCAGCCTGGATCGCCTGCAAAAAGTCAAAACCGTGGCGGTCGCCAACAAGGCCGGCATTTTGCAGACGGTCGGGGAAGCCCGGTATCGCCTGGGCGACGAATGGGAAACACGGGTGATCGATGGTTTTACAAAGAATGAACTGCGGCGGGGGCGGGGCAAGGTGACCAGCATCACCGCTGACCGGGTCGAGGTCAACAACGGCTCTGCAGTATTCACGCCCGAGGGCGGCACCATTCGCAACTCATTTATTGCTGACCTGAGCCCCCCGCGCCAGGACTTGCCTGTTGGCGAGTATTCAATTGGGAAAAAATGGTCGTTCCGGTCGATCCAGACGTCACCGAAAGGCGACAAATTCTGGGTCGAAGGCACCGGCCATGTCACTGCGCTGGAGGACGTCACCGTGCCGGCTGGCACTTTCAAGACCTACCGCGTTGAGGTGGAGACCATGAACAAATATGGCAGTCGGGCGGTGTTGAAGTTCTGGATGGATCCAAACTGGGGCGTTGCCCTGAAAACGCACCGTGAAATCAGCAGAGGCGGCCGTGTCACTGACTTTGAGATCTTTGAATTGATGTCGCTCAAGCGCGGCCCGGCCTGACGCAAGTTACCGGTCAAGCGCTTTCAGCACCCGCTGTGGGGCAATGTCACCCAGGCAACGCATGTGCCCCTTGTCCGCATCCAGTGGGCACTCCCGCGCAAAACACGGCGCGCAGTCCAGCGGCGGCTGGTAGCTGGCATCGTTCTTCAGCCAGAGCACGGTCGCCTTGTCGCTCAAGGGTGGCGTATGGATCGGGCTGCTGGAGCCAAAGATCGCCACTTGCGGCACGCCAAGCGCAGCGGCGACGTGCATCAGGCCGGAGTCGTTGCTTACTATATTTTTTGCAGCAGATATCGCAATGAACGCGAGGGCCAGCGAGGTTTTTCCCGCCAGGTTCAGGCATTTTCCGGCCTGCTGGGCGTTGACGGGCGCTGCGACTTCTTCACATTCGGCGGCTTCTTTCGCTGAACCCAGCAGGACCACCGTCAGATCGAGCCGCAGCGCCAATTCACGATAGTGCGCGAGCGGCCAACGCTTGGCCGGGCCGTATTCGGCGCCGGTCGCGAAGACGTGGTAAGCGCCGCGTTTCAATCCCAATTCGGCCAAACCTTTTTCTGCCGCCAGTGCGTCGATGTGCAATTGCGGGCGGTCTTGGGCGATGTCGTCTTCGGCGTCGCCGCTCAGGCGCGAATAAAACACCACCATGGGCGGGCGCTGGCCCTTGTCGTCAGTTTTGGGCGGGTTTTTAAGCCGGTGCGTGAGCAGGCCCACCCGCGCTTCGCCAAGGTAACCCACGCGTTTGGGGATGCCCGCCAGCAGAGGCAACAAGGCGCTTTTGATGGAATTGGGAAGGACGTAAGCCGCATCGAACTGGCCGTCAAAACCTTTGGCCAGCGCGCGCCGGGCCTTGAATTGCAGGCCACCATGCTGGAACGGGAATTCAATGACCTCGGCGACCTGGGGCATGGCGCGGTACACCGGCGCCACCCAGGGCAGAGCGCCCACCGTAAGGCGCTCGCCACGCGCCTGCAGGCGACGCATCAGCGGCTCGGTCATCACCGCGTCGCCAATCCATTACGGGGCAATCACGAGGCTGCGGGTGAGGCTTTGAGTCACCGAATCAAGGCCGAAAATTAATTGGAATCTGACCCCAATTAATGAGCCGCTTCAAAATGCTCGCCGTCTTTAAGCTTGTAAACCGTGCCGCAATACGGGCATTTGGCCTCGCCAGTCAGGGCGACATCCAGGTAAACCTTGGGGTGGCTGTTCCAGATTTTCATATGGGCCAACGGGCTGGGGCAATACACGCCACCCTGGTGGTTCAGGTCTTTGGCCAGCAGTTCAACCGGCGCCATGGTGTGGGAGAGAGTCATTGGGTAGCCTCCATGCTTCGCATTGCGGCGCGAGCTTGCTTGGAGCGGCCCAGCGCGGCGCAAACTGGAGAACCTTCGTGCTGCGCACTGCGGTGCGAGCTTGCTTGGGGGCGGCCCAGCGCGGCGCTCATGCGGCCACCTTGGTCAGCCAATGGGCATATTTCGGGTTGCGGCCATTGACGATGTCAAAAAACGCGCTCTGGATTTTTTCGGTGATGGGGCCGCGGGAGCCGACGTAGCCGTCTTTGCCAAGCTCGATGCGGTCCAGCTCACGGATCGGCGTCACTTCGGCCGCCGTGCCCGTGAAGAAGGCTTCGTCGCTGATGTAGACCTCGTCGCGCGTGATGCGTTTTTGCACCAGCTCCAGGCCCAGGTCCTGGCAGATATGCAAGACCGTATTGCGGGTGATGCCGTTCAAGGCGCCGGCTGACAGGTCTGGCGTGTAGACCACACCGTCTTTGACCACAAACAGGTTTTCGCCTGCACCTTCGGACACAAAGCCGTTGGCGTCAAGCAGCATGGCCTCGTCGTAACCGTCTTCGGTGGCTTCCATGTTGGCCAGAATCGAGTTGGTGTAGTTGCTGACCGCCTTGGCCTGCGTCATCGTGATGTTGACGTGGTGGCGCGTGTAGCTCGAAATCTTGACGCGGATGCCGCGTTTCATGCCTTCTTCGCCCAGGTAGGCGCCCCAGGGCCAGGCCGCAACCATGACGTGGATGGTGTTGCCGCGCGGGCTGACGCCGAGTTTTTGCGAACCGATCCAGGTCAGCGGGCGCAGGTAACAGCTCTCGAGCTTGTTCTCGCGCACCACGGCTTTTTGCGCCTCCATCGCCTGCGCTTTGCTGAAGGGAATGGCCATGCGCAAAATCTTGGCACTGTTGAACAGGCGGTCGGTGTGCTCCTGCAGGCGGAAGATGGCTGTGCCATTGACGGTGTTGTAGGCGCGCACGCCCTCAAATGCGCCGCAGCCGTAGTGCAGGGTGTGGGACAACACGTGGATTTTGGCATCGCGCCAATCGACCATCTGGCCGTCCATCCAGATTTTGCCGTCGCGGTCGGACATGGAAGGGGATGGATCGGGTAAAGCCGTCATTGAGTTTCCTAGGGGTTGCTGCCAGCGCAGTTGGCGAAAGGCACCGATTTTACGGTGTGGCGCCAGAGGGCTCTGCCGCCTCGGGCACCGGGCGCACCAGGGCCCAGGTCACCAACTTGCCGGCGAAGAATTCGCAGGTGACGTGGGAGTCGGTGCCGTCAGTCCAGCGGAAAATTTCCGGCTGCCGGTCTTTGCCCGACTGCAGTTGGCCCAGCGACTTGGTCATGGCCACCACATGCAACAAGGTGAAGCCTTTGCGCAGCTTGGCGTTGAGCATGACCGCGCTGCCCACATAACCGATCGGCCGGTTTGCTGCGCGCTTCAAGACCTGCATCATGCGGGTGAAATGCAGCAACAGGCCCATCACCAAGGCCCCCACTGCAATGGCAACGCCGGGCCAGCGGTAGCTGTGATACGCGGCAGCGATGAGCGCTGCACCGCCGATGGGGACCAGGTATTTTTGGAATTGCATGATTGAGATCGCTACTATTTTAATAGCTACTTACGCATATACCACAAGGGCAAACGGCCTATTTGACCACTAAAACCCGGACTTTGAGGGACCCAATGGCGTTTGAGGGCGCAAATTGGCACTTGGGACGTTTGCGGGCCCTTTGGCCTGATTTTAAGGGCTGGGCCAGGCCAGCCCATGCCGGGCGCAGTGGTTGGGCGCTCAAGCCAGGCCGCGCACGATCTCCATCGCCTGCTCGATGCGCTCCACCGCGTGGATCGTCATGCCTTCGAACTCCTTCATGGCGGATTTTTTGGGTGCATTGGCCTTGGGCACCACCGCCACGCTGAAGCCCAGTTTGGCGGCTTCTTTCAGCCGCTCCTGGCCGCGCGGCGCGGGCCGCACCTCGCCCGCCAGCCCCACTTCGCCAAAGGCGATAAAGCCCTTGGGCAGGGGTTTGCCGCGCAAACTGGAGGTGATGGCCAGCATCACGGCCAAATCGGCCGCCGGCTCGCTGATGCGCACGCCGCCCACCGCGTTGACAAACACATCCTGGTCCATGCACGCCACCCCCGCATGGCGGTGCAGCACCGCCAGCAGCATGGCCAGACGGTCTTTGTCCAGGCCCACGGACAACCTTCTGGGCGACGGCCCGCCGCTGTCCACCAGGGCCTGAATCTCCACCAGCATGGGCCGCGTGCCCTCCAGCGTAACCATGACGCAACTGCCGGGCACCGGCTCGGCGTGTTGGCTCAGGAAGATGGCGCTGGGGTTGGAGACGCCTTTGAGGCCTTTCTCCGTCATGGCAAAAACGCCGATCTCATTGACTGCGCCAAAGCGGTTCTTGATGGCCCGCACCAGGCGGAAACTGCTGTGGGTGTCGCCCTCAAAATACAGCACGGTGTCCACCATGTGCTCCAGCACGCGCGGCCCGGCCAGGGCGCCCTCTTTGGTGACGTGGCCGACCAGCACGATGCACACGCCGCTGGCCTTGGCCATGCGGGTGAGGTGGGCGGCGCATTCGCGCACTTGCGCCACCGAGCCCGGCGCGGACGTGAGCTGGTCCGAATACACGGTCTGGATCGAGTCGATCACCGCGATGTCGGGCTGGCTGGCGCTGAGCGTGCCCAGGATTTTCTCGAGCTGAATTTCCGCCAGCACCTTGACCTGTGAGTTGTCCAGCCCCAGCCGGCGCGCGCGCAGCGCCACCTGGGCGCCGCTTTCTTCACCCGTCACATACAGGGTTTTTTGCCCGCTGCGCTGCAAGGAATCCAGCGCCTGCAACAGCAGGGTGGATTTGCCGATGCCGGGGTCGCCGCCAATCAGCACCACGCCGCCTTCGACCATGCCGCCGCCCAACACGCGGTCAAGCTCCTCATGCCCGGTGGGCGTGCGCGCCATGTCGGTGGCTTCAATGTCGCCCAGCGCCGTGACCTCGGCGGTTTTGGCCAGGGACGCAAATCGGTTCTTGGCCGGGGCATTGCTTTCGGCCACCGATTCGATCAGGGTGTTCCAGGCGGCGCAACTGGGGCATTTGCCCAGCCATTTGGCGCTGGTGCCGCCACATTCAGTGCAGGTGTAAACGGTTTTGTCTTTGGCCATCAGCCTATTTTACTGGACAAATAACCAGTAAAATCCGCCGCGCTTCAGGCGCCTGGATCAGTTCCACTCGAAACCCGCCGCATGGGAAAGCCGGGTAGGTATGGCAAACGGGACGTGGGACGCCGCCCGCCGGTCCTTCACTGGGGCTTTGACCGGGGCCAGGGCCGTCACCGCGACGCGTGATGGTTTCAGGGCGTAGACGATGGCTTGCCGATGCGCCGGTGCAGTGAAGACATCGCCGACCTCCAACACGATGTCGCGCGGATCGTTGTCCAGCGTGATCCAGACGGCGCCCTCCAGGCAACTCACGCTGACTGGCGCGCTGACCGGCAACTTGAGCATGCCTTGGCGCTCCAAGTTCAGAGTGAGGTTTTTCGCATCCTCCACGCCAAGGCAGATGGCGTTGAGGCTGGCGGGGCTGTTGTAGGCGATGGGTTTCATGGCGAGTCCTTTCACATTCATGGTGGGAATGAATATACTGCTGGCTTTGCAAGCTCTCAAACGTTGATTTGGAATCCATCGCATGCATCCAACGAATGTGAAAGCTGAAAAACCCGGTGCCGGGCGAACCCTTGCGCAAGCTGTGTCAGCCGCCTCAGCCGCCCCGCACCAAGCCATCACGCGGCAGGATTTGCCCCGGCTTGAACTGCTGCGCAGTTTTGAAGCAGCCGCCCGCACCCTGAGCTTCACAAAATCAGCGCAGGAGCTGTTCCTGACGCAGTCCGCCGTCAGCCGCCAGATCCAGCAGATGGAAGCCGGCCTGGGTGTGGCCCTGTTTGAACGCCGCCACCGCGCGCTGGCGCTTACCGATGCGGGCCACACCATGCACCGGGCTGTGGCCGACTGCCTGGCACGCCTGCGCGACGCGACCGAGCTGGTGCGCGCCAGCACGCAGGTGCGCCACGTGGCCATCACCACCACGCCCGGCTTCGCGTCGCTGTGGCTGATACCGCGCCTGGCCCGCTTCACTGCCAGCCACCCCCAGGTGGACGTGCGCATCTCGGCCACGCTGGACGTACAGGACCTGGAACGCAAACACCTCGACCTGGCCGTGCGGTTTTGCGCCATCAGGGACGGCGATGGTGCACCCCTCTTTGAAGAAACCGTGGTGCCGGTCTGTTCGCCCCAATTGCTGCGTCAGGCGGCAAACCCACTCAAGAAACCCGCCGACCTGGCCCATCACACCTTGCTGGCGGTGGACACACCCAATGACATGAGCCTGACCGGCGACTGGCAACCCTGGCTCAAGGTGATGGGTTTGCCCGAGGTGCGCACCAAGAACACCCTGCGCTTCACCCAGTATGCGGACGCCATCGGCGCGGCGGTGGCAGGACAAGGCGTGGCCATCGGGCGCTTTCCGCTGCTCAACGAGCTGCTGCGTGACAAACGCCTGGTGGCGCCCTTCAAAGGGATGGCGGCATCCCAGCGCGGCTATTTTGTGGCCATGGGCTCGCGTGCCGACGGCAACCCCGACGCGCAGGATTTTGCCAAGTGGCTGCGGAGCGAAGCCCAGCTTGCGACGGCAGAGGCGGGTTCGGTTTAGCCAGCCCTGCGAGTATCGACTAGGGTAAATACCAGGCCTCTGGCGAAAGGTGCGCGAAAGGTGAAGCTTGCATTCGTTTTGCAAATCATTTAACATATTAAATGATTTCAGTCTTTGCCAAATTCATGTTTCCGCACCCGCCATGACCACGCCTTTCGTCCACCGCAACCTGCCCCGCCTGCTGCTGCAGGCGCGCGAGGCGGTTATGGCGCACACCCGCCCCGGCCTGCGTGAGCAGGGCTTGAGCGACCAGCAATGGCGCGTGTTGCGTGTGCTGGGCGAACACGGCGAGGTGGAAACCGGGCGCGTCGCGCGTGAGGCCTTCATCCTCGGCCCCAGCCTGACCGGCGTGCTCAACCGCATGGAGCGCGACGGCCTGATCCGCCGCGCAAGGGACGCCGCAGACCAGCGCCGCACCGTGGTAGAACTGACAGGCAAAGGGTTGACGGCCGTCGCAAAACTCTCGCATTCAATCGAGGCGCATTACGCCTACATGGAGGAATCTTTGGGCAAACAAAAACTGACGCGGCTGTATGCGCTGCTGGACCAAGTGATTCAACTGGAGCAACCGGCATGAGCAACTACTGGCCGACCGGCACGGTTTACGGCACGCTGCTGAACTTCCAGGCCGAGTGTGATGCCATGGCGGCCCAAATGACACAGGCACCCTACAAAGCGCCACCCCAGGCGCCTGTGTTGTATGTGAAAACCGCCAACACCTGGAGCGCCAATGGCGCAGGTGTGCCAGTGCCGCTGCATGTGCCCCTGGTTGAGGTTGGCGCCACCATTGCACTGATTTTTGGGCCTCCAGCCCCCGTCAATAAAGCGCAGTCAGCTACTAATTTGGAAGCGTCATTCGTGTTGATGAATGATTTTTCAATCCCCCACAGCAGTTACTTCCGGCCCCCGGTCAAGTTCAAGTGTCTCGATGGTTTTTTGGGCGTGGGCTCCCGCCTTGTCAGCGCGCAGGCGGCCGGTGATCCGCAGAAGTTTGCGCTGGAAGTGCGCATCAATGGCGAACTGAAACAGGCCATTGATTTTTCAGACCTGGTGCGAAGTGCCACGCAGTTGATGGCGGATGTGGGCAATTTCATGACCCTGCGCGAAGGCGATGTCTTGATGCTGGGGCTGGATTGCCTGCCGGGTGGCGGGCGGCCTTTGGCGAAGGTGGGCGATGTCGTTGAAATCAGCTCACCGTCTCTGCCTGCTTTGGGCACGCTTTCAAACACCTTGATCGCGGAGGCCGCATGAAACATGCACGTGTTGCCTACGCGGGCGCGATTCATGATGCCATTGAGCGGGAGGGCCAGTTATTGCTGGCAGATGGCAGGCTCGTCGCGCAGGATGCAGTTGTCTGGCTGCCACCGTTGAAGCCAGTCCCCCAAGCACGAACCATCCTGGCGCTGGGCTTGAACTACGCCGACCACGCCAAAGAACTCGAATTCAAAGCCCCCGAGGAGCCCCTGGTCTTCGTCAAAGGCGAGGCGGCCCTGATTGGGCACCGCGCCTTCACACGCCGCCCGGCCGGGGTGAAATTCATGCATTACGAGTGTGAACTCACCGTCGTCATTGGCAAAACGGCACGGCGCGTGAAACGTGACGACGCCCATGACTTTGTCGCGGGTTACACCGTGGCCAACGACTATGCCATCCGCGACTACCTGGAAAACTGGTACCGCCCCAACCTGCGCGTGAAAAACCGCGACACCTGCACGCCGATTGGGCCGTGGCGGGTGGACGCGGCGGACATTGCGAACCCGCAGGCACTGGCCCTGCAAACCGCGGTGAACGGAAAAATCACTCAGAGCGGCAACACCCGTGACATGATTTTTGACGTGCCGTTCTTGATCGAATACTTCAGCAGTTTCATGACCTTGCAGCCCGGCGACTTGATTCTGACAGGCACGCCCGATGGCGTGGTGGACTGCCAGCCGGGCGATATGGTTGTGACAGAGATTGAGCGCCTGGGAAAATTGGAGAACACCATTGCAAATTAACCACCTGATCAACGGCAAGTCCGTCCAAAGCAGCAGCTATTTCGAAACGGTCAACCCCGCCACACAGGCGGTATTGGCCGAAGTCGCCGCTGGCGGCGAAGAAGAAGTCAATGCCGCCGTCGCCGCCGCCAAAGCAGCCTTCCCCAAATGGGCGGGCATGTCGGCGCCACAACGCGCCAAACTGGTCCGCAAACTCGGCGATCTGATTGCCGCGCACGTGCCCGAGATCGCCCAAACCGAGACCAATGACTGTGGCCAGGTTATCACCCAAACCGGCAAACAGCTGATTCCGCGCGCGGCCGACAACTTCTATTATTTTGCCGAGATGTGCACGCGTGTCGATGGCCACACCTACCCGACCGAGACGCACCTGAACTACACGCTTTACCACCCCACCGGTGTGTGTGCGCTGATCAGCCCCTGGAACGTGCCCTTCATGACGGCCACCTGGAAAACCGCGCCCTGCCTGGCGTTTGGCAACACCGCCGTGTTGAAGATGAGCGAACTCTCGCCGATGAGCGCCGCGCGCCTGGGCGAGCTGGCGCTCGAAGCCGGCATTCCCGCTGGTGTGTTCAACGTCCTGCACGGCATGGGCCGCGAAGCCGGTGAACCGCTGTGCTCCCACCCCGATGTGCGGGCGATTTCATTCACTGGCTCCACCGCCACGGGCAACCGCATCGTCAAGTCGGCCGGTCTGAAAAAATTCAGCATGGAGTTGGGCGGCAAATCCCCCTTCGTGATTTTTGACGATGCCGACCTGGGCCGTGCGCTGGACGCGGCCGTGTTCATGATCTTCAGCAACAACGGCGAACGCTGCACGGCCGGCAGCCGCATCCTGGTGCAGCAATCGATCTACGCAGACTTCGTGCAGAAGTTTGTCGAACGCGCCAAACACATCACGGTGGGTGACCCGCTCGATGAAAACACCATCGTCGGCCCCATGATTTCGCAGGCCCACCTGGCCAAAGTGCGCAGCTACATTGAACTCGGCCCCAAAGAAGGCGCCACGATGTTGTGCGGCGGCATCGACCGCCCCAGTTATGCACCCGAGTTGCATGCGCGCGTGGCCAACGGCAATTACGTCTGGCCGACGGTTTTTGCCGACGTGGACAACCGCATGAAGATCGCGCAGGAAGAAATCTTCGGCCCCGTGGCCTGCCTGATCCCGTTCAAGGATGAAGCCGACGCGATTGCCAAAGCCAACGACATTCGATACGGCCTGTCCAGCTACGTCTGGACCGAAAACCTGGGCCGCGCGCACCGTGTCGCCGCTGCGGTCGAAGCCGGCATGTGTTTTGTGAACAGCCAGAACGTGCGCGACCTGCGCCAGCCCTTTGGCGGCAGCAAGGCCAGCGGCACCGGGCGTGAAGGCGGCACCTGGAGTTACGAGGTGTTTTGCGAGCCCAAGAATGTGGCGGTGTCGCTGGGTAGCCATCACATCCCGCACTGGGGTAGCGCATGAATACGCTCCCTTCCCACGCCCACCCCGCAAGGGGACAGGAGAAACCTTGAGTCTGTACGGCACACAAAAACTTCTTTATCACCTGAACCGCGATGCCCAGGTGCAGCGTCGGTTCGCGCAGAACCGCGCGGCTCTGCTTGGCGAATACGACCTTGCCGATGAAGAGCGCAACGCCATTGAACAAGGCGACATTGGCAAGCTCTACGTGCTGGGTTGCAACGGCCAGTTGCTGGTGCACTTTGCGCCGCTGCTGGGCGTGGCCTGGGCCGATTATCTGGAAGCCATGCGCGAGGGAGTGCGCAAGTATGGGCCGGTGCGGGCGGGCATTTACGCGATGACAACCTCAACTGACGAGAAAGTGGCAGGGATATGACCCCCACGCTCTCCCACTTCGTGTGGTCGCTGGA
>JANMVT010000251.1:0-5477 GCA_031392945.1 Rhodoferax sp. | reverse complement strand
GCCGACCTGATCGCCCAGTGCAATGACAACGACTACGGCCTGGCCAGCGGCATCTGGACCCGCGACTACAAGACGGCGCTGCGTCTGGGCCGCGCCCTGGACACCGGCACAGTGTGGATCAACACCTACAAAGTGTTTTCCATCAGCACCCCGTTTGGCGGCACCAAACAAAGCGGCATGGGCCGCGAAAAGGGCAAAGCCTCGATCGCCGAGTACATGACGCAAAAGAGTTATTACTGGGGCATCAATGAATCGCCCATGCCATGGGCTGGGCTGGAGAACACAAAATGAGCGAAGGCAAAGGAATCGAAGGCAAGGGAATCGAAGGGATAGACGCCATCACCTATTCCACCGACGGCACACAGAAGAACTGGGACGACACGCGCCGCTTCTTTTCCGACTGGGGCTTGAAGCCGCTGGTTGATGACGCCGAGAAACAGGTGTGGGAAACGCTCAATGGCGCGCAGGTGATCGTGCGCCGCCCCAATGATCCCACACTGGCCGCACCGATCGAACCCGGCCCGACGTTGCGCGAAGTGGTGTGGGGCGTAAAAGATGACGTCAGCCTGAAACTGATAGCCAAATCACTCGAAAGCCCCCGTGGTACAAGCAAAGTAAAGTATCAAAACAGTAGCAACTCGGATGAAACCCGAATCAGCACCATCGACCCGCATGGCCTGCGCATCGTGTTTCAGCACAGCGCCAAACGGGCGCTTGACATCCAGGGCGCCGCCACCAATCCTTATGGCAATGCCCAGCGTGTCGATATGCCGTCCCCGGTTTACGAGCGTGCCACGCCGGTGGACATTGGCCACGTGGTGCTGTTTTCAGACCGCGTGGTGGAGGCTGAGGCGTTTTACCAAAGCCTGGGTTTTGTCACGTCTGACCGTTACCCCGGCCGTGGCGTGTTCATGCGTTGTGCCTCCGAGGCCGGCCACCACGACCTGTTTTTGCTGCAACTGCCCAACAAGGCCACCGGCCTGAACCACATCGCTTTCACCGTGCGTGACATCCATGAAGTGTTTGGCGGCGGCCTGCACATGAGCCGCTGCGGCTGGAAGACCCAACTCGGACCCGGCCGCCACCCGATCTCGTCGGCCTACTTCTGGTATTTTGAAAACCCCTGTGGCGGCCTGATCGAATACAACGCCGACGAAGACAAACTCACAGCCAAATGGCAGGCACGCGATTTCGAGCCCGGCCCCACGGTGTTTGCTGAATGGGCGATAGATGGCGGCCTGGACGGCAACACGCGGCGCCAGCCGCAGGCGAAAGCCTCAGGCGCATTTTTGACGGAAAAAAAAGAGAAAAACCCATGAAGCTCCCCTCATTTTTTCCATTTCTCCATATGGGACATGCATTGTTAGCTGCTGTTTATATAGCATTCCATTGCACCGCCGGCTTTGCGCAAGCGTCGCCCGCGCTGCTGGCCGGCGACGGCTTCAAGGTCATCGCGCCGTTCCCGCCGGGTGGCCCCATCGACTCGCTCTCGCGCATTCTTGCCAATGGCCTGGCCGAGCGCTACAAGCAAAGCGCCGTGGTGGAAAACCTGCCCGGCGCGGCTGGCAACATCGGCATTGACAAAGTCAAGCGCGCCAAACCTGACGGCCACACCCTGCTGGTGGTGCCTGCGGGCAACCTGACCATCAACCCGACCCTGATGCCGAATTTTCCGTTCAACATTGAACGCGATTTTGTGCCTGTCACCATGCTGGCCAAGGCGCCCAATGTGCTGGTGGCCACGCCTTCGATCAATGTTCGCACGGTAAAGGAACTGGTCGCACTGGCCAGAGCCAAGCCCGGCATGCTGAGCTACGCGTCACCTGGTGTGGGCAGCGGCCTGCACCTCGCCGGTGAGCTTTTCAAGCAGCAGGCTGAGGTGGATTTGCTGCACGTGCCCTACAAAGGCACCGGCCCGGCGCTCAATGACGTGCTGGGTGGGCAGGTGCCGCTGATGTTCAGCAATTTGCCCGGCGTGCTGGCACAAATCAAGAGCGGCAAACTGGTGGCCATCGGCATCACCGAGTCAAGCCGCAGCGCAAGCGCACCCGACATTCCCACTCTTGCCGAGCAAGGCGTCAGCGGTGTGGTGGTGACCTCGTGGTACGGCCTGCTGGCCCCGGCGGGCACGCCTGCGGGCGTGGTCGAGCAACTGGCCAGGGACGCTGCCGATATTTTGAGTGTGGCGGCAACCCGCGAACAGCTTAAGGCCCAGGGGCTGACTGAAGTATTGATGAAACCTGCCGATTTTGCGGCACACATCCGCACCGAGACCGCCCAATGGGCACGCATCATCAAGGCCCGCAACATCGTCGCGGAATGAATTTTGTCGAAGGAGATCGAAATGAACGGCATTCCCATCCATGCCCTGCCCACGCGTTACCTGGACCAGCACCAAGCCCGCAAGCGGCCGCCCACTACTTTTGAAGATTTGCTGGGCGATGCCATCGAGCGTGCCTTTGGCGCTGGCCATTGGGAGCTGGACGCCCTGATCGCCCAGCTCAACAAGAGTGGCCCGTTGGGGCCCAACGGCGAGCCGTGGACTGCGGCCTCTTTTCAGTCCGCCATCAAGACCCTCGGAGAATGACATGAGCCCAAGCACTCAAATCGGCACTCAAACCCCGGTTGACGCACTGCTGGAGCGTGGGCTTTACGACCTCTGGTACCCTATTTGCCCTTCGGATTTCGTCAAGGAAAAGCCGGTGTCCTTGCGCCGCCTGGGCTACAAGATCGCGCTTTGGCGCGACGCCCACGGCGTCATCCACGCACTGGAGGACCATTGCCCGCACCGCGGCGCACCGCTGTCGATGGGTGTCAATCTGGGCGACCGGCTGGCCTGCCCGTACCACGGCATCGAGGTTCGCTGCGACGGCACCGTGACTAAGGTGCCTGCCAGCCCCGGCTGCACGCTGGAAGGCTCGCGCGCAGCGCGGTCGTTCCACGTCATCGACGCGGCGGGCGCGTTATGGCTCTACAACAGCCGCAGCTACGTGGCCATGCCGCCGCCATTGAAGTTGCCCGAGGAACTGACCAGTCCCGAGTGGAGCAGCTTCCCTTGTTACGTGGAATGGCGCGGCGACTACCGCTACGTGGCCGACAACGTGATGGATCCGATGCACGGCAGCTTTGTGCACAAGCAGTCGCACTCCATGAGCGAGGGCGACATCAGCGCCAAGTTCCGCTTGCGCAAAACCGAGCACGGCTTCATGTTCGAGAAAGACGGCCAGCGCGACGTCAACTTTGACTGGACCGAATGGGGCGACACCGGCACCCACTGGATGCGCCTGGCCATTCCCTACCCCAAGACCGGCGGGCCCGGCGGGAGCTTCACCGTGATTGGCAGCTACACGCCCATTGCGTCGGGTTCTGCTTCGGGTGGGGCTCCCAACATGTCCGCCGTGTTCTTCTGGCGCTGCCGGAAGGTGGGTGGCTGGCAGCGCGACGTATGGCGCTTCCTGTACCGCAACCGGCTCGAAGCCCGGCACTGGGTGGTGCTGGAACAGGACCGCGTCATGCTGGAAACCATGGAACCCGACGCCAATGCGCGCGAGCACCTTTATGAGCATGACGTGGGCCTGTCGCGCCTGCGCAAGATCATGCAGGCGCAGGCGCAGAAGCAGTTGACGCCGCCGCTTATCGCCTGAGAGGTATAAAGTGCCATATGTCCCCGTCAATGCTGAATAGTTAGATATACAAACAATAGCAAAGTAAACCACCATGGACTTTGGAATTGCCGGGCGCAAAGCCCTTGTGTGTGGCGCCAGTGCGGGTTTGGGCCTGGCGTGTGCGCAGGCGCTGGCGCGTGAAGGTGTCGAGCTGGTCATCGTGGCCCGTACTGAATCGACCTTGCAAGAAGCCGCAGCCACCCTGCAAGCTGCGGCATCTGCGACTGTGCACTGGCTGGCCGCCGATGTCACCACGGTAGACGGGCGCGAGCGCATCTTTGCCGCCCACCCGGACTTCGACATCGTCATCACCAATGCGGGTGGCCCGCCGCCAGGGGACTTTCGCCACTGGGACCGGGACACCTGGCTGCGCGCGCTCGATGCCAATATGCTCACGCCCATCGACATCATCCGGCGCACGGTTGACGGCATGATGGCGCGCGGTTTTGGCCGCATTGTCAACATCACCTCCAGCGCCGTCAAAGCCCCGGTGGACGGCCTGGGCCTGAGCACCGGTGCACGCAGCGGCCTCACCGGTTTTGTGGCTGGCCTCGCCCGCAGCACGGTGGCCAAAGGCGTCACCATCAACAACCTGTTGCCCGGCACTTTCGAGACCCAGCGCCTGGCCAGCAACTTCGCCGCGCAGGCCCTGCGCGAGGGGACGGACGCGGCGTCCATCCGCGCGGCCCGCATCCACAAACACCCCGCCAAACGCCTGGGCCGCCCCGAAGAATTCGGCGCCACCTGCGCCTACCTGTGCAGCGCCCACGCGGGTTACATCAATGGGCAGAACCTGTTGATGGACGGGGGGTCGTTTCCGGGGACGTTTTAAACAGCAGGCTTGGCCCGGCACAGGTTGACTTCTGCCACTATCATCCACACCATCATGATCTTGCCTTATCTCTCAAAAATCCTGGCCCTGGTGCCGACCATTGTCCTGGCCCTGTCCTGCACGGCAGTGCACGCGCAGGCCTGGCCCAGCAAGCCCATCAAATGGATCGTGCCTTACACGCCGGGCGGCATCACCGACAACGCCACGCGCATGGTGGTGCAAAAGATCTCGGAGCAAACCGGCTGGACGATCCTGGTGGAAAACCGGCCTGGCGCCAATTCGCTGCTGGGGGCGGATCTGGCGGCCAGGGCTGCGCCGGACGGCTACACCATGCTGACCGTCATCGCGGCACACGCGGCCAATGCCACGCTGTACGCGGGGCGCATCCCCTACGACCCGGTCAAGAGTTTTTCACCGATATCGCTGGTCGGCATTGCGCCGCTGATCATGACCGCAAGCAACAATTTTCCGCCCAGGGACATGAAGGAATTGCTGGCCTACGCCCGTGCCAACCCGGGCAAGATTTCTTTCGGCTCTTCAGGTGTGGGCGCGGCGGCGCACTTGACTACCGAACTGTTCAAGCAGACGGTGGGTGTGGACATGGTGCATGTGCCCTACAAGGGCACGGCGCCGGCCTTGCAGGACTTGATGGGCGGCAGCATCCAGATTCTGGTTGACACCCCGAGCGCCTTGATGCCGCATGTGCGCGGCGGCAAGATCAAGGCAATGGGCATGTTCTCGGCCAAGCGCCTGCCCAGCGCGCCGGAAGTGCCGACCATCGCCGAGGCGGGCGGGCCGCCGCTGGAGTCCTCCACCTGGGTTTTGTTTCTGGCGCCTGCTGGCGTGCCGCGCGACATCGTCAACCGTTTGAACGCAGAGGTCGCCAAGGCTGTCAACTCTGCCGAAATCAAGGGCAAATTCGACGCCTTGGGCATTGAGCCAGTGGGCAACTCACCCGAGTTGGCCGCCAAGTTTCTAAA
>JANMVT010000218.1:0-41698 GCA_031392945.1 Rhodoferax sp. | reverse complement strand
TGCCGGCAGGCGTCAAGCTGGTGCAAGTCCAAAACCAGCCGGTCGCGGTGGCCAAGTCGGTCAACGAGTTCATCGCGGTGCTGATCGAAGCTGTGGCCATCGTGCTGCTGGTGAGTTTTGTGGCGCTGGGGTTCCACTCGCGGCCCAACGAAAAAAACATTTTCAAGCGTTATTACATCGACATGCGCCCCGGCCTGGTGGTGGGCATCACCATTCCGCTGGTGCTGGCTATGACGTTCCTGGCCATGTGGTACTGGGACATCGGCCTGCACAAGATTTCCCTGGGGTCGCTCATCATCGCCCTGGGCCTGCTGGTGGACGACGCCATCATCGCCGTCGAAATGATGGTGCGCAAGATGGACGAGGGCTTCGACAAGGTGCGCGCGGCAACCTTCGCCTATGACGCGACGGCCATGCCCATGCTGACCGGCACCTTGATCACGGCTACCGGCTTTTTGCCCATCGGCATCGCCAAATCGATCACCGGCGAATACACCTTCGCGATCTTCGCGGTGACGGTGATCGCCCTGGTCTTGAGCTGGCTGGTTTCAGTCTATTTTGTGCCCTACCTGGGAACCTTGCTCCTGAAGCCGCCCGCGCATCTGGGCAGCCAGATTCCGCTGGAGGGTGCCGTCGTGGCACGTTTGCCCCAGGCGGACTCGTTTGAGAAAACCCTGCGCACCACCGCCAAGGCCCTGGCCCCGGCGGTGCAGCAGGCGCAGCACGCGCACGAGAGTTTTGACGGCGCGTTTTATTCCGGTTTTCGCAAGCTGGTGAACTGGTGTGTGAAATACCGCTGGATCACCATCGGCGCGACGATTTTGACCTTTGTCCTCGGCATCGTCGGCATGGGCAAGGTGGAGCAGCAATTCTTCCCCGATTCCAGCCGTCCCGAATTGCTGGTTGAGCTGTGGTTCCCCGAGGGAACCTCGTTCGCGGCCAATGAAACCCTGGTCAAGCGTTTTGAGCAGCGCCTGATGAAGGAGGCGGGGGTCGACAGCGTCACGTCATGGGTCGGCACCGGCGTGCCGCGGTTTTACCTGCCCCTGGAGACCATTTTTCCGCAGACCAATGTGTCCCAGCTCATCGTGCTGCCCAAAGACCTGGCCGTGCGCGAGACGCTGCGCATCAAGCTCCCGGCGATGCTGGCCACCGAGTTCCCCGAAGTTCGCGGCCGCGTCAAGCTGTTGCCCAATGGGCCGCCGGTGGCATACCCGGTGCAGTTCCGCGTGAGCGGCCCCGACCCTGTCACTTTGCGCGCCAAGGCAGACGAGGTGCGCGCCGTCATGCTCAAAAACGCCAATGCACGCGGGGTGAACGACAACTGGAACGAGTTCGTCAAGGTGATCCGCCTGGAAGTGGACCAGTCCAAGGCGCGCGCCTTGGGCGTGACCAGCCAGTCCATCGCCCAGGCCTCGCGGACCTTGCTCTCGGGCTTCACCGTCGGTCAATACCGCGAAGGCGACAAACTGATTGAAATGGTGCTGCGCCAGCCGCTGGACGAGCGCAATACCATCACCGACCTGGGCAACGCCAACATGCCTACAGGTTCGGGCAAATCCATTCCGCTCCTGCAGATCGCGCGACCGGTATTCGCCTGGGAGCCTGGCGTGCTCTGGCGCGAAAACCGGGACTACGCAATCACCGTGCAATGCGATATCGTCGAGGGTTTGCAGGCCGCCACGGTGACGGATGAACTGCTTCCAGCGCTCACGGCGCTGGAGGCCAAATGGGCCGCATCGGGTGAAACGGCCTACAAGATCGCGGTGGCGGGTGCCGTGGCCGAAAGCAGCAAGGGCTCCGACTCGATCGCGGCGGGCGTGCCCATCATGCTGTTCATCACGTTCACGTTGCTGATGCTGCAACTGCATAGCTTCAGCCGCGCGATGCTGGTGTTTTTGACCGGCCCCTTGGGCATTGCCGGCGTGGCTGCGGCCTTGCTGATCTTCAACCGGCCTTTCGGCTTTGTCGCCTTGCTGGGAGTTATAGCCCTGATGGGCATGATCCAGCGCAACTCGGTGATTCTGATCGACCAGATCGAGCAGGAGCGCGATGTGGGTGTGCCGGCCTGGGACGCCATCGTCGAAAGCGCGGTGCGGCGCCTGCGCCCGATCGTGCTGACGGCGGCGGCGGCTGTGCTGGCCATGATTCCGCTGTCGCGCTCGGTGTTCTGGGGCCCCATGGCGATCGCCATCATGGGCGGCCTGGTGGTGGCCACCGTGCTCACCCTGCTCGCCCTGCCGGCCATGTATGCGGCCTGGTTCCGCGTCAGGCGATGACCCGGCCACCGCCAGAATTCGTCACACCAAGGCAGGTTAAAATAGCGGGCTGAGCAGTTTCATGGGACAAGCCAGTTCGGGTTGTCCCATTGATTTTTTCAGCGCGGGTGGCGAAATTGGTAGACGCACCAGGTTTAGGTCCTGACGTCCGCAAGGATGTGGGGGTTCGAGTCCCCCCCCGCGCACCACAGACAAATACTTTGACCGGAAACAGCGCTTGCCTGACCGCAGCCTCGATCCCCAACACCTTTAGGAGAACTGATATGGCCGTGACTGTTGAAACCCTTGAAAAGCTCGAGCGCAAGATGACGCTGACGCTGCCGGTCGGCGCGATCCAGTCCGAAGTCGATTCCCGCCTGAAACGGCTGGCGCGCACGGTCAAGATGGACGGTTTCCGTCCCGGCAAAGTGCCGATGAACGTAGTGGCCCAGCGTTATGGCTACTCGGTCCATTATGAAGTGATGAACGACAAAGTCGGCGAGGCCTTCGCCAACGCCGCCAACGAAGCCAAATTGCGTGTCGCCGGGCAGCCGCGCATCACTGAGAGCACGGCGTCTCCCGAAGGCGAAATGGCCTTTGACGCAGTATTTGAAGTCTTTCCTGAAGTCAAAATCGGCGACCTGAGCGCGGCCAGCGTTGAAAAACTCGATGCCACGGTGACCGACTCGGCCATCGACAAAACCCTTGACATCCTGCGCAAGCAGCGCCGCACCTTCGCCCAGCGCGCCCATGAGGCCGCTGCTGCGGACGGCGACCGGGTGACGGTTGATTTCGAAGGCAAGATCGACGGCGAGCCGTTCCAGGGCGGCAAGGCAGAGGACTTCCAGTTCATCGTTGGCGACGGCCAGATGCTCAAGGAATTCGAAGAGGCCGTGCGCGGCATGAAATCCGGCGAAAGCAAAACTTTCCAGATGGCGTTCCCGGCGGATTACCACGGCAAAGATGTCGCTGGCAAATCAGCCGACTTCATGGTCACGGTCAAAAAGATCGAAGCCGCCCACCTGCCCGAGGTCAACGAGGCCCTTGCCAGGTCCCTTGGCATCGCCGACCCGTCGGTTGGCAGCTTGCGTGCCGACATCCAGAAAAACCTGCAGCGTGAGGTCAAGTTCCGTCTGCTCTCACGCAACAAACAGGCTGCCATGGATGCTTTGGTCGCTGTCTGCGAACTGGATCTTCCCACCTCCACGGTGCAGTCCGAGGTGGACCGTTTGATCGAAGGCGCACGCGCCGACCTGAAGCAGCGCGGCGTCAAGGACGCTGACAAGGCGCCGATTCCGGCCGATGTGTTCCGACCCCAGGCCGAGCGCCGCGTGCGCCTGGGCCTGGCCGTGGCCGAACTGGTCCGCGCCAATGAACTGCAAGCCAAGCCCGAACAGATCAAGAAACACATCGACGAGCTGGCCGCCAGTTATGAGAAGCCGGCCGACGTGGTGCGCTGGTACTACGGCGACGCCAAACGCCTGGCCGAAGTCGAAGGCATCGTGGTTGAAAGCAATGTGACCGAGTTCATTTTGGGCAAAGCGAAAATCACCGAGAAGGCAATTTCATTCGACGAGCTGATGGGACAGAACTGATTTTTTTTGGGTAAAAAGGCGTTTATGGGGCCCGAACACGGCTTGCAAGGGGCTTGCAGTCTTGGCATCGGGCCCCATTTCCATTTGGAGCTGCCATTTTTGATCAGGTTTTTCGGTACATTACCCATCTGAAGCTGACCTCTAAGCGACCTCTAAGAAAGTACACAATGAACGTTCGAAACAGTGCAATGGAAACACAGGGCCTGGGCATGATCCCGATGGTGATCGAGCAGTCCGGGCGCGGCGAGCGCTCGTATGACATCTATTCACGCCTGCTCAAAGAGCGCGTCATTTTTTTGGTGGGCCCGGTCAACGACCAGACCGCCAACCTCGTGGTCGCGCAATTGCTGTTCCTGGAGAGCGAAAATCCGGACAAGGACATTTCTTTCTACATCAATTCCCCCGGCGGTTCTGTGTCGGCCGGCATGGCGATTTTCGACACCATGAATTTCGTCAAGCCGGACGTGTCAACACTGTGCTCGGGCTTCGCAGCGAGCATGGGCGCGTTTTTGCTGGCGGCCGGCGCCAAGGGCAAACGCTTCTCGTTACCGAATTCCAAAATCATGATCCATCAGCCCTCTGGCGGCAGCCAAGGGCAGGCGACTGAAATAGAAATCCAGGCGCGCGAAATTCTGAAAACCCGCGAGCAGTTGAACAAGATCCTGGCCGAGCGCACCGGGCAGTCATTGGAAAAAATCGCCCTGGATACCGAGCGCGATTTCTACATGTCCGCTGATGAATCCAAAGAATACGGCTTGATCGATCAGGTGATTTCCAAACGCCCCTGACCGGTTTTGGGCGGTGTGTTCCAACGCTGCCACGATGGAGTTGTAGCGGCGGCTGCCTCAAGGGGCGTCGCCGTTTTTAATTGGGTAAAATTGCGTAACTTTTTCGAATCCCGTCGATAACTTCACCTTAAGGGCAAATCCAGCATGGCCGAAAAAAAGGGTGCATCCAGCGAAAAAACTTTGTACTGTTCTTTCTGCGGAAAGAGCCAGCATGAAGTCAAAAAACTGATTGCCGGGCCGTCCGTGTTTGTCTGCGACGAATGCATCGAGCTTTGCAATGAAATCATCCGCGACGAGTTGCCCGCCACCGTCGATGCGCGCGACGCCAAGGGCGATTTGCCGACGCCGGCCGACATCAAGGCGAATCTGGACAACTATGTGATCGGCCAGGAGCCTGCCAAGCGCACGCTGGCTGTGGCTGTGTACAACCACTACAAGCGCTTGAAGCACAAGGAAAAAGCCAAAAAAGACGATGTGGAGCTGGCCAAGAGCAACATCTTGCTGATCGGCCCGACCGGTTCAGGCAAGACCTTGCTGGCGCAAACCCTGGCGCGCATGCTCGACGTGCCCTTCGTCATGGCCGATGCCACCACGCTCACAGAAGCCGGTTACGTCGGCGAAGACGTTGAAAACATTGTCCTTAAGCTGCTGCAAAGCTGCAACTACGATGGCGAGCGGGCCCAGCGCGGCATTGTCTACATTGACGAGATCGACAAGATTTCACGCAAGTCCGACAACCCGTCCATCACCCGCGACGTTTCCGGCGAGGGCGTGCAGCAGGCCTTGCTCAAGCTGATCGAAGGCACCATGGCCAGTGTGCCGCCCCAAGGCGGAAGAAAACACCCGAACCAGGATTTCGTGCAGATCGACACGACCAATATCCTGTTCATTTGCGGCGGCGCGTTCTCCGGCCTTGAAAAAGTCATCGAAAGCCGCACGCAGTCGTCGGGCATTGGTTTTGGCGCGACGGTCAAAAGCAAGGAGCAACGCAGCCTGACCGAGGTCTTCAAAGAGGTTGAGCCGGAAGACTTGATCAAGTTCGGCCTGATCCCGGAACTGGTCGGCCGCATGCCGGTGGTGGCCACCCTGGCCGAACTCAGTGAAGATGCCCTGGTCCAGATACTGACGGAGCCGAAGAACGCATTGGTCAAGCAGTACAGCAAACTGCTTTCAATGGAGGGCGTGGACCTTGAGATCAGGCCTTCGGCCTTGCGCGCCATCGCCAAGAAAGCCCTGGCCCGCAAGACCGGCGCGCGCGGCCTGCGCTCGATCCTTGAGCAGTCGCTGATCGACACCATGTTCGAATTGCCGACGGCTTCCAACGTCGACAAAGTCGTAGTGGACGAGTCCACCATTGAAGAAAACAAGCCGCCCTTGCTGGTCTACCGTGAAGCGGCCAAAAAGGCCTGAACTTCGCGTGCGTGAAAGCGCGACGTGAAAGCGCGGCTTGAAAATGCCGGAATGTGTTCCATATTGAACAGGTAATGAAAAGGTAAATCAATGTCCGGTCATACCCCTCTTCCTGCCAGCTCGATTGAATTGCCCCTGTTGCCATTGCGTGACGTGGTGGTTTTCCCGCACATGGTGATCCCGCTCTTCGTTGGGCGCCCCAAGAGCATCAAGGCGCTGGAAGCCGCGATGGAAGCCGAGCGGCGCATCATGCTGGTGGCGCAGAAGGCCGCCGCCAAAGACGATCCCCTGGTCTCCGACATGTTCGACGTCGGCTGCGTCTCCACCATTCTGCAAATGCTCAAATTGCCGGACGGGACCGTCAAGGTCCTGGTCGAAGGCCAGCAGCGCGCCGTGGTCGACAAAATACTGGAAGGTGAACTGCATTTTTCGGCCGCCGTTACGCCGGTCGAGGCTGTTGCCGAGCCGCTGGACAAAGAGCGCGGCAAATCCAGTGAGATCGAAGCCCTGCGCAGGGCGGTGATGCAGCAGTTTGACCAATACGTCAAGCTCAACAAGAAAATCCCGCCCGAGATTCTCACGTCCATTTCCAGTATTGACGACGCCGGGCGCCTGGCCGACACCATCGCCGCGCATTTGCCGCTGAAGCTGGAGAACAAACAGGCCGTGCTGGCGCTTTCCGGCGTCAAGGAGCGCCTGGAGAACCTGTTCGAGCAGATTGAACGCGAAGTCGAAATCCTCAATGTGGACAAAAAAATCCGCGGCCGCGTCAAGCGCCAGATGGAAAAGAACCAGCGCGATTTTTACCTGAACGAGCAGGTCAAGGCGATCCAGAAGGAACTCGGCGAAGGCGAAGACGGCGCCGACGTCGATGAGATCGAGAAAAAAATCAAGGCCGCCAAAATGCCCAAGGAAGCCTTGAAAAAGGCCGAAGGCGAGTTGAAAAAGCTCAAACTGATGTCACCGATGTCGGCTGAAGCCACCGTAGTGCGCAACTACATCGACGTCTTGATCGGCCTGCCCTGGGCGGCCAAAACCAAGATCAAGCACAACCTGACGCACGCCGAGACCGTGCTCAACGAAGACCACTTCGGACTGGACCGGGTCAAAGACCGCATTCTGGAGTACCTTGCGGTGCAACAGCGGGTGGACAAGGTCAAGGCGCCCATCCTCTGCCTGGTGGGCCCGCCGGGAGTTGGCAAAACCTCGCTGGGCCAATCCATCGCCAAGGCGACCGGGCGCAAGTACGTGCGGATGGCTTTGGGCGGCATGCGCGACGAGGCCGAGATCCGCGGCCACCGGCGCACCTACATCGGCGCCATGCCGGGCAAGGTGCTGCAAAGCCTGTCCAAGGTCGGCACGCGCAACCCGCTGTTTTTGCTTGATGAGATCGACAAGCTTGGCACCGACTTCCGGGGCGACCCGTCAAGCGCCTTGCTCGAGGTGCTTGACCCAGAGCAAAACCATAAATTCGGCGACCACTACGTTGAAGTGGACTTCGACCTGAGCGACGTGATGTTTGTCGCCACCTCGAACTCGATGAATATCCCCCCGGCCCTGCTGGACCGCATGGAGGTGATTCGCCTGTCGGGCTACACGGAAGACGAAAAAACCGCCATCGCCCTGCGTTACCTGTTGCCCAAGCAGCTCAAGAACAATGGCGTCAAAGACGCCGAACTGCTCGTGACGGAGGAAGCAGTGCGCGACATCGTGCGTTATTACACGCGGGAGGCGGGCGTGCGTTCACTTGAGCGCGAACTGTCCAAAATCTGCCGCAAAGTCGTCAAAGGCCTGCTGCTCAAGAAGATGACGCCCCAGGTCAAAGTCGATGGCGCCAACCTGAACGATTTTCTTGGCGTGCGCAAGTTCTCCTACGGACGTGCGGAAGAGCAAAACCAGGTCGGCCAGGTGGTCGGCCTGGCGTGGACCGAAGTCGGCGGCGACCTGCTCACGATTGAAGCCACGTCAATGCCTGGCAAGGGCGTCATCACCCGCACCGGTTCCCTGGGCGACGTGATGAAGGAATCGGTCGAGGCCGCGCGCACGGTCGTTCGCAGCCGTGCCGCCCGCCTTGGCATCAAGGACGAAATCTTCGAGAAAAAGGACATCCATATCCACGTGCCCGATGGCGCGACGCCCAAGGACGGCCCCAGTGCCGGCGCGGCGATGACGACAGCCTTTGTGTCGGCGCTGACCGGCATTCCGGTGCGCGGCGACGTCGCGATGACGGGGGAGATCACCCTGCGCGGCGAAGTCACGGCGATTGGCGGCTTGAAGGAGAAACTGCTGGCGGCGTTGCGCGGCGGCATCAAAACCGTGCTGATCCCTGAAGAAAACGCCAAGGATTTGCAGGAGATCCCCGAAAACGTCAAAAACAGCCTGGAAATTGTCCCGGTGCGCTGGATCGACAAGGTGCTGGAGATCGCACTGGTGCGCATGCCTACGCCTTTGCCCGAAGAAGAGCCCGTAGCCGCTGTGGCCGTGGCGACAGCGCCCGTCGCCGTGGTGGAGCCAGCCCACGTATTGGGGGGCGCCATCAAGCATTGATGGGGGCGTCTGGCGCGGCAGTTCAACGTGGCATGGAGCGGGCTGGGCCAGCGGATATCGTTCCCGCCCGCAATTTGCGAATTGTTTTGCCAGATGCTTTTTTGAAAACCTCGATAAATTGAGCTATAATTCGAGGCTTGAAACGCGGGAATAGCTCAGTTGGTAGAGCGCAACCTTGCCAAGGTTGAGGTCGAGAGTTCGAGACTCTTTTCCCGCTCCAGATTTTGATGAAGTTGACTCCTAAGTTGACGAAACAGGGAAGCTCAGGCTTCCCTTTTTCGTGGAACTCAATTGGCATTTTGAGGATGGAATTCTGAGGACGGAATTCTGATGATATTGGCGCGATAGCAAATCGGTTATGCAACGGATTGCAAATCCGTCTAGAGCGGTTCGACTCCGCTTCGCGCCTCCAGCATTTGAGCCGATCAAGCCCCGTCAACTCTGGTTGACAGGGCTTTTTTGTCTGATCCCATTTCTAAATCATTCGTGAAGGTCGTTGCGCGTCCTTGCCGTGCCATGGCACTGTCTTCGTCGGCGCGCCTACTTCACAGACGATTGAGAAACGGAACGACAATGCATTGCCGGGAAACCATTTGCAATCCGGCCCGAGTGGTGAAATAGGTAGACACATCGGACTTAAAATCCGCCGCTTCGTGAATAACGGGCATGCCGGTTCGATTCCGGCCTCGGGCACCATTCTCAACATAATCAAAGACATCGCTACACTCGAACCAGCATGCCCAGCGGGCGGAAATGACAAAGCGCATGGATGCGCGGGTTCGATTCCGGCCTCGGGTGCCATCCGAAACGCAGACAAAGACATCGCTACACTGGACACCATGCCAAGCCACAACGCCCCTTTTGAAATCCACGTCCACGGCCAGGTGCCGATGCGCGCGGATGTGAATTTCGAGCAGATCCAGGATGCCCTCAAACCCCTGTGGAAATACGCGGGCGCCCGCTCGCTGGCCGATGGCGCGGTGAGTTTTTACGAGGACGAGCCAGGCATCAAGTTCGAGGCCAAGGAGCATCTGCTCCAGCTATGCTGGACGGTGGCGGGCGACGAAGATTTCCGCCAGGCGCTCGACGAAATGTGCATGAGCCTCAACGAGCTGTCAGAGACCGGCGCCACCATCGAGGTCACGTTTTACGACACCGACTTCGATGAGGACGACGAAGAGTCTGACGATGACTCGCGCGACGACTTCATGATGCTGTTTGTCGGCCCCAATCCGGCGGCCATCATGCAGGTGCAGCGCGACTTGCTGGTGCAGGACCTGATCGGCCTGATGGAGCGCCACTTTGATGGCGCGGAACTGTCCGGCGTCGTGGCCGAAGTTGACAAACTCTTCGCGAAGCGCTTTGACGCCCTGGTGAATTCGCTCGACATCGGCCGGCCTCCACGTGGTTCGGGGGGGGCAGGCGGTTCCGGCGGCGGCCATGGCGGCCAAGGCCATGGCGGCGGGCGCAAACCGCGCCATTTACATTGATTGCGGGTCAGTGCGCAGCCACACGAAGTGGGCCAGCTTTGACCCCAACACGAAACGGGAAGTTGGAGGTTAATTGGGCTCTATTCAGCGCTGCTGGTACTGGGTCTCGCCGAACAAGATGTCACGCGCCTTGTCGTCCGTGATGGGTTTGCGCAAATCCGCCAGCACCGCCACGCCGCGCTGCACCGCCGGGCGATCGGCGATCTTGTCAAACCAGAGTTTCAGGTGCGGAAAATCCGCCATCACCACGCCCTGGTTGGCCCAATTGCGCAGCCACGGGAAGATCGCGATGTCGGCAATGCTGTATTGCGGCCCGGCGATGCATGCGCTGGCGGACAAGCGCTTGTTGATGACGCCGTAAAGTCGCTTGGTCTCATTGGTGTAGCGGTTGACAGCGTATTCAATCTTCTCGGGCGCGTAAAGGCGGAAATGATGGGTTTGCCCCAGCATGGGCCCGACGCCGCCCATCTGGAACATCAGCCACTGCAAGACTTCGAATTTTTGCCGGTCTGATTTGGGCATGAATTTGCCGAATTTCGCGGCCAGATAGATCAGGATTGCGCCGGATTCAAACAGCGCAATCGGTTTGCCGTCAGGGCCGTCCGGGTCGGTCAAGGCGGGGATTTTGTTGTTTGGGCTGATCTTGAGGAACTCTGGCTTGAACTGGTCGCCTGTGCCGATGTTCACGGGCGTCGCCTTCCAGTCGCGCCCCAATTTGCAGCCGCATTCCTCGAGCATGATGTGGACCTTGTGCCCGTTCGGGGTCGGCCAGGTATGGACTTCGATCATATTTTCCCTTTCAGGCATGAAAAGCGCCTATTTTCCTCGTGGAATATACGTAGTAAGCTCTTAATAATATAGCAAAATGCGGCAGGCCCGGTGCCGCCAAAAAACTCAGGAGCCGCGTGTGATGGGCATTTCGACAGCCCTGGGGTTGGCCGAATATTTGCCCAGTTCCAGTTTGGCGATGGCGTTGCGGTGCACCTCGTCCGGGCCGTCTGCAAAACGCAGGGTGCGCGCCGCCGTGAAGCTGTAGGCCAGCGGAAAGTCGTCGCACATCCCCGCGCCGCCGTGCACCTGCATGGCCCAGTCGATCACCTGGCAGGCCATGTTGGGCGCGACCACCTTGATCATCGCGATCTCGTTCTTGGCAACCTTGTTGCCCGCGATGTCCATCAGCCAGGCGGCTTTGAGCGTGAGCAGGCGCGCCATGTCGATCTTGCAGCGCGCTTCGGCGATGCGCTCCTGCGTCACGGTTTGCGAGGCCACGGTTTTTCCGAAAGCGACGCGGCTGGATGCGCGTTTGCACATCAATTCGAGCGCGCGCTCGGCCAGACCCACCAGGCGCATGCAGTGGTGGATGCGCCCGGGCCCGAGGCGGCCTTGCGCAATCTCAAAGCCCCGGCCTTCACCCAGCAGGATGTTGCTGGTGGGCACGGTCACGTCCTTGAAGATGACTTCCATGTGGCCGTGCGGCGCGTCGTCGTAGCCAAACACCGTCAGGGGCCGCACGATGGTGATGCCGGGTGTACTGGCCGGCACCAGCACCATGCTTTGCTGCGAGTGGCGCGGCGCGTCCGGGTCGGTTTTGCCCATCAGGATGTGGACGGCGCAGCGCGGGTCACCCGCGCCGCTGGTCCACCATTTGCGGCCATTGATGACGTAGTTGTCTCCCTGCCGCTCAATGCGGGTGGCGATATTGGTGGCGTCACTTGACGCCACATCCGGCTCGGTCATCGCGAAGGCGGAGCGGATTTTGCCCTCCAGCAGCGGCTTCAACCAGCGCGCCTTGTTGGCGTCGTCGCCATAACGCGCGATGGTTTCCATGTTGCCGGTGTCGGGCGCCGAGCAGTTGAAGACCTCTGACGACCACAGGACGCGGCCCATGATCTCGGCCAGGGGCGCATATTCCTGGTTGGTCAGGCCCGCGCCGCTATAGCCGGAGGCGGCTGCACTGTCCACGGGCAGAAACAGGTTCCACAAACCGGCGGCCTGCGCTTTGGGCTTGAGTTTCTCGATGGTTTGCAGCGGCGTCCAGCGTTTGCCGGCTTGCGTGTTGGCCGTGATTTCGGCGTGGTAGGCGTTTTCCGCCGGGTAGATATGCTCGTCCATGAAGGCCTGCAAGCGGCCCTGAAGTTCTTTTGTCTTGGGTGAATAGTCAAAGTCCATGAATGTCTCCGTTGAAAAATTGCTGGGTCAAGATGTCTGTGGCGGGGCGCGGGGGGGCTGGCATGCGGGTTCGGGCGCGTTGTGTAAGGCGTACTTCAGTCGCGGAATCAGGCGTTTTGTGCAAATTGCCAGGCCAATTCAGCCAGCGGCTTCGCACCCGCGCCGGAGGCGACTGCCTGCGGGCTCGACGCCGTGCCCATCTCCACGCGTTTGGCGATGCCCTGAAGAATCGCGGCAAGGCGGAACATGTTGTAGGCGACGAAGAAGTTCCAGTCGGCTTTCAAGTCATCTGGTGTCGCGAAGCGGGTGCGCTTGCAGTAGCGGCGGATGTAGTCTTCTTCGCTCGGGATGCCCAAGGCGGCGATGTCCAGCCCGCCAATGCCGCGCCCCAGCTCATGCGGCATGTGCCAGGTCATGCAGTGGTAGCTGAAGTCGGCCAGCGGGTGGCCCAGGGTGGACAGCTCCCAGTCCAGCACCGCAATCACGCGTGGTTCTGTGGCGTGGAACATCATGTTGTCCAGCCGGTAGTCGCCATGCACGATGCTGACCATGGACTCTGAGCGCGCGATGGCCGGAATGTTCTGCGGTAGCCAGTCGATCAGGCGGGCCATCTCCGGGATCGGCTGGGTCAAGGGGCCGGCGCCATCGGCGGAGGCCGCGTATTGTTTGCTCCAGCGGCCGATCTGGCGCTCGAAATAATTGCCGGGCTTGCCGTACCCGGCCAAGCCGCGTTCGGCGTATTTCACCGTGTGCAGGGCGGCGATGACGCGGTTCATCTCGTCGTAAGTTGCGTCGCGCTGGGCGTGGTCCATGCCCGGCAGGGTTTGATCCCACATCACGCGCCCTTGCATGAATTCCATGATGAAGAAGGCGCGGCCGATGACCGATTCGTCCTCGCACAGGCAAAACATTTCGGGCACGGGCACGTCGCTGCCAGCCAGGCCGCGCATCACGGCGTATTCGCGCTCCACCGCGTGGGCGGAAGGCAGCAGCCTGGCGACCGGCCCGGGCTTTGCGCGCATCACATAACTTTTCGATGGCGTGATGAGCTTGTAGGTCGGGTTGGACTGGCCGCCTTTGAAGGACTCGACCGTCAACGGGCCTTTGAAGCCCGGCAGGTTCCGCTCCAGCCAGGCGGTCAGCGCCGCCACATCAAACAGGTGTTTGTCCGCGACCGGCTTAGTGCCGACGAAATGGTCGAATGTGGCCCCCACGCTTGCCACTGTGTGCGCTGCGCCTAGCTCGGGGTGGCCCGTCGCGGCGGCTTTGTCATCGGTGTTCATGCTTGTGCCTGCTTTCAATTGTCAGATTCAATGATACGCATCAATGCGTCGCGGTTGCGTACGACCAGGCCGCCGGGTTCGATGCGGATGGCGTTTTCGCGTTCCATGGACTTGAGTTCCTGGTTGACGCGCTGGCGCGAGGCGCCGAGCAGTTGCGCCAGCTCTTCCTGGGCCAGTTGCAGGCTGATGCGCATTTCAGTCGCGTCAGCCAGGCTGGCAACGCCATAACTTCGCACCAGATGCAGCAACTGTTTGGCCAGCCGCGCGCGCAAGGGCAGGGTGTTGAGGTCTTCGACCAGGCCGAACAGCTGGCGGATGCGCCGGGCCTGCAGGCGCAGCATGGCGTCGTAGAGCTCGACGTGGCTGGCCAGAATCTTCTTGAAGTCGGCCTTGGCCACGCAAAGGATGGTGCTGTCGCCGTGCGCATAGGCGTCGTGCGTGCGCCGGTCGCCATCGAAGATCGCCACATCGCCGAACCAGATGCCCGGCTCAACATAGGTCAGGGTGATCTGTTTGCCCGAGATCGAGGTCGAACTCACCCGCACCGCGCCGCGCGCGCAGGCCACCCATTCGTCCGGCGGATCGCCGCGCGCGGCGATCAGTTCGCCGTCTTTGTAACGTTTGACGTAGGCGCATCGAAGTATGTCGTGTCTCAGGGACGGTGAAAGTGCGGAGAACCAGCGGCCAGCGTTGATCGCCTCGCGTTCATCCATGGTAAGAATAGGTTCGTCCATGGCCTGTCTTTTGGGTGACTTGAGAATCAGGGGTGAAAATAAGGTGCTATTAAAATAATATCTAACTATTCAATAACGACTAGGGAAATACGCTGTTTTTATCAACTATTCATGGGCCTGGGCGGTTGCACGCGGCCAAGCGGGCACCGGCCGGCGCTCATTTCTCTTCCTCGTGCAGCAGGCTCAGGCCCAGTGCGCCGCGCCGGCGCAGCCAGGGGCTGGGCCGGTAACGCGGGTCGCCGTATACGGTTTGCATGTTGAACAGCACTTCCAGAATGCTGGCTGGCCCATACAGGTTGCCCATGGCCAGGGGCCCCAGCGGGTAACCCAGGCCCAGCCGGACGGCGGTTTCCAGATCTTCGGCCGAGCAGATGCCCTGCTGGCAAATGTCCGAGGCGATGTTGACGATGTTGGCCACCACGCGTTGCGACACAAAGCCCGCGCTGTCGCGGATCACGCTGACCGCCTTGCCGTCGCGCGCGAACAGCGCGTGCGCGGCGTCGCGCATGTCGGCGCGGGTGGCGGGGTTGGTGGCCAGCACGCGGCGCTTGCTGGCCGCGTCGGCGACCAGCATGTCGATGCCGACCGTGCGGGTCGGGTCCAGCCGGTCCACCACGGCCACCGTGGTCACATCAAAGCCCAAGGGCGCGACCAGGGTCAGGGCCTGGTCGGAGGGCAAGGCGCCAGTCTCGATTTTGGCTCCGAGGCTTTTGAGCAGGGCCAGCAGATCGGCCCGGCGCGCCGCGTGTGGCGACAGCCAGACCGGGGGCATGTCGTCCACCACGGGCGCTGGCGGTTCGGGCGCGGCCTGGGCCAGGCCGCTGTCGTAGCGGTAAAAGCCTTCTCCGGTTTTTTTGCCCAGAACGCCGCCGGCCAGGCGCTGCGCCGTGATGACGCTGGGGCGGTAACGCGGCTCTTCAAAATACTGGTGGTAGATCGACTCCATCACCGGGTGGGAGACATCCAGCGCAGTCAAATCAAACAGTTCGAACGGCCCGAGTTTGAAGCCGATCTGATCGCGCAGAATGCGGTCCACGGTGGCGAAATCGGCCACACCTTCGCCCACCACACGAAGCGCCTCGGTGCCATAACCGCGCCCGGCGTGGTTGACGATGAAACCCGGCGTGTCCTGGGCGCGGACCGGCGTGTGCCCCATCTGGCGGGCGTAGGCGGCCAGTTGCCCGCAAGCATCGGCGCCGGTCTTCAGCCCGGCGATGACTTCCACCACTTTCATCAGGGGCACCGGGTTGAAAAAATGGAAACCCGCGAAACGCTGCGGGTGCTTGAGCTTGGCGGCGATGGCGGTGATGGACAGGGACGAGGTGTTGCTGGCCAACACCGCGTCGGGCCGCACGATGCCTTCGAGTTCGCCAAACAGGCCCACCTTGACGTCCAGGCGCTCGACCACGGCCTCAACCACCAGGCCGCAGCCCGCCAGGGCGGCCAGCGAATCCACGCAGGCCAGGCGCGACTTGAGCGCGGCTGTCTGGCCGGCGTCCAGGCGGCCTTTTTCGCGCATCTTGTCCCATTGGGCGAAAACCGCCTTTTGCGCAGCGCTGGCGGCGCCGGACTGGGTGTCGAACAGCAAAACGGCGCTGCCGGCCTGCGCGGCGATCTGGGCGATGCCACGGCCCATCGCGCCCGCACCGATGATGGCTGTGGATTCAAAAATTGGATTCATGGCTTCATTATCAGGCTGGCAAACTGTTGTCGTAGCGTCGCTGATTTTGACAGGGTTGTGTCAAAAAGTAAGCAGGTACAAATTTTTAAGCGAGAATCGCCTAAATTGCAGGATAAAAACAAGTGGAACTTCGCAACATAATTTTCGGGCTGGTGTTGGCAAGCCAGACGCTTGACGGCAGCGCGTTGACGTTGGGGCGCATGCGTGGCGCGGCCATCGTCGGGCAAGCGCTGGATGTGTCCATCCCGCTCCAGCTCGGCCCCGATGAAAGCGCCGGTTCCCTGTGCATGGAAGCCGATGTTTTCCATGCCGACACCCGCCAGCAGCCATCCAGGGTGCGCGTCACGGTCGAGCCAGGCCCGCAGGCGCAAGCCGCCAATGTCCGGGTGCAGTCCTCGTCTTATGTGGATGAGCCGGTTGTCACCGTCTACCTCAAGGCCGGATGCGGCCAAAAGGTGTCGCGCCGGTACGTTATGCTGGCGGACTTCCCCAGCGAGCCTGCGTCCCCGGCGCCCGCCGTGACACTGCCCCAAGTTCCGGCTGCCGCAGACGCCACCCCCGCTGCCTCTACCGCGCCATCCGCAGCCCCGGCGGCCGACGCAGCAGCCAACGTGCCCTCCACCACACCCAACCCGGCTGCCAGCGCGACCGCAGCCGTTGCCAAACCTGCGCGCCCTGCGCCCAAAGCCCGCCCGCCCACCGCCCCAAAGGCGGCGGTGGCACGTGCCCCCACAACACGCAAGCCCGCGCCCGTGGTCGCAGTGAAACCCACCGCGTCCCAGGCGGCAGCCGCCGTGAAAGAGGCCAAACCGGCCGCGCCAGGGCCTGCGGCGGCCCAGGTAGAAGAAAAACTTGCGGTCGGGCGCGATGTCGGCCAGTCGCGCCTGAAGCTTGATCCCCTGGTGATGCTGGCCGAGCGCGTGGCCACCCTCGAATCCTCGTCGAGCGTGCCGGTGGCCGAAGTCATGCGCGAGACCCAGCGGGTGCAAAGCCTGGAAGACAGCGTGAAAGCCTTGGTGGCGCTGGCCGCCAAAAACGAATCCAATCTGCAAGACCTGCGCACGCGCCTGGCCAAGGCCGAATCAGACCGGGTGCCGATGGGCTGGATTTACGCTCTGGTGGCCCTGCTGCTGGCCTGCCTTGCGGCCATCGCCTACCTCTGGAGCCGCGCAAGCGCTGCGTCCGGCACGCGCGCCAAGGGCGATTGGTGGAGCGGGCCACGCTCGGCCGCCCTCGCAGGCACGGCTGGGGCGGCGGGGGCCGGGGGCGCTGATGCGGGCTACACGGCCGATGAGCCGCAGGATCGGCCCGGGCCTTCCGTGCGCGGGCCTTTGTCGGCTCCGGTGCCGTTGGCCCCAGTCGGCAACCAATCGCGTTTCACCAGCAAGCCTGCGCCGCTGATGCGCGACGATTCAGGGCCCGACATGGATGTGAGCCTGGTGGAGATGAGCGAGTCCAATTTCGACAACCTCATGCAATCGGGCAAAGCGCACAGCGCATTGCGACGCGGGCCTCTGCCCGCGTCGTCCGGCGCGCCGGCCACCCGTTCCTTGCCCCTGGGGCCGGCGCGGGTCATCAATTCGGAGCAGTTGTTCGACATCCGCCAACAGGCCGAGTTTTTTGTCTCGCTGGGGCAGACGGACCAGGCAGTGCGGATTCTTGAAAACCAGATCAACGACAGCGGTGAATCCAGCCCCCTGGTCTACCTTGATTTGCTCAAGATTTTCCATTCACTGAGCCTTAAGACCGACTTCCGCCAGTTCCGCGAAGATTTCAATTTGTTGTTCAACGGCAAAGTGCCGGAATTCGCCTCGTTCAAGGATGAAGGCAAGAGCCTGGAAGACTACCCCCACGTGCTGGCCCACATCACTGCCTTGTGGAACACGCCCAAGGTGCTGATGGTGATCGAGGGCTCGATTTTCCGCGACCCGGTGGACGAAAAAAGCGTGCCGTTCGAGCTGGCCGCTTTCCGCGATCTGCTGCTGCTGCACGCGGTGGCACAAAGCACGGCCGACCCCGACGCACCGGTGTCTGACCTGGCGCCGCTGCACGCCGGGGTGACGGCGGCTTACCGGCCAATGGGCGGGGCAGGCGGGACGGTCGCCACAATGTCGGCACGATCCTTGGCCAGCGGCCCGGCCAAAACGCCCAAGATCGCCAGCGTGGACATCGCACTCAACACCGAACCCGGTTATTTGCAGGTGACGCCCGACGGCCCGGTGCAACACCCGGATCTGGACATCGATTTGACCGATCTGATGGCGCCTTCCGTGTTCCCGCAAGAGGACGCCGCAGGCGCTGGGGATTTCCCCAAATTGGCGCGTGGCGGCGAGCCAACAGTGAACCTCACGGTCAAACCCAAGACCAGCAGCCCCACACCCGTTGATGTCGATGTCAACCTGATCAATTTCGACCTGCCGGAGGCGTCTAAAACGGTTTCGATTCCCAAGCCCAAAGCTTGATTGTCAATAACAACGCTGGCTGCGCCTGAATATCCCGGTTTGGATGGTAAAAACGGCCGATTGCCCTCATGGGATATGGTTAGATAGCTATAAAAAATATAGCTATCAAGATGACGAAGCGTCGCCCCCTCAAAAGGGCACACCGCTCAAGCTGCCGGGCTGACACGCTGCGCCGGGCGATGCGCCCGCGTGGCCATCCAGCTCACCCCCATCGCCAGCAACAGGCCGCAAAGGCCGGCCCAATGCAGCATCGACATTTGGCCATGCTCGATCAGCCAGCCGCCGCTGGCCGCGCCAAACGCCTGGCCGGCGTACATGGCCGAAGAATTCAAGGCCACCGAACCCGACGCCAGCGCTGGCGCAATGCCCACCAGGCGCGTCTGCTGGGCCGAATTGCAGGTGAAACAGCCCAGCGCCCAGGGGATGCACACCACGGTGGCCAGGGCGTAACTGGTACCCCAGGGCCAGATGGCAAAGCTCAAGGCCATCGCGCCCACAGCCAGCATCGTGCCCCTGGCTGCGCCCAGGCGGTCTATATGGCGCGACAGCCACAGATTGCCGGCAAAACCGAACAGGCCGAAACCCATGAAGAGCAGGGCCAACTGGGTCGGCGTGATGTTGATGCCGTCCTTGAAATACGGCGCCAGGTAGGAAAACAGCACAAATTGCCCGCCCGAAGCCAGCGCGGTGACGGCCACACACAGCATCAGGGGTTTTGACTGGAAAGTCTGGCGCCAGGCCAGCAGCGAAAAAGCCGGCGGTTTGACGCCATCGGGCATGGCGGACCAGACCCACAGCGCGCCGGCCAGGCCCATCAGCGCGACCATCACAAAGGCGCTGCGCCAGCCATAGGCGCCACCCATCCAGGCGCCCAGGGGCATGCCCACGACGGACGCGACCGACCAGCCCAGCAGCACCAGGCTGATGGCCCGCCCGCGTTGCGAGGGCGGCACCAGCAAGCCGATGCAGGCGGCTGCCTGGGGGGTGAATACCGCCGGCGCCACCATGGCCAGAACGCGCGCCCACATCAGGGACTCGAAACCTGGCATGAAGGCGCACACCAGGTGCGTGGCGCCATACCAGGCCATGGTCAGAGCCAGCAGGCGCCGACGGTCCCAGCCGGCCACCAGCCAGGCCAGCAGGGGCGCGCCCAGGCACATCAGCAAAGAGGCGTAGGAGATGAGCCGGCCCGCCACGGGAACCGACACCTGGAGCGAGGCGCTGAGCTCGTTCATCATGGCCGGCACGATCATGATGCCGGTGCCGACCACGAAATTGCCGAACAGCAAGGCCCACAGAACCGGCGGCATGCGCGGCCGGGCGGCGCTTGCGCCCGCAACGGCCATCAGCGGCGGACCTGCAAGGCGCCGGGGTTGACGATGTTGGTTGGCATGCCGGTGATGAAGTTGACGACGTTGTCAAACGCCGTGCCGAAATACATCTCGTAGCTGTCCTGTTCAACATAACCGATGTGCGGCGTGCAGATGCAGTTTTCCAGGCGCAGCAAGGCATGGCCCTGCAAAATGGGTTCGTTTTCAAACACGTCGATCGCCGCCATGCCGGGGCGGCCCCGGTTCAGGGCGCTGATCAGGGCATCGGCTTCAATCAACTCGGCGCGGGAGGTGTTGACCACCAGGGCGGTGGTTTTCATCTGCGCCAGGTCGTCGAGCCGAACGATGCCCGCTGTTTCATCCGTCAGGCGCAAATGCAGGGACAAAACGTCGCTCTGGGCGAAAAAATCCTCCTTGCTCGACGCCGCCTGGAATCCATCCATCACCGCGTGTTCACGCGAGGGCTCGCGCCCCCACACCAGCACATTCATGCCAAATGCCTTGCCATAACCGGCCACCATCTTGCCGATCTTGCCGTAGCCCCAGACCCCCAAGGTTTTGCCGTGCACCACGGCGCCCAGGCCGAAGTTTGGCGGCATCGAGCCGGCCTTGAGGCCCGACTGCTGCCAGGCCCCGTGTTTGAGGTTGCCGATGTACTGCGGCAGGCGGCGCATGGCGGCCATGATCAAAGTCCAGGCCAGCTCGGCGGTGGAGACCGGCGAGCCGGTGCCGTCGGCCACGGCGATGCCGCGCTCGGTGCAGGCCGCCACGTCCACATGGGCGCCAATGCGCCCGGTCTGGACGATCAGTTTGAGCCGGGGCAGTTTTTCGATCAGCGCGCGGGTGAGGTGGGTGCGCTCGCGGATGAGGACGATCACGTCCGCGTCCTTCAGACGCACCGACAGTTGCCCGATGCCCTTGACGGTGTTGGTGTAAACCTTGGCCGGAAACGCCTCGAGTTTGGCGGCGCACTTGAGCTTGCGCACAGCGTCCTGATAGTCATCCAAAATCACAATATTCATGGGGTGCTATTGTGCCTTGGCACGGGCGCGCAGGTTTTCGCGCGGGCGGTTAGTATGGAGCCCGTTTCAACCTACAGGAATTTACACATGCCCATTTCGATGTCGTCCGCCAGCCTGCCCATTTGTAACACCATGCTGGGCAATTTGAGCCATTTGCTGGACAAGGCCCAGGCTTTCATTGACGAGAAAAAATGCGAGCCGTCCGCCTTGCTGCAATACCGCATGGCGCCGGACATGCTGAACTTCACGCGGCAAATCCAGATCGCCTGCGACAGCGCCAAGAACGGCGCGGCGCGTTTGTCGGGCGTGGAAGCGCCGAAGTTTGAAGACACCGAAGCGACGGTCGCCGAATTGAAAGCCCGGATCCAGAAAACGCGGGATTTTCTGGCGTCGATCCCGGCTGCCAAGCTAGATGGCACCGAGGCCAAAGACATCACTTTTCCGGTCGGCCCCAACGCGACGCGCACTCTGTCGGGCGAGGCGTATTTAAAACATTCGATGTTGCCCAACCTGTTTTTCCATGTCACCACCGCCTACATGATTTTGCGGCACAACGGCGTGGCGGTGGGCAAACGCGACTACCTGGCGGGTGCGTCAGCCTGACGAGATTCGGGCAAGGCGCTGGCCGGGCCGCGTGGCCTGCCGCGTTGTCTGCTTTGGCGCGGCCCCGCCTGTCGTCAGTGCAGTGCCGCCTCACAAGCCGCAAGCCGGTCCAGCTCGGCGCAGACATCGGCCATGCGCCCCGAGATCACCATGCGCCCGACGCTGGCGCGTGCCTGGCCTGCCTCGCGCAGGCGGATCATGCGCACTGGCACTGACGCAGGGGCTGACGCACGGGGCGTGAGTTTGCGCAGCGGACGGGCGGAACCGACCGGGCCGCCTGATAGTCCACTCAATGGCCCATTCACAAATTCTTTGGCGAAGTCATGGCCGCCCCTGGCCAAGTTGCCGTCTGCCGCGCATCCGCCCAAAGCGTCAGGTTTTGAACCGGTTTTTGCGCCAGGCTTCGCACCAGATTTCGCGGCGAAGGCCGACTGGCGCAAGCTGTTTCGCTGCATCGGCCGCACGGCGCGGGCAGACCCATCCATCAAACCGTCTGTCAAGCCGTCGGTCAGCCAACGGTAGAACCCCTGTAAGGGCGCGAAGACGGCCGGACTGGCAAAAAGCGCGATGTTCATTGGTGTTCTCCTGTTTTTATATTGAACGGCAATATGGACGGTGATATGGGCCGGGCCCTACATCAACATGGTGTTGCGGATCAGCCCGACGGCCAGGCCCTCGATCTCAAACGGTTCGCCGGGCTCGACCACGATGGTTTGGTAGTCGGGGTTTTCAGGGTGCAGTTCGATCAGGTGCTTGTTGCGCTTGAAGCGTTTGACGGTGACTTCATCACCCAGGCGTGCCACGACAATCTGGCCGTTTTTGGCGTCCTTGGTGGCCTGCACGGCGAGCAGGTCGCCGTCCATGATGCCGGCGTCGCGCATGGACATGCCGCGCACTTTGAGCAGGTAGTCGGGCTTGCGCTGGAACAGGCTGTTTTCAACGTAATAGGTCTGGTCGATGTGTTCCTGCGCGAGAATGGGCGAGCCGGCCGCAACGCGCCCAATCAGGGGCAGGGCGAACTGGGCCAGGCTGGCCAGGGAGAAATTGTTGCTGCGCGACTCGTTGATGGATCGCAACACGTCGCTTTTGAGGCGGATGCCGCGCGATGTGCCGCTGACCAGCTCGATGGCGCCTTTGCGCGCCAGCGCCTGCAAATGCTCTTCTGCGGCGTTGGCGGACTTGAAACCCAGTTCGGAGGCGATTTCGGCCCGGGTGGGCGGCGCGCCGGTGCGGGCGATGGCGCTCTGGATGAGATCCAGAATCTGCTGCTGGCGGGCGGTAAGTTTGACCGGGAAGCTTGGCATATCGATCATGATCACTCCTTTAACGTGAAAGTTAGGACTGGGCAAGACAAGGACGCGAGGAGGAAGCGGGAAAGGTGCGGGAAGTTTTGGCGCTGTCTTAATATCCAGTAACTGTATTTTTAACCAGTTTTGAAATCAATGCAAGCGATGTTGTTAAAAAAAGTCAAAAAAATTGTGCTGCTGGGCACCGGCGGCACGATTGCAGGCACGGCGAAGACGCCGCAAGACGATTGGGGCTACACCGCTGCCCAACTGGGTGTTGAGCAGCTTGTGGCGGCGGTTCCAGCCTTGCAAAACTTGCTCGATGGTCACGGTGCGGCCCTGGTTTGCGAGCAGGTCGCGCAGGTGGACAGCAAAGACATGGATTTCGCCATTTGGCAGGCCCTGGCCGCGCGCGTGTGCCACCATCTGGCGCAGGCAGATGTGCAGGGCGTGGTCATCACCCACGGCAGCGACACGCTGGAAGAAACTGCCTTTTTCCTGCACGCTGCATTACACGCAGCATTGCCCGCAGAACTTGTGGCCGCCAAACCGGTGGTGCTGACCTGCGCGATTCGCCCGGCCAGCTCGGCGCAGGCTGACGGCCCGCAGAACCTGCAAGACGCCCTGGCTGTGGCTTTGTGCGCTGGCGCCTGCGGCGTGGTGGCGGTTTGCGCCGGCAAAATCCACAGCGCACTGGCCGTGCAAAAGGTGCACCCGACCCGGCTCGACGCGTTTGACTCGGGCGACGCCGCGCCTTTGGGCTCTGTAGCCGGAACCAACGTCAGATTGGAAGGAAATTGGCCGATCTCCCTCGTGGGACATGCGAAGTTAGATATCAAAAATATAGCAGACGCCGCGCATTGGCCCCGAGTTGAAATTGTCATGAGCCATGCCGGTGCCAGTACCTTGACGGTTCAGGCCCTGATGGCGCAAGGCGGCTTGGCGCCGTGGCAGAAGCTGCGCGGCATCGTGGTCGCCGCGACCGGCAACGGCACTGTGCACCAGGCGCTTGAAGCGGCTTTGTTGCAGGCCCAACGTTCGGGTGTGCGGGTGCTTAGATCCACCCGCTGCGCCTACGGGCAGGTGCAATCGCCGCCAGGCAAGCCGATCCCGGATTCAGCCGGCCTGTCGCCCGTCAAAGCCAGAATCGCGTTGATGCTGGAATTGATTGGCGAAGATGGATTGGGCTGAACGCTAAACGCCAGAATGCGGGCGCGAGCCCTCAGCGCCCCAGCGCCTCAAACGCCCGCGCCTTGATTTCGTCCACGCTGCCGGTGCCATTGATGGCGCGGTATTTGGGGGCGGCGGCCGGATCGTTTTTGGCCCAATCGGAGTAATACGCCACCAGCGGGCGGGTTTGGGCGCTGTAGACGTCCAAGCGGTTTTTGACCGTGGCTTCCTGGTCGTCGGCGCGCTGGATCAGGGGCTCGCCGGTTACGTCGTCCATACCCGCGACTTTGGGCGGGTTGAACTTGACATGGTAGGTGCGCCCCGATGCAGGGTGCGAGCGCCGCCCGCTCATGCGCTCAATGATCGCCTCAAACGGCACGTCGATCTCCAGCACGTAGTCAAGCTTGACGCCTGCTGCCTTCATCGCGTCGGCCTGGGGGATGGTGCGCGGGAAACCGTCGAACAGAAAACCGTTTTCGCAGTCGCTTTGGATCAGGCGCTCCTTGACCAGGTTGATGATGAGATCGTCGCCCACCAAGCCGCCCGAATCCATGATTTTCTTGGCTTCAACGCCCAGCGGCGTACCCGCCTTGACCGCCGCGCGCAGCATGTCGCCGGTGGAGATTTGCGGGATGCCGTATTTTTGGCAGATGAAGGTGGCCTGTGTGCCCTTGCCAGCGCCGGGCGCGCCCAACAGAATCAGTCTCATTGTGTTCCTCTAAATGGGTTCCATTTCCAAATTCGGGCGGCACGCAAAGGCGTCGGCTGGATTTGGAAATGGAACAGCTTGATTTTTTTCAGTGCCAAGTTTCAGGGTCAAGAATAGCACGCGGGGCCTGTCGATTGGCTGACGCGGCCGCAGGCCAGGGCGCGCTTCACGCCTTGAAAAGCCCGCGCACCCGCGCCAGGTCTTCGGGCGTGTCAACGCCGGGGCCGGGTGCATGCGGCGTGACATGCACGGCGATGCGGTGCCCATGCCACATCGCGCGCAGTTGCTCCAGCGCCTCGGCCACCTCGATAGGCGCCTGCGCCAGGGTGGGGAACACGCGCAAAAAACCCACGCGGTAGCCGTAAATGCCGATGTGGCGCAGGGGCGCTGCGCCGCGCATCAGTGGGGAAGGCGTGGCGACGGTGGATGCGGCTGCGGTGGCCGGCGCGGCACTTTCGCCATCCGCGCCATCCGCGCCATGCCACCAAGCCTGCCGGGCGAAATCACGCGCCATCGGGATCGCCGCGCGGCTGAAATACAAGGCCAGGCCGCGCGCGTCAAGCACCACCTTGACGATGTTGGGGTTGTTGAAGTCGGCCAGTGTCTCAATGGCGTGGGCGGCCGTGCTCATGCTGGCCTCGGGCCGGCCTTGCAGCAGGTCGGCCACGGCCAGAATCAGCTTGGGGTCCATCAGCGGCTCGTCGCCCTGCACGTTGACGACAATGCCGTCGTCCGCCAGGCCCAGGATGTCGCAGGCCTCGGCCAGGCGGTCGCTGCCGCTGGGGTGGTCAGCGCGGGTCAGCACGGCGTCGATGCCGTGCGCCTGGCAGGCGGCAATGATTTCGGGGCTGTCGCCCGCCACCACCACGCGCACCGGCGCTGCCGCCTTGATGCTGCACAGCAGGGCGCGCTGCGCCACCCGCACAATCATGGGCGCGCCGCCGATGTCGGCCAGCGGCTTGTTGGGCAAGCGCGTGGAGGCCAGGCGCGCGGGGATGAGGATGGTGAAGCTCAAAGGCCGAGTTCCTCGTCTGTGAGAACCCGCGCCTCGCTCTCCAGCAGGATCGGGATGTCGTCGCGCACCGGGTAGGCCAGGCGCGCGCTGCGTGAGGTCAGTTCCTGGCGTTCGCGGTCGTATTCGAGCGGGCCCTTGGTGACCGGGCAGACCAGCAGTTCAAGAAGTCGTGTGTCCATGGCGGCGATGATAACTTTAGGAACAGGTTCCTCAAGACTCGGCGTCCCAGTGGAATTTGTGCAGGACGCGGTGCACGACGGGTGTCAGCACCAGGGCCGCGCTGACCAGAAACACCAGACCGGCATACAAGGCGTACAGGCCGGCGAACAGTTTGCCGCCAGCCGTAACGGGCGCATTGACCGGGCCCATGCCGCCGAGCAGCATGGCTGCGTTCAAAAAGGCGTCCAGCGAGCTCAAATTTTCAAAATACGAGTAACCCAGCATGCCTGCCGCCAGTGAACCCAGCACCAAAGCCACGGCGACGCCGGCATGGGCCAGCAGGCGCTTGGCGAAGCGTGCGCGCGGCAAAGGAGTTTGGGTTCTTGATTCGTACATGCGGTGGGTGCGAATGGGTGGCGATTTTGCGGTTTTGCCGTTTTAGATGATAAAAATGGCATTCTCCCCTTACGGAATATACATAGTTAGCTACTCTATAAATAGCATACAGAAAATCTCATCCACACGAGACTTTAATCCGCAACCGCCTGATAAACCAGTTGCCGCAGCAAATTGCGGTGGTGAGAAGGGGTACGGCAGGCCGTCACAAACTGCTCTTGCGCCATGGATCAAGGCCATGCTGCTCTACAGTGAAGCGGCAAACAGGCCAAAGCTATCTGTTCGACGTGCCGGTGATCGGTGCCGCAGCACCCGCCAAAAACATTCAGGGACTTTAGATAGTGTCCTTTCAATGCGGCATAGTCGCGCGCGAGTTCCGCCGGATTGCCATCGTCGAGATCGGGCGCGTCGTTCAGCTCGGCGTGGCTCATGATGGAAGCGTTTGCGCGAAGCCCGTGTATGCGCGCCCGCCACGGTTCATCTCTAGCGACGACGTTGCTGAAGTGGGCGGGATGGGCGCAGTTGATCATGAAGTAGGCGGGGTAGCCAGACGTAGCGTCGTCAACTTGCTGAATGGCCTCGCCCAAGGGCTGGCCGGTGGGAAGCTTGCCGTCAGTCTCGACCGTGAAGGAAATCACGACCGGCAAGGCCGCGTTCCTTGCCGCGCGCGCTAGGCCGACGGCTTCTTCGACGTAGTTCATGGTGATGGCTGTTGCCAAGTCCGCGGCGCTGCTGGCGAATGTCCCGATCTGCGAGCCGTGGTAGCCCTGTGCCTGTTCGACAGACATTTTGTTGCCCGGCACATAGCCGTCCCCGCGCGGGCCGACACAGCCGCTGATGACGATGGGCGTTTGTGGCGTCTCGTATTCCATCCGGATTTCCTCGAGCAGGCGCACGCTTTTCCTGTTGGCCTCTGCCAGCGTATCGCTGCTGTATCCGAGCTTGTCGCCCCAATCCGCACTGGCGCGCCAGGTCGCGGTTTCGAGCACCAGGCCGCACCGATGCTTTTGGGCTAGCTGCGCATAGGTGCGAAAGTATTTTCTGAGCGCCCCTTCGCCGTCTGGCGTGCCGAACAGGTGGAAGGCGGCGAAATAGGGGAGGTCTTGTCCTTCAAGAAAAATCAGCGTGGTTTCAATCCCGCCATCGGTCAGAAAGAAACCGCTCCGCATTTGTGGCAGCGCTTGCCGGTATTTGTGCATGTGATATCTCCTTTGAAACGCCAAGGGAAGTGCCGGCTTCCCCGATCAAGCTTGGGCGACGGTTCTCAATGCACAGAGTTGACCAGCCGGTCTGGCACCGGTTTGGGCATGGTTGGATAAGTCCAGTTGTGTTTTTCGCCCTGCGCGTGGCAGCACCACGAGTACAGCGCGTCGTACATCACCATGCCATGCGCCAGCATCTCGTGGTCGTTGCTGAAGTTGTGCGACAGGCCGAGCGAAATGGCCAGCAGGCCAGCGGCCTGCGGGGCCAGGTCCAGGCGGTCGGTGTCGGCGCCACGCACGATGATGGCCAGGTCCTGCAAGCCGGGGTGTTGCAGTTTGTGCTTCTTGATGAAGGTGTCAAAACTGCAATCTTCACCGACGTGGGTGAACTCCACGTTGGGCACGTCGTAGGGGATGGCGCCGGTTGACGCGGCGACGGACATCACCTGGCCACTTGGCACGTATAAAAACTCGGGTTCCTTGTCGATGAAACGCGCAATCAGCCAGGGGCAGGCGATGCGGTCAATTTTGGGGCGCGCGCGGGTGACCCATTTCATGATGTTTCTCCTTTGGAATCTGGTTTGTTGGCCAGGGGCAAATTGGCCTTTTGCCACTCGTCAATGCCGCCTTTCAGAAAGCGGGCGTTGATGCCCTGTGCGCGCAGGCGCAGGGCGGTGGAGCGCCCGACCTCGTGGCCATAGACGCAGTAGACAACGACTTCGCTGTCGGGCGGCAGTTCACTAGCCCACTGTGTCACCATGGCCGGATCCCGCCATTGGGCACCCGGCAAGATCTGCTTTGACTGCTCGAACACGGCGGAGCGGCGCACGTCGAACAGCGCGGCGGTTTTAGAGCTGCCCTGCAAGTCGGCCTGCGACACCGAGAACTCTTCACCCACGCCATGCACCGCGTGCTGGTAACGCGCGTAAACGGCGGCCCAGTTGATGTTGCCCATGAAGGCATCGACCCAGGCCCCCGCGTTGGCGCCAAAGTCCATGTGGTAGGCGTGTTCGTACATGTCCAGTGCCAGTATCGGCACGCCGCCGGCAAGGGCGTGGGTGTGGTCTGCCGCCCAACTGTTGACCAGCGAGCCATCGCGTGGCGAAAAGCTCAAAACCACCCAGCCCGAGCCGCCGCCCAGGGCCTTGCCCATGGCCACGAATTCTTCGCGCCATCGCTCCACGCTGCCAAAGCTGGCGGTCAGCGCCAGTGCCATCGCCGGCACCATCGGATCGCTTGTGCCGCCCATGCAGGCAAAGTGCAGCTCGTGCAGCAGCATGGAATTGGTGGCGACGAGCTCTTCGCGCTTGAGGCCGTTGAGCGCAAAGCCGGGCATTGTTGCAAAAGGCTTTGACCCCAATTCGGCGCGGATGGCGTTGAGGCGTTTCACCGCCCCGCTGTAGTTGTTCTGGTGGTGGCTGCGGATGATTTTTTCTGACAGGCCATTGAGTGTGGCGGCATCGAACGGCAGGGGCTGGATGGCGAAGTTCATGGTGTTTTCCTTTATTAAAAAATAGCTTCGACGAACCGGCTGCGCCCATCGCAGCGAGGTGCCGTACGAGGCGGGAGATGAATCGGACGGCATTCAAAACAGCAACTTGATGGCAAGCCCGACCCCTGCGCAGGCGCCCAGCAGGGGAATCACGCCGACCTTGAAGCGGAACAGGGCAATCGCAGCGGCCAAGGTGATGGCAGCAGAGACAAAATCAAACGGCCCCTCAAACCCTTTGGGCCACAACACGTGGTAGGCAAAGAACAGCGCCAGGTTCAGGATCACGCCGACCACGGCTGCTGTGATGGCGGTGAGCGGGGCGGTGAATTTCAAGTTGCCGTGCGTGGTCTCAATCATTGGCCCGCCGGCCAGGATGAAGATGAAGGATGGCAAGAAGGTGAAATAGGTCACCACAGCAGCCGCTGCTGCACCGCCCAAAAATAGCGCGTCTGGACCAAAGACTTGTTTGACCCAGCCGCCCACGAATCCCACGAAAGCCACCACCATGATCAATGGGCCGGGCGTGGTTTCGCCCAGAGCCAGGCCGTCGATCATCTGCGTGCCGTTGAGCCATTGGTGGCTTTCGACAGCGCCTTGATAGACGTAAGGCAGCACAGCGTAGGCGCCACCGAAGGTGAGCAAGGCTGCTTTGGTGAAGAACCAGCCCATCTGGGTGAGCACGCCATTCATCCCGACCGCAGAAATCAGCAATGCGAATGCGCCGCCCCACAGCACCAATCCAGCCAGCACGATTTTGACCAGGCCAGCGCGTGAAAACAGGGCGTGGGGCGGCGTGGGCGTGTCGTCATCTATCAGCGCGGGGCCATAACTGGCCTTGGCTGCGCCATGGCCGCCTCCGACAATGAAGACCTTGGGCGCAAAACGCCCGCCAAAATAACCAATCACGGCGGCAGTCAGCACGATCACCGGAAACGGCAAATGCAGCGCGAATATCGCCACAAAGGCCGCTGCCGCTATAGCCCATAACCAGTTGTTTTTCAGCGCGCGGCTGCCAATGCGGTGCGCTGCGTGCAGCACCAGCGCAGTCACCGCAGGCTTGATGCCGTAGAAGATGCCGGCCACGATGGGCACAGCGCCAAAAGCGACATAGATCCACGACAAGGCGATCAGGATGAACAGCGAGGGCAGAACAAACAAGGTGCCCGCCACAATGCCGCCCCAGGTGCGGTGCATCAGCCAGCCGATGTAGATGGCCAACTGCTGCGCCTCGGGTCCCGGCAGCAGCATGCAGTAGTTGAGCGCGTGCAGAAAACGCTTTTCACTGATCCAGCGTTTTTGCTCGACCAGCTCGGTGTGCATGATGGCAATTTGCCCGGCCGGGCCGCCAAAACTGATGAAGCCGAGTTTGAGCCAGTACCAGAAGGCCTGGGTGAAACTGACCGGGGCAGGGCGGACGGTCGGGGTGTTGATGGCGTTTGTCACGGTTCAGTTTGGGTTGGATTTGGTGGATTTGGATTTGCCGTTGTTGCCAATGCCGGGTGTGGGTGCCGCATACAACGCGTCAAAAATGGCCGAACTGGCGGCAACCAGGGCGTCGTCATCGGCATGGACTTCCCGCAGGCCGCTAAGAACCAGTTCCAGCCCGGCGGCCTGCGGCACCGGGATGCCGCCGGCGTCGAGGTAGTGGACGATCAGGGCAATCGCCTGCAAGCGGGGGTCCTGTTCCAGGCTGAAGCTGGCCATCAGCACTTCAAAACTTACGCGCTCGTTGCCTTGGGAACCCACATGGGTAAAACGCGCGCCGTCGTAGTCAAAACCCAGTACGGTGCGCGGCGCCTTGGCTGGGTCGGCCAGCCAGACAAAGCGGGCGTCGCGGTCGATAAAGCGCTTGATCAGCCAGGCGCAGGCCAGCCGGTCTACCCACGGGCGCTGGCGTGTGGCCCAGCGCTTGCCTTGGAATTTGCGCAGATCCAGGCGTTCGATAGGGCCTGCAACCGCTTGCGGCTCGCCTTTGGAGAACCGGCTGTCCAGCTCGCGCCGCAACACGGCCAGGTCGCTTTCGGCCTGCTGTGCCGACGTGCCAGGGTAATAGTCGATGCGCGTGATCGCGGCCAAAGCATCGGCCACGCCACGTACGCGGCGACGGGCCTCGGTTTCGGTCAGGGTAGCAAGTTCAGCCTGTGCGCCTCTCAGGGTCTCATACCAGTCTGTGTAGGCCTGAACGCGGTCAAACTGCGCCAGGATTTCAAGCCGCTGGGCCTCGTCTTTGGGCGACAGGGTCAGCACTGAAGCCGTGCCGCCATGCTGGCGCACCTCGTCGGCCAATGCCTCCAGCGCGCCCGCGTGCGCCAGCGGCAACAGGTAAGCGCCATCACGAAGGGCAGCACAGCCCAAAGCCTTCAAGGCGCGCCAGATGCGCAGGCGCACCGCATTGGGCTGGGTGGGCAAAGTGACAATCAGGATGGACCACATATGAAATAGTTACTACAAATTATGAAATATAGTTTACGCCAATTTTTGCCGATTGCAAATCCCTTGTTGCGGTAAGGTCAAGCAGGGGTTGGTCGATCTTCGCAAACCAACGACGGTCCCTGCCGAAGGCGCTGAGATGGGTGGCGTAGCGAAGTCAAGGCGGAGCTGCCGGCCATAGGCCGGCGCGGGGGACATTCGCGTAGCCACCCATTTCGGCGTCTTCGGCCACCATAAGCCTGGACTGTGTTTTTTGATGAATGCGCCCAGCATCAATGCTTGTCTACAATATGCCCATATTATTAATTATGGGTGCCCATATGAAAACTACCATTGATGTCTCGGATGCGCTGTTTAATTCTGCAAAAGAGTTTGCACAGAAAAGTCAAACCACCATGCGCGCTTTGGTGGAAGAAGGCTTGCGCCGGGTCCTCGCCGATTCGCAGGCCAAAGCCAAACCAGCCTTCAAGCTCAAAGATGCGCGTGTCCATGGCAAGGAAATATTGATTGCTGACCCGCGACGCTGGCAGCAACTGGAAGAAGAGCACGTCACTGCACGCTCAGTGAAGCCCCGGTCTGACGCCCCATGATCGCAGTTGACACCAACGTTCTGGTGTACGCGCACCGGGCCGAAGCTCCGTTCCACACGCAGGCGTTTGGGTGCCTGAAGTCTCTGGCCGAAGGGGGCCAGCCCTGGGGAATTCCAGTGAGTTGCCTGCACGAATTTTTGGCGGTTGTCACCAACCCCAGGGTGTTCAACCCGGCCAGCAGGTTCGAGGAGGCGCTCGCGCAAGTCGATGCCTGGCTGGCTTCGCCCCAGGCACATGTGTTGCACAGCGGCTCGCAACATTGGCGCATCCTGTTAGAACTTACCCGTAAAGCCAAACTCCAGGGCGGGCAGTTTCATGATGCGCGCATCGCCGCGATTTGCATTGAAAACGGTGCGTCGGTGCTGTGGAGCGCGGACCGCGACTTTGGACGGTTCAAAGCCTTGAAAACTGTCAATCCACTGGTGTAGCGCCAATAGCCGCCCTGACCCCGCGCTCTGGCAGGCGGTTGGTACAATCTTTTCTCCCCGGCATACCGCCGCATTCACAGCGATGCATCGCATCTGCCGTGATCATTTCTCCAGCACCTGTCATTCCTTTTTTTACCCCGAGATATCCATGCAAGCCCTAGCCAAACCGTCTGTTCGCACCCAGAACCCGAATTTCTCATCCGGCCCCTGCGCCAAGCGCCCCGGTTATGACGTGAGCAAACTGCAGCTTGACACCCTGGGCCGCTCGCACCGTTCTGCCCTGGGCAAAAAGGCACTGGGCCTAGCTTGTTCTGAAACCGCGCGCATTCTGGGCCTGCCCGAGGGTTACCGGGTTGCCGTGGTGCCGGGCTCTGACACTGGCGCGATCGAGATGGCCATGTGGTCGCTGTTGGGCCAGCGTGGCGTGGACGTGCTCGAGTGGGAATCCTTCAGCGCCGGCTGGGTGACCGACATCGTCAAACAGCTCAAGCTGCCCAACACCAATGTGATCAAGGCCGACTACGGCGACATCACCGACATGAAACAGGTCAACTTTGACAACGACGTGGTCTTTGTCTGGAACGGCACGACCTCGGGCGTCAAGGTGCCCAACGGCGACTGGATTCCAGCTGATCGCAAAGGCTTGACTTTGTGTGATGCCACGTCTGCCGTGTTCGCCATGGAATTGCCTTGGGAAAAGCTCGATGTCATCACCTACTCCTGGCAAAAAGTGCTGGGCGGCGAGGGCGGCCATGGCATGCTGATCCTGTCGCCCCGCGCGGTGGAACGCATTGAAGCCTACAGCCCGCCCTGGCCCATGCCCAAGGTGTTCCGCATGAAGTCGGCCGGCAAGTTGAACGAAGGCCTGTTCAAGGGCGAGACCATCAACACGCCGTCGATGTTGTGCGTGGCGGACTACCTGGACGCGTTGAAGTGGGCCGAGAGCATTGGCGGCGTCAAAGGCACGGTTCAAAGAAGTGAAGCCAACCTCAAGGTGATTGAAGATTTTGTAGCGACCAATGACTGGATTTCTTTCCTGGCCAAAACCAAGGCCACGCGCTCCAACACCAGCGTCTGCCTGACCGTGAAGGCGACGGAAGACCAGGTTAAGAAAATGGTCAAGCTGCTGGATGCGGAAGGTGTGGCGTTTGACATTGGCGCTTACAAAGATGCACCCGCCGGGCTGCGCATCTGGTGTGGCGCAACCGTGGAGCAGTCTGACCTGCAGGCGCTGATGCCCTGGCTGGCCTGGGCTTACCAGCAGGTGACGTCAACATAATTGGCACTTTGCCACCGTCCCATAACAATAGTTAGCTACTAACTCAATAGCATGTACAAAGTCAGAACCTACAACCAGATCTCCGTCAAGGGGCTGGACCGTTTTCCGCGCCAGTCCTACGAGGTCGGCAGTGACATCGGCAGCCCGGACGCGTTTTTGTTGCGCAGCCAGAAGCTGCAAGGTGTGGAGGTGCCCAAGTCCTTGCTGGCCGTAGCGCGCGCGGGGGCAGGGACCAACAATGTGCCGATTGCGGATTACAGCAAGCTGGGCGTTGTGGTGTTCAACACGCCCGGTGCCAACGCCAATGCGGTCAAAGAGTTGGTGATGGCCGGCATGCTGCTGGCCACGCGCGGCATTCTGCCGGGCATGGCTTACGTCAATTCACTCACAGACATGAGCGACGCGGCGGCCATGGCGGCCTTGCTGGAAAAAGAAAAATCCCGCTTTGCCGGTGGTGAAATCAAGGGCAAGACCCTGGGCATCGTTGGTCTGGGCGCGATTGGCTCCATGGTGGCCGATATGGCCCTGGGCATGGGCATGAAGGTGGTGGGCTTTGACCCGGCGCTGTCGATTGACGCGGCCTGGCGCCTGTCCAACGAAGTGCAACGCGCCGAAAATCTGCAGTCCCTGCTGGCGCGTGCAGACTACATCAGCCTGCACGTACCGGCCATGGATGCCACCAAACACATGATCAACGAAGCTGCGTTGGCATCGATGAAACCGGGCGCCGTGCTGCTCAACTTTGCGCGCGAAACAATTGTCGATTCGGCCGCAGTGTTGCGTAACCTTGAGAGCGGCAAGCTGGGCAAATATGTCTGCGACTTCCCCGAGCCGGCCATGCTGGGCCATGCCAAGGTCATCGCCATGCCGCACATCGGCGCCAGCACCGAAGAGTCAGAAGAAAACTGCGCCGTGATGGCGGCCGACGAGTTGATGAACTACCTGGAACACGGCAATATAGTGAACTCGGTCAACTTCCCCGCCATCAGCATGGGCCGCACGGCAGGCACCACACGCATCACGTTTTCCAACGACAACGTCTCGGGCGTGCTGGGCCATGTGCTGTCGGTGCTGGCCGACAGACACGTCAATGTGATCGACATGATCAACAAGAGCCGGGGCGAACTGGCCTTCAACATCATCGATGTTGAAAACAAACCCGGCGCCGACGTCGTTGCCGCGATTGAGGCGGTTGAGCACGTCATCCGCGTGCGCGTGATCTGACCGGTTTGGGATTGGAATTTGCTATCTTTTAAGTAGCAAGCTATCTATATTGCACGAGGGCAATCGGTGACTCAGACGTACCCCACACCCTGCGTGTTCACATAAAGCGAATATAGCGAGGTGCTGGCCGCCATGAACAGGCGGTTGCGGTGCACGCCGCCAAAACACACATTGGCGCAGCGCTCAGTCAGGTCGATGCGGCCGATCGGTTTGCCGTTTTTGTTGAAGACGTGCACGCCGTCCAGGCCGGCTTCGCCCATGCCCCAGCCGCACCACAGGTTGCCGTCCACATCCACCCGAAAACCGTCGGGCGTGCCTTTGGGGCCGGCGTCGATGAAGTCGCGGCGGTTCGCCAGGGTGCGTCCGTCAATCACGTCACAGGCCAGAATTTTGCGCGGACTGGAACGTGACTCAACGATGTACAAAATCGATTCGTCCGGTGAAAACGCCAGGCCATTAGGCTGGTTGATGCCCTCTGCGGCCACGCTGACCGAGCCATCGGCATCGATGCGGTAGACGTTGAAGGGCAGTTGCGGCTCGGCCTTTTCGCCCTCGTAAAACCCGGTGATGCCGAAGAAGGGGTCGGTGAACCAGATCGAATCATCAGACTTCACCACGATGTCGTTGGGCGAGTTGAGCCGTTTGCCTTCAAACGAATCGGCCAGCACGGTGATGCGGCCATCAGCTTCAGTGCGCGTCACGCGCCGCGTCAGGTGCTCGCAGGTCACGATGCGGCCCTGGCGGTCACGCGTGTTGCCGTTGCCCATGTTGGACGGCTTGCGGAACACGCTGGCCACGCCGGTTTCTTCGTCCCATTTGTGCATGCAGTTGCCGGGCACGTCGCTCCACACCAGCTGGCGCGTGTCGCCCAGCCACACCGGCCCCTCCGACCAGCGCATGCCGTGGGCCAGGCGCTCAACCTTGGCCAGCGCCAGGCGGTAACGCTCAAACGACGGGTCAAGGCTGACGATGGCCGGGTCGGGCAGACGCGGGCTCTGGGCAAAGTCGGTCATGGCTGGGTTTCTTCGAATGGCAGCTTCAGGTTGCGCAGGTCGCGTTTGGTCTCCACCAGCACCAGGGGCGCACTGTCAGTTTGAAGCGGTACGGGGCGCTCACGCGGCACGTGGATCGGTTTGGCTTCCGCCGCGATGGCGGCCTGCACGGCTGCAATCTTGGCCGGGTCGGAATTGACCCAGGACAGGCCCGTGCCTTGCGCCACTTGCACCAGGGTTTCGACCGGCAGCGCGAAGCTTTGCACTTTGGGCAAGCCCTGCAGCGCTGCAGCGGGTGCCGCCTTGGGCGCTTCCTGCACGGCAGCTACTGGCGCAGCGGGGACTGGCGCCGGGCGCGCATCTGCTACATAAAGAGACGCAGATGTGGCTTGTTCCACGGGGGCTGACGAGCCATTCGACCCCGCATCGGCGGCGGCGAAACCGTCCAGCGGTTGCTGGGCGTCGCGTGGCGGACGTTCGCTGCGGTCAGCCTGGTCAGGGCGATCACCCCGGTCGCCACGCGGCCCGCGCTCGCGGCCATAACGGTCGCGGCTGCGCTTCTCGCGGCCCTGGGACGGGTCTGCACCATCACCAATGCCGTCGGGGCCAGCGCTTTCGGCGTCGCCTGACCGCTGTGGGATCTGGCCCTGGTCAGCGGATTCGGCCAGGGTGTTGACTGGGCGGTTCGCGTCGTCGGGCCGAGGCTCGTTGTTGCGCGGGCGGCGCTCGTTGCGGCCTGCATTGCGACCGCCTTCACGGCCACCCTCGCGGCCGCCTTCACGTGGTTCACGCGGTTCACGCGCCTCGGGACGTGCATCAGGACGCGTTTCGCCCTGGGCTTCGTCGGGCCGGCCTTCGCCTGGCACCTGGCCCTCAATGCGTTCGGCGCCGCGTTCGCCATTGCGGTCACGGTCGGCGCCACGGCCCCTGCCGCCACGCTCTGGGCGTTCACCCTGTTCCGGGCGCTCGCCGCGTTCGGCATTGCGCGGGCCGCGATCCGGCCTTGGCTCTCTGGGTTCGCGCGGTGCGTCCTGGCCAGTGGCATGGCCATTGGGCAGGGCCACACCGGCGGCTTCCATGGCCATGGGCTTGCCTTCGGCGTCAAAACGCTCGCGTTGCTGGCCTGGCTGGCCTTGCTGGGTTTGATTCGGGCGTTCGCCGCGATCAGCCCTGGGACCGCGGTCACCACGCTCATTGCGTCCCCCGCGTCCGCCTCTGCCGCCACGCCCGCCGTCACGAGCGCTCTCGGGGCGCTGGCCGTCACGGCCTTCCGGGCGGCCGTCACGGCCACCCTCGCGTGGACCTTCACGTCCGCCTTCACGGCGTGCGCCGTCACGCGGATTGCGGTCATTGCCGCCGGGGGTGGGTTTGCCGTCCGGGCCAGCTTTTGGCGCGGCGCTGGCAACCGGCGCGGCAGGCGCTGTCCCGAACAGGTTTTTGATCCAGCCAAAGAAACCGGTTTCCGCCGGGGCCACAGCGACGGGCGCGGGTTTGTGCACCGGGCGTGGCGCTGCCGCGTGCGGTTTGACGGGTTCAGGCTTGGGCACCGAGACAGGCGCTGGCGCATCCGGCAGCACGCCCTTGATGATGGGCGTCTGCTTGTTGGTTGGCTCCTGCGAACGGCGCGTGACACCGGTTGGGTCTTCCATCTCGTCGGCCAACTTGTAGCTGGCTTCGATGTTGTCCAGACGCGGGTCGTCGTGTTTCAGGCGTTCCAGTTTGTAGTTGGGCGTTTCCAGCGTCTTGTTGGGCACCAGCAGCACGTTGATGCGCTGCTTGAGCTCGATCTTGGCGATCTCGGAGCGTTTTTCATTCAGCAAAAACGAGGCGACATCGACCGGCACCTGGCACAGCACCGAAGCTGTGCTGTCTTTCAAAGACTCTTCCTGGATGATGCGAAGAATTTGCAGTGCGCTGGATTCGGTGTCGCGGATGTGGCCAGAGCCGCCGCAACGCGGGCAGGGAATCGACGCGCCTTCAGACAGCGCGGGCCTGAGCCTTTGCCGACTCATTTCCATCAAACCGAATTTGCTGATGGTGCCAAATTGCACCCGTGCGCGGTCTTGCCGAAGCGCATCGCGCAGGCGGTTTTCAACGTCGCGGCGGTTGCGGCTTTCTTCCATGTCGATGAAGTCGATCACGATCAGGCCGCCCAAGTCGCGCAGGCGCATCTGGCGGGCTACCTCTTCGGCAGCTTCCAGGTTGGTGCGGGTCGCGGTTTCCTCAATGTCGCCACCACGGATGGAGCGCGCCGAGTTCACGTCGACGCTGACCAGCGCTTCGGTGTGGTCAATCACGATTGCGCCGCCGCTGGGCAGGGTCACCGTGCGGGCGTAGGCGGATTCGATCTGATGCTCAATCTGGAAGCGGCTGAACAGCGGCGCGTCGTCGCGGTAGCGTTTGACGCGGGCAGCGTGTTCGGGCATCACATGGGCCATGAACTGCTGCGCCTGGTCGTACACGTCGTCGGTGTCGATCAGGATGTCGCCAATGTCGTGGTTGAAGTAATCGCGGATGGCGCGAATCACCAACGACGATTCCTGGTAAATCAGGTAGGCGCCCTTGCCGCCCTTGGCCGCGCCGTCAATGGCTGACCACAGTTTGAGCAGGTAGTTCAAGTCCCATTGCAGCTCGGGCGCAGCGCGGCCAATGCCCGCCGTGCGGGCGATGATGCTCATGCCATTGGGGTATTCGAGCTGGTCCAGCGCTTCTTTCAAATCGGCGCGGTCTTCGCCTTCAATGCGGCGGCTGACGCCACCGCCACGCGGGTTGTTGGGCATCAGCACCACGTAACGGCCCGCCAGCGACACGAATGTGGTCAGCGCCGCGCCTTTGTTGCCGCGCTCTTCTTTTTCGACCTGCACCAGCATTTCCTGGCCTTCGCGGATCGCATCCTGAATGCGCGCCTGGCTGACTGAAACACCTTGCTGGAAATACTGCTTGGAGATTTCCTTGAACGGCAAAAAGCCGTGGCGGTCTTCGCCGTAGTCGACAAAACAGGCTTCCAGCGAGGGCTCAACCCGCGTCACCACGGCCTTGTAGATGTTGCCCTTGCGCTGTTCGCGCCCTTCAATCTCAATTTCGTAATCGAGCAGTTTTTGCCCGTCAACAATCGCCAGGCGGCGTTCTTCAGCCTGTGTGGCGTTAATCAGCATCCGTTTCATGGTTGCATCTCCTCTTTCAGTTCTTCAATGCCACGTCTTTCGACGCGGCTGACATGCTCATGGCGAGCCATCTACAACGATGTCGATGCCTGAACTGACGCTTTGAACCGAGGAGGAAAATTGCCGTCGAACTGCGACTCAAATAGTGAGCCGCCGTGTTGGCGCGTGGAGGGGAGCGAGGGGCTGTGGGTTTCTAAGAGCTATTGGTAAAATAGCTGGCTGCGCTTGCCTGGTGCGGCTTGCAGGCCGATTCATGCCTTGCAGCGGGGCGAAAACGCACCGCAGGCAATATTGAACCAGGCCGATCAACACAAACATCTCGCTTCAATCCGCCGGCAGTCCGATAGAACTGCCAGCTTGTAATTCCGTTTCAATTGTTCAATGCGCCAACTCGTCCGCCTGATTTGCAGACCACCACAGGCATTTGGCCAGCGGTCTGTGTGCAAATCCGGCGGCGACATCGACGGGGGGCCAGCGTGGCTGTTAGTGGACGGTGGACTAAACTCCAGTTCGTTCTGAAGTCAAATCCTGTTAAATCAACTACTTACAGCGCAACGCTAGTGAAACACATTATAGGGGTCAATCTGATGACCCCACTGCCCGCATCTTTTCGCCCGCCAGATGCCTTGCCTGGCCGGGCTGATTCAGCAGCGCCGCAAGTGAAATCCATCGCGGTGGATGAAGATTCCACCGGCCAGCGGCTGGACAATTTCCTGATGCGCCACTTGAAGGGTGTACCCAAGACCCACGTCTACCGCATCATCCGCAGCGGCGAAGTGCGCGTGAACAAGGGCCGCGCCCAGGCCGATACCCGGGTGCAGGCCGGCGACCTGGTGCGCCTGCCGCCGGTGCGGATTTCAGAGCGGGTCGCCGAAAAACTCGACAACCCCGCCCCACCCCGGGAATTTGCCGTCGTGTTTGAAGACGAGCACCTGATCGCCATCGACAAACCGGCCGGTGTGGCGGTGCACGGCGGCAGCGGCGTGAGTTTTGGCGTGATCGAGCAATTGCGCCGGGCACGGCCACAGGCCAAATTTCTGGAATTGGTGCATCGGCTGGACCGCGAGACCAGCGGCATCTTGCTGATCGCCAAAAAACGCTCGGCGCTGACCCATCTTCAGGACCAGTTTCGCGAGCGTGAAACCGGCAAAACCTATCTGGCCCTGGTGGTCGGCGACTGGCCTGCCAGCAAGAAGGTGCTGGACAAACCCCTGGTCAAATTCCTGCTGCCCGCAAAAGACGGCCTGGAGGGCGAGCGGCGCGTCAAAGTGACGACCAAAGACGATCCGGAAGGCATGAAGTCAGTGACCTTGGTGAAAGTCGCGCAACGGCTGGCGCTGTCCGGCCAAAAGTTCAGCCTGCTCGAAGTGACGATCAAAACCGGCCGCACCCACCAAATCCGCGTGCACCTGGCCAGCGAAGGTTTCCCCATCGCAGGCGACGACAAGTACGGTGACTTTGAGCGCAACAAGGCCCTGCAAAAGCAGGGCTTGAAGCGCATGTTCCTGCATGCCTGGCGGCTGCAGTTCAACCATCCGGCGACCGGCGGGCGCCATGAGCTGCTCGCCGATTTGCCGCAAGAGCTTGATTCTTTTGCATCCCATCCCAATGTCATAAGCCATGATCCCAAAACCTGAACAGCCAGCCGGCGCAGGCGCCAGAAACATTCCGCCGGCCGTCGCGCTGAATCCCTCCCGAAATTACGACCTGATCGCCTTCGACTGGGACGGCACCTTGTTCGACTCCACCGCCATCATCACCAAGTGCATCCAGCAGGCAGTGCGCGATGTGGGCGGAGCGACGCCGTCTGACGAGGCGGCGTCTTACGTCATCGGCATGGCGCTCATCCCGGCCCTGGCCCATGCCGCGCCTGACGTGCCGCCTGAAAAGTACCCGGAGCTCGGCGCGCGCTACCGGCATCACTACCTGGCGCGCCAGCATGACATCAGCCTGTTTGACGGCGTGCTGGCGATGCTGGCGGACCTGAAATCGCGCCAGCATATATTGACGGTGGCCACCGGCAAGAGCCGCAAAGGCCTGGACGAGGCCTTGCACGACGTGCGACTCTTGGGCGTGTTTGACGCCACCCGCACCGCCGACGAGACCGCCGGCAAACCCAATCCGCTGATGCTGCAGCAACTGATGCGCGAGTTTGGCGCCGACCCCGCCCGCACCCTGATGATCGGCGACACCAGCCACGACCTGCAGTTGGCGATCAATGCCGGCACCGCCAGCGTGGGCGTGAGCTTTGGCGCCCACCAGGCCGAGGCCCTCAGCGCCCTGGCGCCCTTGCATGTGGCGCATTCCACCGCTGATCTAGAGGCCTGGCTGCTGCAGCATGCCTGAGCGCCACTTGTCCGCCCGGGGCCCGGCCCAGCCGCTGTGCGCGTCCGACTCGCTGGTCGAGCGCGGCAAGGCGGTGCTGTTCGATGTGCGCCTGTGGGGCCAGCCGGCGCGGGCCTTTGCGCTGCGCTTCGGGGGCCGGCTGGTGGCCTACGTCAACCGCTGCGCCCATGTGCCGGTGGAGATGGATTGGCAGCCGGGTGAGTTTCTCGACCATGACCGGCGCTGGATCGTCTGCGCCATCCATGGCGCCACTTATGAGCCGGCTGACGGCCGCTGCATCGGCGGGCCCTGCGGCAAGTCGAGTTTGATCCCGGTGCTGATCGACGAACAGCACGGCCAGGCCTGTTGGTATCCTAGCGCCGACGTTCGGCCACCCGCCGCAACCCTGGCCTCCGCCTCCGAAAGCCCACCATGACCCCGCCCGACGACGCCCTGCCCAGTGG
>JANMVT010000205.1:0-20443 GCA_031392945.1 Rhodoferax sp. | reverse complement strand
CAATCCGGCGCGCCATTCAAAACCACCATCGCCGACGGCGTAGCAGCGCAGAAGCTGGCCGACGCTGCCGCCACCAGCTGCCAAAGCGGCCTGCCAGTGACATTCTGATACCTGAACGCCGGGGCGCCGTGCTGTTTCTGGACTTCAAACCCCGTGGCGCGGTGGGCGTCACTGCCAATGATGCCGGTGGCCCTGCTGGCATCGACATACGGGTTTTCAAACAAGCCGAGCTTGAACTGCTCGGCAACCAGGCGTTTGGCGGCCTCGGTGACACGGGCTTCGCTGATCAGGTTTGCCGCCACGAGGTCCGTGATGGTCTTGTTGGTGCTGAAGCCAGACAGTATGTCCGTGCCGCCATTGACAGCAGCGGCCACACGCTCGGGGACCGTTTTGCCTTCCAGGCCCCAGGCACGGGCATTGATGATGCCGGTGTCCGAGTTCACATAGCCCACCGTAGACCTGGGGTTGACCGGGCCGCCCTGCAGGCCTTCCACCAGCGCCGTCATGATGCGGGCGTTGAGGTCGGCGTCTTCGGAAAAGGTCTCCTGCACGCGGTACCAGCGCGGCTCGGTGGCCAGATCGGCCATGTAGCCGTACATGCCACGCAGGCCAATCGCGTTCCATTCCTGGCCCATCACCTCGGTAAGCCGCTTGACCGGCGACATGTCGCCCGTGCCAAGCACCGCCGCAGCGATGCCCGCCTCCTTGAGGAATTCGGTGAAAGCACCGGCACCGGCCGATATGCCGAAGCGCGGGTCGGTCTCGTAGTGATTGCGCGCGTTGTCCTTGAACTGCACCGGGATGCCCAGGGGCTTGGCTTCCGCCATGGCCTGAATCGCGTTCGTGAACTCAGCCATTTGCAGAGGCGTAACGGCATTGCCGCTGCGACCGGGTGGCACGCTGCCATCACACTTGTCGCTGGTACCCTTGACCAGGTTGCGAAGAATGAAGCGCGTCATCTTCTGTGAGTCGATGAAATTGACCGCTGTTGGAGACACGGTGCCGCCGCAACCCGCATTCAGCGTCTCGATCAGCATCATCCCGGCCTTTTCCTCCAGGCCCATCCTGGCCACCAGATCGCTCACATGCTCATCAACGGGCAGGCGCCAGTCCTCGTAGGGGTCGAGCCTGCCGTTGCCGTTCGAGTCCTTGAATTGCAGGCCATCAATATTGAGAATGCCTTTGGTTTTGGCGCCAATCACAGGCTGTGCCACCGGATCCTGGTTGATGCTGGCGCAGGCACCCAGCAGCGCGGCGATTCCCATGGCAACCCAAACGCGGGGCCTGGGCACGGGTTGAGAGGGAAATGGCAACTGGCAACTCATGTCACTGTCTCCTTTTGATTTTCGATTGACGCTCAAGCCCGCGACAGGCAGACCCTGCGCTATTGTGCAGTTCTGGAACGGCAAGCCCATTAAAAAGGTGTAAGCTTCAAAATTGATTGCCGACACTAAAGGACCCACCCATGAAACTCACCCCCGAGCAAAAAGTCCAGTTCGACCGCGACGGTTACCTGTTTTTCCCCGGCCTGTTCACCGCCGCAGAAACTCAGAAGCTCAATGACGCCGTGCCCGAGCTTTACGAGCGCCACGAAGACTACAACGTGCGCGAAAAGGGCAAAGAGGCGGTGCGCACCAACTTTGCCGCCCACATGTACAGCGAGCCCTTTGCGCGGCTGGCGCGCCACCCGCGCATGATTGAACCGGTGGAAGATTTGCTCGGCGAAGCGCTCTACATGCACCAGTTCAAGATCAACGGCAAGATGGCGTTTGAGGGCGACGTCTGGCAGTGGCACCAGGATTACGGCACCTGGCTCAATGACGACCTGATGCCGACCGAGCGCGCCATGAACATCGCGATTTTTCTGGACGATGTGAACGAGTTCAACGGCCCCCTGATGTTCATCCCCGGCAGCCACAAAAAAGGCGTGGTCGATGCCAGACATGACCTGACCACCACCAGCTACCCGCTGTGGACGGTCAGCAATGACTTGATCCGCCAGCTGGTGCAGCGGGCGGGTGGCAAAGATGGAGGCATCGTCAGCCCCAAAGGCCCGGCCGGCTCGATGATCCTGTTCCACTCCTGCCTGGTCCATGCGTCCGGTGCCAACCTGTCGCCCTTCAACCGCGTCGCCGTTTACCTGAGCCTGTGTGCCGTCAGCAACCACATCCGCCGCCACAAGCGCCCCGAGTACATCGCCCACCGCGACTTCACGCCCATCACCTGCCTGCCCGATGACTGCCTGGTGAAGGACTACCCGGTCGATTTGCCCTGGAAAAACGGCGTGCCGGCCACCGCCATGCAGACCTCGATGGACGTGATTGAGCCCGCAGTGGAGACGGCATGAGTCTTTACACCCAACTCCAGCAGCGCGCCGCTGACAACAAGCCGGTGCGCATCGGCCTGATTGGCGCGGGCAAATTCGGCTCGATGTACCTCGCGCAAATCCCGCGCACGCCAGGTGTGCATCTGGTGGCGATTGCCGACCTGAACCCCGCTGCGGCCCGCACCAACCTCGCCCGTGTGGGGTGGAATATGACCTCTGCCCTCGCCGAATCTGCACAGTCTGCTATTAAAACAGGATCGACATGGATCACCGACGACTGGCAGGCGGTGGTGACCAACCCGCAAATCGACATCATCGTCGAGTGCACGGGCAACCCGGTGGCCGCCGTCGAGCATTGCCTGCTGGCGTTCAAGCACGGCAAACATGTGGTCAACGTCACGGTCGAAGCCGACGCGTTTTGTGGACCGCTACTGGCGCGCAAGGCGCAAGAAGCCGGAGTGGTGTATTCGCTGGCCTTTGGCGACCAGCCCGCGCTGATTTGCGACCTGGTGGACTGGGCACGCACCTGCGGCTTTCCGGTGGTCGCCGCCGGCCGGGGCCACAAATGGCTGCCGCATTTTTGCGAGTCCACGCCCGACACGGTCTGGGGCAATTATGGCCTGACGCCCGAGCAAGCTGAGCGCGGCGGGCTCAACCCCAAGATGTTCAACAGCTTTCTGGATGGCTCCAAACCCAGCATTGAATCCACTGCCGTCGCCAACGCCACCGGCCTCACCGTGCCGAGCAATGGCCTGCTCTACCCGCCCGCCAGTGTGGAAGACATTCCCTACGTAACGCGCCCCATTTCCGAGGGCGGCGTGCTGGAGCGCAAGGGCATGGTCGAAGTCATCTCGTCACTCGAAACCAATGGCCGCAAGATCCCCTATGACATCCGCATGGGTGTGTGGGTCACGGTCGAGGCCGAGACCGATTACATCAAGAACTGTTTTGAAGAGTACAACGCCCACACCGACCCGAGCGGTCGCTATTTCACGCTGTACAAGCGCTGGCACTTGATTGGCCTGGAGGTCGGCGTTTCAGTCGCATCCGTCGCTCTGCGCGGTGAACCCACGGGTGTGGCCACCTGCTGGAATGCCGACGTTGTCGCCACCGCCAAGAAAGACTTGAAACCCGGCGACATGCTGGACGGCGAAGGCGGCTACACCGTGTGGGGCAAGTTGCTGCCTGCTGACACGTCGATGAAGATGGGCGGCTTGCCCTTGGGCCTGGCGCATCAAGTCAAAGTGATTCGACCTGTGGAAAAAGGCCAGAGCCTGAGCTGGGCCGATGTGGCCATGGACACCGCAACCGATGCTTACAAAGTGCGCCGCGAGATGGAAGCCATGTTTGCGCCAGCCTCGCCGTTGAAAAAAGCGGCCTGAAATTTTGTCGCTACACAGTGGCGCGCGTCGGCCCGCCCTGCAATCTCGACACCATGAATCCGGCCGCCTGCGTGATGTGCTGGCGGATCAGCGACTCGGCTGCGGTTGCATCCTGGCGGCAGATCGCGTCGAGGATGCGGGCGTGTTGGTCCCAGATATCGCGCGGCTCTTCGTCTTGGATCAATACCTCGCCCATCACGCGCTGGGTGTAGTTGAGATACGGCGCCAGCGCGGGCGCCACCAGCGGGTTGCCTGAGAGGGCCAGGATGAACTCGTGGAATCGGATGTCCGCCGCGATCATCTTCACCACCGAACCTGCCGCCACGGCCTTGCGCCCGGTCTCAAGCAGGGCCGGACCCAGCTTGGCGGCGCGCTCGGCATTGGTCTCGGCCGCACGGCGGCAAGCCAGGCCCTCGATCACGGCGCGCAGGTCGTACATGTGACGCACGTGCTCCGCATCCAACGACGCAACGATCAAGCCGCGGCCTGGTGCATCCTGCAGCACGCCCTGATTGCGCAGCAGCAGCAGCGCCTGCTGCACCGGCTGACGTGATACGCCCAGCGTATGCGCGATTTGCTCCTGGATGATGCGCTCGCCCGGCGCCAGCCTGCCGGAGGTGACCTCGCCGAGCACGGCGTCGCGGACTTGATCCACGAGGTTGGGCTGGGTGGCCAGGGCTTTCATACTTGGAGTGCGGTTTGTGGGCAGGGGTTATGCAAAAGGCAAGGCAGTCATTTTGGCGTTGTCGTTGACGGTGCGATCCCAAGCGTGCTGCAAGTTATGAAGCACGCGTCAGTTCAGGGCCTGCGCGCCCATTTGGTCGCGCAACACACGGTGCAAGATTTTGCCGGTAGCCGTGCGCGGCATGTCGGCGTCGGCCATGAAGACGACCGCCTGTGGCCGTTTGAAGCCGGCCATGCGGCTGCGGCACCAGTCCAGCAATTCGGCAGCGGCGACTTGTTGCCCTGCGTGAACAACAACGACCGCCTGCACAGACTCGCCCCACTTGTCGTGCGGCACGCCGATCACGGCCACCTCTTTGATCTTCGGGTGCGCGCCCAAGATGCTTTCAACCTCCGAGGGGTAGACGTTTTCGCCACCGCTGATGATCATGTTGCTCTTGCGATCCACCAGGGTGATGTAGCCATTTGCGTCGCGGCGCGCCATGTCCCCGACCGAACACCAGTCGCCACGGAAACACTCGGCTGTTTTTTCCGGATTTTTCCAGTAGCCGTCGAACGCATACGGCGTGCGCGAGTGCAGTTCACCGACCTCGCCGTCTGGCACCTCGCGCCCGTCGGCGTCCAGCAGCCGGATGGCGCCTGAGCCTGCCCATTCGCGGCCCACTGAGCCCAATTTGTCGATTTGCTCCTCGGGGCGCAGCAGCGTGACCCAGCCCGCTTCCGTGGAGCCGTACAGCTCATAGAGTCGGCTGTTGCGGAAGTGGGCGAGGATCGCGAGTTTGGTGTCCCTGCGCGCCGGTGCGGAGGAGATCATCAGTTTCTCGACCGCGCTCACGTCGTACTTCGCCTTGGTGGCGTCGGGCAAGCCCAACATCATGATGTAGTGCGTCGGCACCAGCGAGGTAAAAGTCACCTTCTCGCTGGCTAGCAGGGCCAGCATGGCCTCGGGGTTGAAACTTTTGCTGTCATCGATCACGCAGGTGGCGCCCAGGTGCGTGAAGGTGTGGCTGAAATACAGGGAGTTGGCGTGACACATGGGCATCACCAAAAGTGCTGTGTCCTGGCGGGTAAAGCCCATCTCCACCGCCGTGGCCAGTGCGATCAGGGTGTTGCCTTCATGGCTGCGGATGGCACCCTTGGGCCGACCGGTGGTGCCCGAGGTGTACATCAACGCGCAGGGGTCGGCAGGGCGCACTTCCACGGCGGGGCTCTCGTTGGCGGCGGCTGCAATCAGCGCCTCGTAGTTCTGCCAGCCAGGCGCAAGCACAGGGTCGATGCTGATGTAGGCTTCTTGGACGAGGGCCAGCTCGGGGCGGATTGCATCGACGCGATCTTGCAGCTCTCCTTGCACGATGAATGCGCGCGCTTCGCTGTGTGTGGCGATGTAAGCAATTTCCGGTGGTGTGAGTCGAAAATTGATCGGCACAGCCACCAGGCCAGCCCGGGCGAGAGCGGCATAGATCTCCATCCATTCAACGCAGTTGTAGGCCAACAGCGCCACGCGGTCGCCCTTGGCCAGGCCCAGCGCCAACAGGCCATTGGCCAGCCGGTTGGCGCGTTCATGCCACTGGGCAAAAGAGAGAGCGCGTCGCGAATCGCGCGCGCCGATCTTGTGCGGCTGCAGGCGGGCATGGGCCGCCACGGCGTCAGCCACGGTCAGCAGATGGTTCATGAAAGCTCTCCTTCAAGGACAAAACAACGCGAAATATTAGAACTCTGAATTCAGAGTTCAATTAGGGATTTCCCTGATTTTGGAACTCTGAATTCAGAATACCATTATCTCATCCTATTCAAACCTTCCTGCCGACACCATGAGCAAATCCACCGTTTCCGACCAATGCACCGCCGCAGTGGTGGCGCGTTTCCTCAAAGCGCACGGCGTTGACCGCGTATTCGGGCTGTGTGGTGGCCACATCATGCCGATCTGGATGCGGCTGCACGCCGAGGGCATCCGCATCATTGACGTGCGCGACGAACGCGCGGCGGTCTACATGGCACACGCCCACGCCGAACTCACTGGCGGCCTGGGTGTGGCGATCGTCACCGCCGGGCCGGGTGTGACCAACGCGATGACGGGCATCGCCAACGCCCATGTTGCCAAGGCGCCGGTGCTGGTGCTCTCGGGCACGCCACCACGCGCCCAGGAGAACCGTGGAGCCCTGCAAGACATGGCGCACACAGAGTTCGTGCGGCCACTGACCCGCTACGCCCGCACCGTGCGCGAGCCTGACCTGGCGCTGCAGGAGCTGGACGAGGCCGTGTCGCGCGCGCTCGGCCACGCTGGCGAGCCGGGCCCTGTGTACCTCGATTTCCCGGTGGACACGCTGCGCGCAGAGGTCTCGCGCGCGGTGCAGCTTCCCGAGTTTTTTGCGCCGAAGCCGCGCCGCCAGATGCTGCCTGACCTTACGGCCGTCGATGAAGCGGTGGAGCTGCTGTGGTCGGCACGCCGCCCGCTGTTCATATCGGGTCGCGGTGCGCGCGCTGCCGGGGGCCCGCTGCAGCGCCTGCTTGAGCGCCTGAACGCGCTGTACCTGGACACGGGCGAGAGTCGCGGCCTGGTGCCCGAAGAACATCCATCGGTCGTGGCGGCAATGCGCGGCTCGGTGATGGGCGAGGCCGATGTTGTGGTCACCGTTGGGCGGCGGCTGGACTTCCAGCTGGCCTATGGCTCGCCAGCGGTTTTTGGAGCGGCCCGGTTCGTGCGGATTGCTGACTGCGCCGCCGAATTGCGCGACAACCGGCGCGGCGCGGCGGAGATCTACGCCAGCCCCGCCGCAGCGTTAGAGGCCATCTTGGCGCGCGCTGGCGATCGTGCTGCGGCCACTGACATCGAATGGGCGCGCAGCACCCGCGCCAAACACCTGGCGCGCGCTGACAAGTTGGCCACCTCAATGGCCCAGGCCCCTGCGGGCAGTGACGGCTTGATGCACCCCAACCGGCTGCTGGCCGCCCTGCGCGAAGCCTTGCCGCGTGATGCTGTGTTGGTGGCAGACGGCGGTGACTTCCTCAGTTTTGCGCGCGTGGGCCTGCCGGCCACGAGTTACCTCGACCCCGGCTCACTGGGCTGCATCGGCATTGGCACACCCTTTGGCGTGGCGGCCAGCCTGGCCTGCCCTGACCGCACGGTGGTGGTGGCCACGGGCGACGGCGCTTTTGGCTTCAACGCGATGGAAATCGACACTGCGGCGCGCCACAAAGCGCCGGTGCTGATCGTCGTGGCCAACAACGGCAGTTGGGCGATTGAGGTGCGAGACCAGCAGGAGACACACGGCCAGGTGGTGGGCACGCGCCTGCAATTCGCTGACCACGCGGCGATGGCGCGTGCCTTTGGCCTGCACGGTGAACGCGTCGAGCGCGCCGAAGACCTTCAAGGCGCCATCCAGCGTGCGCTGGCCGCCGTTCGTGCGGGGGGGCCTGCGCTGCTGGACGTGTTGGTAACGCCCGAGGCCGCGTCGTCCGACGCCAAGTCCGGTCTGGCCTGGGTGCCCGACCTCCAGGCGCTGGGCGCCTGGGACGAGGCCGAGCACACGTGGCGGCAGGCCTGCTGAAACGGATGTGCGGTTATGGTTCGGAATCACGCGCAGTCGTGAAAATGCTGGCAAGCTGGCGCTTGGGAATTTTTGTTATTGACCGACCGTCCGCTCCCACGCACTTTCCGAACCAAAGTACAGTACCTTTGCGACCGTGATCCAAAGTAGCCGTTGCTTTCCGGTAGGCTTCGCCACCCATAGCCTTGTAGCAATTTTTCTTTGGACAACTACGTTTTGCATTGAGTTGCCATGACTGATCTGGCTGTTACGCCAACACTTCCAACCCATGCTTTTTCACCACGGCCACTTTCGCGGATGCGTTTGATCTGGGTGGGCTTCAAGATGCTTGGCGTCGCCAGGCACGGCGCATCAAATTTGCGCATGGTGACGGTGTCAATGGCGCCCACCCGCCGCAAAGCCGCAACCGAGGTATGAATCGCCTCAAAGGCATCACTTTTGTATTTGCCTTTAGTCATATCTTTCGAAAATCGCGCCGTCTTGAAAATACGAACTGCTGGTGTTGAGCCCATGGGCTAATCTAGCACCAGGTGCTACTGATATCAATAGTGGCTCAGCTAGCCTTGGTGCTCTGCGCTGCGTACCTTTCAGCAAACGCCACATACCAATCCAGGCACCCCGGATTGGCCATCGCCTCCCGGTTGATGACCTTCTCAATCGGCTGGCCCAGCAGCAGCTTCTTGATCGGCAGCTCCTGCTTTTTGCCGGACAGGGTGCGCGGGATTTCGGCCACCAGAAAGATGTCATTGGGCACGAAGCGCGGCGACAGTGCGGTCTTGATGGCGTTGTTCAATTTGTTGCGCACGCCGTCGTCAAAGGCCACGCCTTCGCGCAATACGACGAACAGCGGCATGTAGCTTTCGCGGCCCAGGTACTCCAGGTCCACCACCATGCTGTCCAGCACCTCGGGCAGGGCCTCGACCGCGCTGTAGAGCTCGCTGGTGCCCATGCGCAGGCCGTAGCGGTTGATGGTGGCGTCGCTGCGGCCGTAGATGATGCAGCCGCTGTAGCCGTCGTGCGGCGTGATCTTGAGCCAGTCGCCATGGCGCCAGGGCGCGCATTGGCCGTCTTTGCCGGGGTACATGACGAAGTAGCTTGAGAGGTAACGCTTGTGGCCCTCGTCGCCCCAGAAGTACAGCGGCATGGACGGGATGGGCCGGGTGCAGACCAGTTCGCCCACTTCGTTGATCACGGGTTCGCCCTGCTCGTTCCAGGCCTCGACGGCACAGCCCAGCAGGCGACATTGCATTTCGCCAGGGATCAGGGGCAGCTCGCGGTTGCCGCCAATGAAGGCGCCGGCAAAGTCTGTGCCGCCCGACATATTGGCCCACCAGATGTCGCCCCCACGCTCGCCCACTGCGTGTGGCTCCCTGCCCACCGACGGGGCCGTGCCTTGCTTGGGGCGGCCCGGCGCGGCGGTGTCTTTGGCATTTTGAAGTATTCTGAACTGTTCCGTCCCCCAGGTCTGCACGTCTTCGCTCAACGGCGAGCCGGTCGTGCCCAAGGCCCGGATGGACTTCAGGCCCGGCAGCGCGGCCAGATCCACGCCGACCTTCATACAGTTGGCGAAAAACGCGGCGCCCGCGCCAAAAAATGTGACCCCCAGTTCGGCGGCGAAGCGCCACATCGTAGTCCAGTCAGGGGCCAGTTTGTTGCCGCTGGCGTCAACCGTCAGGCCGCCGGGGTTGCCATCAAAAATGCAGCAGGTGGTGCCGCCCAACAGACCGCCCATCTGGATGTTCCACATCACCCAGCCGGTCGAGCTGTACCAGTGGTAGCGTTCACCCCTTGAATTGGCTTCATAACTGCATCCGATGTCCATGTGCAGGCGCATCAAGGCAAGCGCCACCAGCACGGTGCCGCCATGCCCGTGCACGATGGGTTTGGGCAGGCCCGTGGTGCCGCTGGAATAGACGATCCACAGCGGATGGTCAAATGGCAGCCAAACCGGCTCAAATGCCTGGGTTTGCTGGTCATTTCGTTCGGTTGCCCTCGCCAGCATTGCGCAGTCAGCTATAAATATAGTAGTGTCCAGATCCAGCCCCAGGTTGTCGTGGACCAGCAGATGCCTGACACTGGGCAAGGCGGCGCACAGCTCGGCGACCACGGCAAGCCGGTCCAGGTCGCGCCCGCCATAGGTCACGCCGTCGCAGGCGATCAGCACCTTGGGCTCGATTTGTTTGAAGCGGTCCAGCACGGCATTGGCACCCATGTCGGGCGCGCAGATGCTCCAGACCGCGCCGAGGCTCACCGTGGCCAAAAACGCCACCATGGCTTCGGGGATGTTGGGCAGGTAGGCGGCCACGCGGTCGCCCGGCTGCACGCCTTGCGCGCGCAAGTGCAGGGCGAGCGAGGCGACCTGCTGGCGCAATTGCGGCCAGCCCAACTCGCGCGGCGGGCCGTTGCCCAGGCTTTTTTCGTTGTGGCTGATGATGGCGCTCAGGCCTGCCGCGTGGGCGGCGTCGACATGGCGGAACACCTGGCGCGCGTAGTTGAATTGCGCGCCGCTGAACCACTTGGCGTCAATCATTCTGGGAATGGCGTTGCCGCAATCAGTTGGATTGGCGGCGGGGTCTTTGTCCGGGCAGCCAGCAAGGGCAGCGGAACTTGACGGATTCAAAACTGAGCTGTGCGGCGTCGGCGACTGCAGGTCAAAATAGTCCCACAGACTTTGCCAAAAAGCGTCCAGGTCTGTGACCGACCAGCGCCACAAGTCGTCATACGAAACGAAAGACTGGCTGCGTTGATCGCGCAGCCAGTTCTGGTAAAGCCGGATCTGGGGGGTGAACGCCGGTGCCATGGGGCAATAAACCAAATCCTTCGCCCGCTACCGATCACCCACCCCACAGGGTTCAATAACCATCGAGAATCTTGTTCATGTCCTTGCGGGCCACCATGCCATTGGTCAGTTTCAAGCCTTCCCAGCGCTTTTTGTTGAACGCATCCCATTCCGCCTGCGAGATCATGCCGTCTTTATCCGTATCGATGGCATCCATGAGCTTCTTGTTGCGGGCGCTGACCTTGCTGTCCAGCGCGGCGTCGTTGTTGCGGCCAGCCTGTTTGGACTCCGGATTCGACGCCGGTTCATTCTCCACGATCTTGGCGCCGGGCTTGGCGGCGGCGCGCTTGTCAGCCTTCATGTCCAGGGTCGCGTCGGTTTTGGAGCTGTTGGCCGGCTGCGGCGAGTCGACGGCCTTGTTTTGGGCGTATGCGCCAGCGCAGGCAATCGCCACAGCAGCTATGACTAGAGTTTTTTTCAAAATGGATCTCCTTAGGGTTCGGGCGAACTTGCCCAGAGGACATTCTAGAATGAAAGGCCAACGCCGCGCAAGGTAGGGTATCAGGGTTTGCAGCAGGGCGCGTTGCGAAGCCAGCAATCGGTCCGGCACCGGGGGCGGGCGAAATTCGGCCGCTCAATAAGCGCTTTTCAGCGCCATGTCCATGTCCTCACGGCGCACCATGCCCTTGGACTGCTTCATGCCTTTCCAGGTCTTGCCATGGTAGGCATCCCATTCCGCGCGCGAGATCATGCCGTCGCCATTGGTGTCCATCGCGGCCAGCATTTTGCCGTTGCGCGCGTCCACCTTGGCCTGCAAAGCCAAGTCGTTGTCGGTCATTTGCGCCGTTTTGGTTTCGGGGTTGGATGCCACGGCATTGGTGCTCACCGAGGCATTGGGCTTGTTGGCAGCGCGTTTGTCGGTCTTCATGTCCAGAGCTGCGTCGTTTTTGGCGGCGGCCGGCTGCGACGAGGAGTCAACCCCCTTGTTTTGCGCAGTCTGGGCGAACGCAGTGCCACAGGCGATGGCCATGGCGACTGAGATGAGAACTTTTTTCATACCTAAACTCCAGTGAATCCGGGCAGGTTTGCCCAGACGTCATTCTGGAATGCCTGTCCCTAACCCGCTGTAGGAGGAGCCGGTTTGACGCTGTCAACTTATGCCCCGTGTTGACGTCTGCGCAGCGGTTTTCCCTAGGGTTTGTACGAATGTTCAATATTTTTGTACGCTTGTCTAATATCTGGCATGCAACTTCGCGACGTCTCAACAAATCCGGCACAGGCCACCACGCCCCGCACGGCGCAGACTGCGCGCCCAGCACGGGTGGCCCGCGCTGCGCCCGCGCGTCCGGACCGCAAAGCCGACATCCTGCTGGCAGCAGAAAAGCTGTTTGCCCAGCGCGGCTACCACGCGGTCACAATCCGCCAGATTGCCGAAGAGGCCGATGTTCCGCTGGCCCTGGTGGGTTATTACTATGGCCCGAAACACGAGCTGTTCCACGCCATCTTCGTGCACTGGAACAGCACCATTGAAGAGCGCCTGCTGGCCCTGAAAAGCGTGGACATAGACCCCAAGGACGCAAACACCCTGCCGCGCATCATCGACGCCTTTGTGGGCCCGGTATTGCGCCTGCGCGCCAGCAGCGAAGGCGAGTACTACGCGCTGTTGGTGGCACGCGAGCTTTACCATCTGCAGGACGAAACCGACCGCGTGATGCGCGCCTACTTTGACCCCCTGGCCATGGCCTTCATAGCCGCGTTGAACCTGGCCCTGCCCCAGGCCTCGCGCGCCCAGGTGGCGTGGGCCTACCAGTTTTCACTGGGCGCCCTGCTGCACCACATCAGCGACACGCGCGTGGAACGCCTGTCCAAAGGCGAAAGCAAGCTGGGCGACCCGGCTGCGGCTGTCCTGCTGACCCGTTTCATCGTGGGCGGCCTGCGCGCCGCCCTGCCCCTTCCCGCACCTGCCCTTCATCAACCCAAATCAAGCCCAAAGAGAGACACCCCATGAAAACCCTGTCCATGAACCGCCGCATCGCACTGTCCACGCTGGGGGCCGCAGCGGCCAGCCTGGCCTTGCCCGCCTGGAGCCAGACCACCAAGGCCGTCTTTGGTTACACCGCCGTCGGCGACTTCCTGTCGGTGCTGGCCGCCGTGGACCACGGCTATTTCGCCAAACGCAACCTGGAGGTGGAGCCCAAGTTCATTCCGCTGAACTCGACCATTCCGGCGGCCATCCAGTCGGGCTCGCTGCAGATCGGCGGCCCGACACCCTCGGTGTTCCTGCAATCGGTGGACGGCGGCCTGGACCAGGTCGTGCTGGCCGGCGGCGGCGTCTTGTCCAAGACCTATACCGAGCTGGGCGTGGTGGCGCGGGCCGGCTCGGGCATCAAGACACCGCAGGACTTCGTCGGCAAGAAGGTCGGCGTGCCCGGCCTGGGCGCCCTGCTGCACGTGACCTTCCGCCAGTGGCTCAAAGTCAACGGCGTGGACTGGAGAAAAGTCAATTTCATCGAGACCCCGTTCCCGCAACATGCCGACCTGATCCGCGGCGGTTCGATTGACGCCGTCGTGACGGGCGGGCCGTTCATGGCGCGCATCCTGGAAACCGGCACCGGCTACGTGGCCTCGTACTACACCACCTTTTTGCCTGAAGGCCAGCCCACCATCGTCCACGTGGCCACACGCGAGTGGGTCAAGGCCAACCCGGCAGCCGCCAAGGCCTTTGCCCAGGGCGTGGTGGAAGGCGCCGCCTTTGTGAGCAACCCCAAAAACGATGCCGCCGTGCGCGAGCTGGCAGTCAAGTACCTGAAAACACCCGCACCCGCCGCTGCCAAGATGCAGATTTCCCCGCCTGGCGCCGTCGTCACCGAAAAACAATTGAACTGGTGGGTCGGCCTGATGAAAGAGCAGGACATGCTGAAAAACACGCCCAACGTGGCGCAGCTGCTGATCAAGTGAAACCTGTAGATTGCTCTTTAATTAATAGCATACTACACAATGCCGACGAGGGAAAATGGCCAATTTGATCACCTACACCGTGTGCGATGACCGCTGAACTGCTTTCCTTCGAGTCGCTGGGCGTCCACCTGGGGGGCCGCGAGATTTTGTCGCCCATCTCGTTCACCGTTTCCCGCGGCGAGTTCGTCTGCATCATCGGCCCCTCGGGCTGCGGCAAGACCACATTGCTGCGCGCGGCCGCCGGTTTTGTGGCGCCCAGCAGCGGCTGTGTGCGCCGCAATGGCGAGGTAGTCACACGGCCTTCGCGCGAGGTTGCCTTTGTGTTCCAGGACTATGGCCGCGCCCTGTTGCCCTGGCGCACGGTGGCCAACAACGTGAGCCTGGCGCTGGAGGCGGCCGGCGTGGCCAAGGCCGAGCGCCCGGCGCGCATCCAGGCCGTATTGCAGACGGTGGGTTTGACCGCCCACGCCGACAAGTTCCCTATCCAGCTCTCTGGCGGCATGCAGCAACGCGTGCAGATTGCACGCTGCCTGGCCCAGCAGCCGGACATCATCATGATGGACGAACCCTTTGGCGCCCTGGACGCCATGACGCGCGAAAGCCTGCAAGATGAAGTGTCGCGCCTGGTGCGCGAGCAGGGACTCACCGTGCTGTTTGTGACGCACGATCTGGAAGAGGCGATTTACCTGAGCGACCGCGTGATCGCCCTGCGCACCGGCCCCACAAAAGACAAGCCCAGCCTGGCGGCCATGGTGGAAGTGAAGATTCCACGCCCGCGCGACCAGTTGCTGACCAAGGAAAACCCCGAGTTCCTGCGTTTGCGCCGCGAGTTGTATGGCTTTCTAGGGCACCACTAAGATGCTGTGCTTCCTCCGTCCTTTTGTCTTTCCCGCACTGCTGCTGGGCGCCCTGGAGTGGTACGCCCGCACCGTGGGCAAGGACAGCGACGCGCTGGCGCCACCGACCGCCGCAGTCATGGCTTTCTGGCACGCCTTGATGTCCACGGGCGAGGGTTCTATCCTGCAGGCCACTGCCTTTACCCTGGGCTGCGCCAGTGCGGGTCTGCTGATCGGCGCCCTGTCGGGTTTGTTTCTGGGCATCACCCTGGGGCTCTCCCGGCGCGCCGCACAGACGGCTTTTTTGACGGTGGAGGTGTTGCGGCCGATTCCTTCAGTGGCCCTCATACCGCTGTCCATGCTGATTTTCGGCTTCGGCTTCCGGCTTGAAATCAGCGTGGTGGCGTTTGCGACCTTCTGGCCCCTGCTGATCCTGACACAGGCGGCAGCACAGCAGGTCGAGCCCAGCCTGCTCGAAGTCTCGCGCGCCCTGGGCTTGAGCCCGCTGGCGCGGGTGGGCAAGATCATCCTGCCCGCCATCGTGCCGCGCATGTTTGTGGCGCTGCGCCTCGGTGTCGCCATTGCCCTGGTGGTCGCCGTCACCGTTGAAATCGCCGCCAACCCGAGCGGCATGGGTTATGCGCTCATCATTTCGCAGCAGAGCATGGCGCCGGAGTTGATGCTGGCCTGGCTGTTCTGGATCGGCGTGGTGGGTTACGTGATCAATGCCGCGGCATTGGCGCTGCAGCAGCGCGTCGCCGTGCGCATGGGCGAAGTCCTGCCGCGGGGAGCAAAACCATGAAGTCCCCGTTCCGCCTGCCGATGCGCGCCATGCTCGAATCAGTCGGCCTGCTGGTCCTCATCATCGTGCTGTGGTGGCTGGCCAGCCACTTGCAGTGGGTCAGCAAGGTGTTCCTGCCGACGCCCGAGGCCACCGCCGCGTCCCTGGTCGAGGGCCTGTCCGGCGGCGAGCTGGTCAACTTCACCGGTGCCACGGTTTACCGCATGGTGATGGGCTGGCTGCTGGCGTCCATACTGGGCGTGGGCCTGGGTGCGCTGATTGGCTCATCCGCCACGGCCCGGGCCTGGATTGGCCCCACGCTCGAGTTTGTGCGGCCACTGCCCGCATCGGCCGTGATGCCGCTGGCCATTTCCATCTTTGGCCTGTCGTCCAACATGGTGCTGGCGGTGGTCGGGTTTGGCGCCATGTGGCCGGTGCTGCTGGCCACCGTGCTGGGGCTGGCCCAGGTGCATGTGCGCCTGCGCGAAGTGTCGGCCGGCCTGCAGCTGTCGGCCATGGATTTTGTCTTCAAGATCGGCCTGCCCAACGCCATGCCGGACATTCTGGCCGGCATGCGCCTGTCACTCACGGTGGCGCTGATCGTCACCGTGGTCGGTGAAATGATCGCCTCGCAGCCGGGCCTGGGCCAGGCCATTTTGCTGGCGGCGCGATCCTTCAGGGCCAGCGAACTGTTTGCCGGTGTGGCCCTGCTGGGCGCCATTGGTTTTATCAGCAACACCCTGCTGGCCGCTGTGGAAGGCCGCTTTCTCAAGTGGCAACGACCTTGAGCTTTTTCAGTCTTGCTTTTTTATTGGAGTTGAACCATGCCGCGTAAATTTGTTGACCTGTCAATCTTTCTGGAAAACGATGTCCTGAGCGACCCGCCCGCCTTCGCGCCAAAAATCCAGTACTTCACCCACGAAAGCACAACCGAGCAGATTGCGTCGTTCTTTCCCGGCCTGCAAAAAGGCGACCTGCCGGACGGCGAAGGCTGGGCGGTGGAAACCGTAAGCCTGTCCACCCACAACGGCACGCACTTGGATGCACCCTACCACTTTCATAGCACCATGGACAAGGCGCTGGGCGACAAGAAGCCCGCCATTGCCATCCACGAGGTGCCGCTGGAGTGGTGTTTCCAACCCGGCGTGAAGCTCGACTTCACGGGTTTCGCCGATGGTTATGTGGTGACTGCCGCCGATGTGGAAGCCGAACTCACGCGCATTGACCACAGCCTGTCGCCGCTCGAAATTGTGGTGGTCAACACCCGTGCCGGCAAACGTTATGGTAGCGCCGACTATGTGAGCAGCGGCTGCGGCATGGGTTACGAAGCCACCATGTACCTGTTGGAGCGCGGCATCCGCCTGACCGGCACCGACGCCTGGAGCTGGGACGCGCCCTTTGTGCACACTGCCAAAAAGTATGGCGAGACGCATGATGCTTCGCTGATCTGGGAAGGCCACAAGGCCGGGCGTGACATCGGTTATTGCCACCTTGAAAAATTGCACAATCTGGAGGTCTTGCCACCCACCGGTTTCTACATTTCCTGCTTCCCGCACAAAATTCGGGGCGCATCGGCCGGCTGGACCCGCGCCGTAGCAATTTTTGATGACAAATTGATGGCCGCCGCATGAACACAATCAACCACACCCACAATCCCGCCGCCCGCAGCTGGCTGGCCTCGGCCAATGGCCACGCGGACTTCCCCATCCAGAACCTGCCCTACGCCATGTTTGCCGAAAGCGGCAAACACCTGGCGTGGCGAGCCGGTGTCGCTATCGGCGACCAGGTGCTTGACCTGGCTGCGCTGCACGGCAAAAAACTGCTGCCCGGCCTCGCGGCTGCGGCGCTGGAAACAGCGGCGGTGCCGAGCCAGGCGGTGCTGGGCCTGAACGCCTTCATGGCCACCGGCCCCGAAACCTGGGCCGCATTGCGCCATGCCCTGTTTGCATTGTTGTCCAGCGACGCGACAGCGGACACCCAGGCCGCCGTGCAGGCCTGCCTGATCCCGCAGTCCAAGGCGGTTTACCGCGTGCCGGCCCAGGTGGCCAACTACACCGATTTCTACACCTCCATCCACCACGCACGCAACGTCGGGCGCATTGCGCGGCCTGACAACCCGCTGACCGACAACTTCCAGTGGGTGCCCATCGCCTACCATGGCCGCGCGTCCAGCGTGGTGGTCAGCGGCACCAACTTTCGCCGGCCGATGGGGCAAAGCATGCCACCGCCCGTCGGTGGCGTTTCGTCATCTTCGCCAGGCGCCAAGGCGCCGGTCTACGGGCCGTGCACGCGGATGGACTTTGAACTGGAGCTGGGCCTGTTCATCGGCCAGGGCAATGCCATGGGGGAGCCGATTCACCTGGCCGAGGCCGAGGCCCGCATGTTTGGCATCTGCCTGCTGAACGACTGGTCGGCGCGCGACATCCAGTTTTGGGAGATGGCGCCACTCGGCCCCTTCCTGGGCAAAAACTTCTGCACCAGCATCTCGCCCTGGATCGTGACCATGGAAGCGCTGGCGCCTTACCGCCTGCCCTTCACGCGCCCGGCCGATGAGCCGCAGCCGCTGGCCTACCTGGACAGCGAAGCCAACCGCGCGCAAGGCTGCCTGGACATCCAGCTGGCGGTGGACATTGAAACCGCGCAAAACCGGGCGCACAAGCAAGTGGCAACCATCGTCAGCCAGACCAGCTTTCGCCACCAGTACTGGACCTTTGCGCAAATGGTCACGCAGCACACCATGGGCGGCTGCAATCTGCAAAGCGGCGACCTGCTGGGCAGCGGCACCATCTCCGGGCCGACGCCCGAGCAGGCCGGCGCCATCATCGAGCTGACCAAGGGCGGCAAGGAACCGATCACACTGAACACCGGCGAGACACGTTCGTTTTTGCTGGACGGCGATGCCGTCACCCTGCGCGGCTGGTGCGAAAAGCCCGGGTTTGTGCGCATCGGTTTCGGTGAAAATCGCGGAGAAGTGCTGCCTGCCCAACCCCCACCGCCTGAATCCACATGACCATCACCCATACCCTGCCCGCCCCCGGCCTCGAACACGTCTGCGACCTGGAGGTCAGCGTGTCCGCGCCGATTGACGCGGGCGTCCTCAGCGGCCTGGGCACCCAGGGGCGCCGCCGCATCATCCCGATCACCGGCGGCGTGGTCACCGGGCGTATCCAGGGCCGCGTCTTGCCCGGCGGCGCGGATTTCCAGCGCGTGCCCAGCGACACCTGCGCCGACCTCGACGCGCGTTACCTGCTGGCGCTGGACGGTGAATACGCCGGTGAACATGTCTTTGTGATGAACCGGGCCTTGCGCCGCGCCAGTGCCGAGGACGTGGCGCGCCTGCTCAAGGGCGAGCCGGTCGACCCCTCAGGCGTGTATTTCCGTTGCGCGCCGGTGTTTGAAGTATCGACGCCCAAACTGCAATGGCTGACCGAAAGCATCTTTGTCGGCTGCGGCGCGCGGGCGCCCAACGGCGTCAGCATCACGTTTTACCGGCTGCTCTAATAGCCGTCGCAATTGCTATTGTTACAGCAGCTAACTAAACATACAGAACGAGGGTTATAGCCCCGTTTGACTGGAATATCGGCCCCATGGGGCCACGCCATCGTCCACAAGGAGTCACTGTGAAAATCTGGAAACGCCCGGTCTCGGTTGAACACTTCACCACCATCCATGTGGACACGATCGTCGCCACGCTGGGCATTGAGTTTCTGGAAGTCGGCGACGACTTCATCCAGGCCCGCGTGCCCGTGGACAAACGCACTGTGCAGCCCTACGGCATATTGCACGGCGGCGTGAGTGTGGTGCTGGCCGAAACACTGGGCTCCTGTGGCGCCTCCGCCTGCGCGCCAGACGGTTACCGCTGTGTGGGCCTGGACATCAATGCCAACCACATCAAGGGCGCCACCACGGGCTGGGTCACCGGCATCGCCCGCCCGGTTCACGTGGGCCGCACCACCCAGGTCTGGCAGATTGATTTGAGCAATGACGCCGGTGAACTGACCTGTGTTTCACGTCTGACGATGGCGGTGCTGGCGCCGAGGTGAACTGTGTAACTGTGTGACTGGCTGCCCGCGCGGCAAAGCTGGCCCAAACGCTTACGGCGACTTCGCCGGGATCTTGATGTCGCCTCCACTGGTTGGGTCGGCCTCGCCGCACTGCGTTGGGGCATCGCATTATGCGTATAAGGTCCATGATGTCTATAATAGGTGCAATCGGAGAATTTTATGCAAACATTGACTTCCCGCGACGTGCAAACCCGATTTGGCGCTGTTTTGGACTTGGCCAAGCGCGAGCCCATCACCGTCACGCAGTACGGGCGGCCCTCGGTCATGATCGTGCCCATCGCCATTGGCGAAGAAGCGGTGCGCCAGCACAACGCGTTGCGTTTTGCCGATTTTCTGGATGCCATGCCTGCGCCTGCGCCAGAAGCGCCTGAAATCACGATGGATGAGGTCAACGCCCTGGTTCACCAGTTGCGGCCGTGAGCCTGACGCAGTCCTGCATTGTTTTCGACACCAGCACCTTGATTGGCTGCTGCATCACGCAGCATGGCCCCCCTGCAAAGGCCTTGGCGAAGGCGCTGCGCAGCCGCGTGCTGGTCATGTCGGACGAAACACTCGCCGAGTTGAGCGACGTGGTTCGGCGCGACAAGTTTGAAGCCTGGCGCCCGCTGGCCCATCGCCTGGCTTTTTTGAATGCCCTGGCGGCGTCGGCGCGGATGGTTGCCGTCTCAATCCGCTTCAACGATTGCCGGGATGCCAAAGACAACAAGTTTCTGGAACTGGCATTGACGGCTAAGGCGAGAATAATCGTGTCGAGCGACTCGGACTTGCTCGTGCTCAACCCCTTTCGGGGCATCGACATCCAGACATCTGCGCAGTTTTTGCTGGCGGACTATTGAGCGTTCCGAAATTCACGGCACAGTTCCGGCTGTGCCTGCCTGAACCCGATTGAGCCTGATTCATGCTCAAGGACGTTCCAAAGCCAAGCGTTTCGTTTGGGCATGGGCCCGAGCCGGGGAGGCCGTGGTGGGTGGCTACGCGAATGTCCCCCGCGCCGGCCTATGGCCGGCCCCTCCCCGTCATTTTTCTCCTTGACTTCGCTACGCCACCCACCAAGGCCTCCCCGGCTTTGAGCTTGGGTGCTTTGC
>JANMVT010000199.1:0-32935 GCA_031392945.1 Rhodoferax sp. | reverse complement strand
GTCACTGCCTCGCCCTTGGCGATGGAGCGCAGCAGGCGGCGCATGATCTTGCCGGAGCGCGTTTTGGGCAGGTTCTCGCCAAAACGGATGTCTTTGGGCTTGGCGATGGGGCCGATCTCTTTGGCGACCCAATCGCGCAGTTCCTTGGCGATAAGTTTGGCTTCGGCGGCATCGGGGCGCGAGCGTTTGAGCACGACGAAGGCGCAGATGGCCTCGCCGGTCAAATCGTCGGGCCGGCCAACCACGGCGGCCTCGGCCACCAGGTGGGCGCAGGACACCAGGGCCGACTCGATTTCCATCGTGCCCATGCGGTGGCCCGAGACGTTGAGCACGTCGTCGATGCGCCCGGTGATGCGGAAGTAACCCCGGTCGGCGCTGCGCACCGCGCCGTCGCCGGCCAGGTAGTATTTGCCGCCCATCTCTTCGGGGAAATAACTCTTTTTGAAGCGCTCGGGGTCGTTCCAGATGGTGCGGATCATGCTGGGCCAGGGGCGCTTGATGACCAGGATGCCGCCCGTGCCATTGGGGATGTCCTGGCCGACTTCATCGACGATAGCCGCCATGATGCCGGGCAGCGGCAAGGTGCAACTGCCGGGCACCAGCGGCGTGGCGCCGGGCAGCGGCGTGATGACGTGGCCACCGGTTTCGGTCTGCCAGAAGGTGTCCACAATCGGGCAACGCTCGCCACCCACGTGTTTGTGGTACCACATCCAGGCCTCGGGGTTGATGGGCTCGCCCACCGTGCCCAGGATGCGCAGGCTGCTCAAGTCCGAACGTGCCGGGTGCACTTTTTCATCCGCCTCGGCTGACTTGATGAGCGAACGGATGGCGGTAGGTGCAGTGTAGAAAATCGTGCACTTGTGGCGCTCGATCATCTGCCAGAAGCGCCCGGCGTTCGGGAAAGTCGGCACGCCTTCAAAGATGATTTGCGTGGCGCCGGCGGCCAGCGGGCCGTAGGCGACATAGGTGTGGCCGGTGATCCAGCCGATGTCGGCCGTGCACCAGAAGATGTCGCTGGGCTGCAAATCAAAAGTCCAGTCCATCGTGAGTTTGGCCCACAGCAGGTAGCCGCCAGTGGCATGCTGCACGCCCTTGGGTTTGCCGGTGGAGCCGCTGGTGTAGAGGATGAACAAGGGGTGTTCCGCACCGACGGGAACCGGCGCGCACGTTGTGCTTTGACCTGCCAGCGCCTCGGCGAAGGTCTTGTCGCGCCCGGCCACCATGTTGCAGGCGGTGGCGGTGCGCTGGTACACGAACACGGTTTTGATTGACTCACAGCCGCCCAGGGCCAGGCCCTCGTCCACGATGGCTTTCAGGGGCAGTTCCTTGCCGCCGCGCATCTGGTAGTTGGCAGTGATGACGGCCACCGCGCCAGCGTCGATGATGCGCTCCTGCAGCGCCTTGGCCGAGAAGCCGCCAAATACCACGCTGTGCGTCGCGCCAATGCGCGCGCAGGCCTGCATCGCCACCACGCCTTCGAGCGTCATGGGCATGTAGATCAAAACCCGATCGCCCTTTTCGATGCCATCGGCCTTGAGCGCGTTGGCGAACTGGCTCACCTTGGCCAGCAGTTCTTTGTAGGTCGTTTTGGTGACGGCGCCGTCGTCGGCTTCAAAAATGACGGCGGTCTTGTTCTCGACCGGCGTGCCCACGTGTTTGTCCAGGCAATTGGCGGACGCATTGAGTTCGCCGTCGTCAAACCATTTGTAAAACGGGGCGTTGGATTCGTCCAGCGTGCGGGTAAAGGGTTTGCTCCAGACCACGTTGGCGCGGGCGAGTTTGGCCCAGAAGCCTTCAAAGTCTTTTTCGGCTTCGGAACACAGGGCGTTGTAGCCGTCCATGCCGGATATGCGGGCGGCCGCTTGAACAGCGGCGCTGGGCGGGAAAACGCGGTTTTCGACCAAAACGGATTCGATGGTGGAATTGGATGTGCTCATGTTGTTGTCTCCTGTATTGAAATGGGGCTGAATGGAACTATCCGGGTTTGTACTTACAAGCCACTGACTGACACCAAATTGACGATGGTATCGCCACGATGGTATGCCAGTGCCTGCCGCCCAGGTGCAGCCACCTACAATCATTTCTGTTTGATTTCAACACCCATAAAAGCCCTATGAGCCAACCCCGCAAAACAGCACACAACGGCATGCGCACCCTGCCCAACATGATTTTTGCCAGCCGCTGGTTGCAAATGCCGCTGTACCTGGGCCTGATTGCAGCGCAGGCGGTGTATGTATTCCACTTTGGCATCGAGCTTTACCACTTGATTGGCGCCGCGTTTGGCAGCCAGACTGACGTGGATGCACTGGTCAAAAGCATTGGTTATGTGCAGGAGGCAAAAATCACCTCCCTGAATGAAACGGTCATCATGCTGGTGGTGCTGGCGCTGATCGATGTGGTGATGATCTCCAACCTGCTGATCATGGTGATCGTGGGCGGGTATGAGACCTTTGTGAGCCGCATGAACCTGGAAAACCACCCCGACCAGCCCGAGTGGCTGAGCCATGTGAACGCCAGCGTTTTGAAGGTCAAGCTGGCCACGGCCATCATCGGCATTTCATCGATCCACCTGCTCAAAACCTTCATCAACGCGGCGAACTATTCTGAAAAGGTGCTGATGTGGCAGACCATCATCCATATTACTTTTTTGCTAAGCGCGATGGCGATTGCCTACACCGACAAACTGATGGAGCGCGCCGACCACGAAGCCAAGGAGACCGATGGCCGAGCCAACAACGACTAGTCGCCGCCCGGATTTACCCGCCTGGGCCGGCACAGAAACAGGATGGCCGCGCCCGCCAGGGCTGAGAGCAACGAGCCTCCCAGCACGCCAATCTTGACCTGGGTCAGATAGCCTTGCCCCAAGCCCTGAAACGCCAGGGCGCCAATGAACAGGCTCATGGTGAAACCCACGCCGCACAAAGCGCTGACCCCGGCCAGTTGAGTCCAGCTGCTGTTGGCCGGCAAGCTGGCTCCGGCCAGGCGGATCAAGAGCCATGACGCGCCAAAAACCCCCACCAGCTTGCCAAGCACCAGGCCGGCAGCAATGCCAAGCGGCACAGTCTGGGCCAGCGTGGCCAGGCTGGCGCCTTGCAGCGAGACGCCGGCGTTGGCAAAGGCAAACACCGGCAACACCAAAAATGCCACCCAGGGATGCAGGGCATGCTCAGCGGCTTTGAGGGGCGAGCCGCCCTTGCTGTCTGCCGTCGGAATCGCCAGTGCAGTGGCGACCCCGGCCAGGGTGGGGTGAATGCCGGATTTGAGGACGCAGACCCACGTGACCAGGCCCACCAGCACGTACGGGCCAACCGACGCCACGCGCAGGCGATTGAGCGCGGCCAGCGCCAACACCCCCATGCCGGCAGCGCCCAGAAACGCCCAGGACAGGCCGGACGCGTAGAAAAAAGCGATCACCAGAATCGCCCCCAGATCGTCAATGATGGCCACCGCCGTCAAGAAGACCTTGAGCGACGCGGGCACCCGCGCACCCAGAAGCGACAGCACGGCCAAGGCGAAGGCGATGTCGGTGGCGGCCGGTATCGCCCAGCCTTTCAGCGCCACGGCATCGGCACGGTTGATGGCGGCGAAAATCAGCGCCGGCACGGCCATGCCGCCCAGCGCCGCGCCAATCGGCAGCACGGCCTGTCGTGCCGAACTCAACTCGCCTTCAAGCACCTCACGCTTGATCTCCAGGCCCACCAGAAAGAAAAACACGGCCATCCACAAGTCATTGACCCAGACTTGCAGCGGTTTGGACAGGACCAGGCCCGTGCTGCCAAGGCGGATCTCGCCCGGCAAGTCAATGAAGGCCTGATAGGCATCGCGCCAGGGCGAATTGCTGAGCAGCAGGGCCGCCAAGGCGGCAAAGGCCAGGGCGACGCCGCCGGCCGATTGCGATTGCGCAAACTCGCCCAGCTTGCGCTGCGTTGTTTTGAACATGGCATCCTTGTGGGTGGATCGAAACTTCGAATCCACAGATCAGCAGATTGGCGAACCGATAAAATCAAACCATTATTCCCCAGCATGTGGCGTTTGCCGCCCTGTGCGCAGCGGGATCCCGGATCTTGAACCAACCCAAACCACCATGACCACCCTCATCCAACAGGCCGACCTGATCGAATCCATCTCTGCCGCCCTGCAGTTCATCAGTTATTACCACCCGGCGGACTACATCGCCCACCTGGCGCGCGCCTATGAACGCGAGCAAAGCCCTGCGGCCAAAGACGCCATCGCCCAGATTCTGACCAACAGCAAGATGAGCGCAGAGGGCCACCGGCCGATCTGCCAGGACACGGGCATCGTCAACGTATTCCTGAAGATCGGCATGAATGTGAAACTGGAAGGCTTCACCGGCACGCTGGATGATGCCGTCAACGAAGGCGTGCGACAGGGCTACAACCACCCGGACAACACACTGCGCGCCAGCATCGTGGCCGACCCGCAGTTTGAACGCAAAAACACCAGGGACAACACGCCCGCCGTGGTCAATGTGGAATTTGTCGCCGGCGACAGGCTGGACGTGACGGTGGCGGCCAAAGGCGGCGGCTCGGAGAACAAGTCCAAGCTGGTGATGCTCAACCCCAACGACTCCATCGTCGATTGGGTGCTGAAAACCCTGCCGACCATGGGCGCGGGCTGGTGCCCGCCGGGCATGCTGGGCATTGGCATCGGCGGCACAGCGGAAAAAGCCATGCTTCTGGCCAAACAAAGCCTGATGGAAGACATTGACATGTACCAGTTGCAGGCCAAGGCGCAAAATGTTGAACAGGGCGGCGCGGCCTTGAGCAAGGTGGAAGCCCTTCGCCTGGAGTTGTTCGAGAAGGTCAACGCCTTGGGGATAGGCGCGCAGGGTTTGGGCGGCCTGACCACGGTGCTGGACGTGAAGATCAACATGTACCCTACCCACGCTGCGGGCAAGCCTGTGGCCATGATCCCCAACTGCGCGGCCACCCGCCACGCCCACTTTGTGATGGATGGCAGCGGCCCGGTGTACCTGGATCCGCCCAGCCTGGACACCTGGCCCGACGTGCACTGGACGCCCGACTACGTCAAGAGCAAAAAGGTCAACCTCAACACCCTGACCAAGGCCGAAGTGGCGGCCTGGAAGCCGGGCGACACCCTGCTCTTGAATGGCAAAATGCTGACCGGACGGGACGCTGCCCACAAACGCATCCAGGACATGTTGGCCAAGGGTGAAAAGCTGCCGGTTGATTTCACCAACCGGGTGATTTATTACGTAGGCCCTGTGGACCCGGTGCGCGGCGAAGCCGTCGGCCCGGCTGGCCCCACCACCGCCACCCGCATGGACGGTTTCACCGAGATGATGCTAAGCCAAACCGGCCTGATTTCAATGATTGGCAAGGCCGAGCGCGGCCCGGTGGCCATCGAAGCCATCAAGAAACACAAGAGCGCCTACCTGATGGCGGTGGGCGGCGCAGCCTATCTGGTCAGCAAGGCCATCAAGACTGCCAAAGTAGTGGGTTTCGCCGATCTGGGCATGGAAGCCATTTATGAGTTCGACGTGGTGGACATGCCGGTGACTGTGGCTGTTGATTCGGGTGGCACCAGTGCCCATATCACGGGGCCTGCAGAATGGCAGAAGAAAATTGCAACTGGACAATTCAAGGGCATCACGGTCGCAGCCGGATAAGTTGACCTGTTATTCCAGAATCCGAATTGCTATGCAAACCGAAGCGGCATACGCATGTTTGATGAGGACTGCAAGTCGATACCTTACTCTGGCCAGGCGTCAAATGCTGTGTTAGCATGAAGCCGCCGGTGGGACAAATTGCCGACAGATTCAAAAACTTCCATGCCTAGGACTGACACAAATGAATCGTTTTGACACAATTGACGACCCCCGCAGGCGCTGGCTGGTCCAGGCATTGGCGGGCGGGCTGTTTGCGGGTGCAATGAACGAAGCAAGCGCCCAAGGCTTCAGCATTTTCGGCAGCCGTCCCACCAAGTTGCCTCCGGCCCAATCCATTTACGGCCTTTCGGGCAATGTGACGGTCAACGAGGTTCCCGCCACACTGGCGACCCGAATCAGGCCGGGGGACACGGTTCAGACCGGGAAAAATAGCGAAATCATCTTTGTGGTCAACACCCATTCAATGATTTTGCGGGGCGACAGCAAGCTCCAGATCGAGGGAACCGACGCCAGCAGCACGGCGGAATTCATTGTTTCGGGCCTTCGCATGGTTGCGGGGAAACTCTTGTCTGTCTCCCGCAATTCACCCATGCGGGTCAGCACATCGACGTCAACGATCGGCATTCGCGGCACCGGCTTCTATGTGGAATCCGATCCTGAACTGACCTACTTTTGCACCTGCTACGGCACAACTGAAGTCCAGTCATCTACGGATCCTGAAAGTCGCGAAACCATCGCGGCAAGCCACCATGACCGGCCCATTTACATTGCGGCTGATGGAGCAGCCGGGAAGAAAATCCGTAACGCAGGGTTTATCAATCACACCGACCAGGAGTTGTCCCTGGTGGAAACGCTGGTTGGGCGGCGGGTTCCGTTTGTCTTTGGTGGCACATCCTATAACGCACCGCGCCGGACATATTGAGCCCCGGCGCCACGCCTATTCCGGCGCGCCGTTGAGAATCCAGCCCAGCATCTTGTCGTAGTCTTGCCGCAGGATGTCCCCCGGCAGCAAGCCGGGACTCGTGTCGAATCCAGGTCTTTGAAGCCCATTGTGATGGTTGCCAGAAGGTTTGCGAAGCACAGGGCTGGCGCCCAAATCCGTGAAATTGATGCGCCCGCGCAACTCTGTGTAAAACCAGTGGTCGTTGGTGGCATCTGCGCCATTGCCGGTGCCCGCCCGGTCATAACTGGTGTACCAGATGGGTGGCGTCACGGTGCCGTTGCCGCCGGCCTGGTGGCAAGTGGTGCAGCCGCCTCCACCTGTTTGCAACAGCGCCTTGATGTCCGAAAAACGCAACACGCTTGGGTCGTAGGTCAAGGCGGTGTCTACCACCAGGGCCATGCTGGCTGGCTGGCTCTGGCTGGTGCCGTTGCCAGTCACCAGCTGGATCACGTAGGTGCCCGCTGACAATGCATTGAATACAGGTTGGGCAGTGTTGGCGTTGACAAGCCTGGCACCTGCAGGTCCCGACAAAATTGACCACTGGTAGCTGCTTGAGAAAAGGCTCATGGCGGCCGACAGCGGCGTTGCGAGCTGCTTTACAACGCGACTGGGACCCGGGTCGGCCACCGGGCGACCCGGCCTTTGACTACCATCTGCATACCCTTTTCCAACCAGGAAACTCTGCAAGGGTGCGTAGATGGAAGGCGTCACCCAGAACTTGTCCGCGATCAATTTCGCCAGAGGCATGTTGCCGCGGTCAATCACGTGAGCCTTGATCCGGTCGGCATACCCGTCAAACTTGATGAAACTGTCAAAGTTGATGTCCGACTGGTTTCCGGTGCCGCGCAACAAGTGACAGACCCGGCAAGCTTGCGCCTGTGTATTAAGATAAAGGCTGGTTTGCCCTGCCGTCTGCCACGCAGCCGGAACGTAGGTATCGGAGGCCGCCGTGGCGGCCAGCGGCAAGCCATCGCCACCATACATGTCTTTGAGATGGACCGCCGCTGTACCCTGGTATTCATTGACCGTGGCCACGCCGCCATTCGCCAGTCGGTTGTTGGCGCGGCAGGCGTCTTCTGCGAATATGGACGGTGCCGCCAATGGCATGGAGCACAGCACCATCTTGTTGATGGTTTTGAGTTTGGACTCCTGGATCGCCCGCGTAAATCCTGGCAGGGCGGAAAAATCAAACGAGGCCGGCTCGAACGGATGCAACTGGGCAGCTACGTCTCCCCTGGCCTGCGAGACCGTGTTCATCACCTTGGCGAACAAGGCCTTGCCCGAACCATCAGGTGGCGTCAGCGGGTCACCCCTGCCCCCATGGCACGTGATGCATATGGTCGGCATGGCCTTGTCGCCACGGCCGTCCAGATTGGCAGCCATCAAGCGCGCCCCGGTGACCGGATTGAAGGTATAAAATTTGACAAACTTGACGGTGCCGCCGGGCCCCGGGCTGAATTCAATGCCATTGGTTCCGATATGCCACTGGTTGGCACCCACTATGGCCGCCTCCAGGTTGAAAGGGGAATAACCACCGTATCCGGCGGCAAGGTAATTTTCAACCATGAAGGCAAGGCTGCCATCGGCGTTCTGGCGTGCCGTCATTTTGCGGCCATAACCCAGATCGCGCTGGTCGCCAACAATCACGTTTTCTTCGATGACACCCCCCGCAGCCCCGCCGCCAATGCCATTGAAGGCCTTGAATTTGGCCAGGGTGTCACGGTCATTGCCGGGATCAATGGCCTCGTAATAGGCCCTCGCATAAGCTATGGCATTGACCTGCAAAGTACCGTCGGCCTGCTTCAAGGGATTGGGGAAAAGCAAAAAACTGTCCGGGCCATCGACCGCTGCTGCAACCGGTTTTGAACCGGGAAATACATCACCACCGGTGGATGAACCGCTACCGCCGCCGCCGCAGGCCGCCACAAGGGCTGCCATTGAACCCAGCAGAAGATTTTTCTGAATGTTGCGCCAGTTCATCGTCTATTCCTTTAGAAGCGCACCAAGTAAGTGATAGACCATTGATTGGCGATGTAACTTTCTGGCGACGTCACGAAACCGGGGCGCAAACCAGGGGTGGAAGCGACACGGCGCCACGAAATGTCAAGTGAATCGCGCGGGCCAAAAGCAAGGTTGTAGCCCAACGTGGTCAATACCGTGCGTCCGTCAAATTTGTAACTGAAGAACTGGCCACCTGCATAGGCGTCGTCCTGCACAAAGACTTTGGCAATGCTGATATTTTCGAGCGAGGGCCTGCCAGTGGACACAATGTCTCCAGACCGGAACTCGCCGGTGGCGTACAGCGTCGAACGGTCACTCAGAGCATAGTCGGCGTTAAGTCTGACCGCGTTGTCAACCGTATTGAAGACTGCGCTGTTGCCAACCCTTTCGTTGTGTGACAGGGATCCGAACAGGCTGATGCGGTCCGTCAGGGGCTGGCGCATGGATACACCGAACGACGTCCGATAGCCGTTGCGCAAGTACGACTGATACCGCTCCACGTTTATTTTTCCAAATAGCCCGAAGGTTGGCGCATCGAATTCTGAAGACTCGCGGTATTGGAATTCACCTTCGACGCCTGCTGAAATGCGGCTTAGCCCATTGAAGTTTTGGAACCGCTCGCCGCCCACAACACCCGTCAGCAGGAAGCGCGATTGCTCGGTCAGCGAAAACACCCCGGATTTGCTGGCATTGACCACATAGGAACTGTCCGGCATCTGGTCAGGGCCGGCTTTCGCGCGGGTGACGTTGTCGTCATAAACGTAGCCGGCATCAATCTGCACATCAATCGGCTTTGACGGATTGTCGTTATAGCCGGCAATCAATTTAGGCAGCCCTTTGGCGTCAATATCCTTGGTCAGCTTCAATCTCAACGCGTAACTTGAATCCTGGCTGAAGGAATGGATGAGCTGATAGTCCAGTCCAAAGGTCCAGCCATCACGCAGAATGAAATCTGTGCCGATGCCGAGCACCAGCGCGTCTCGCCCGCTGCCACTGGTCGCAAGCGCATAACGCGGGCCACCAATCTGGTCGGCATAGGACATGAACGCCAGCCGGTCACTCTGGAACTCGTGGCGGTATTCCGCCCGAATGCGGGGAACCGCCCAGCCAAAACTGGTCAAATGAATCGACTCTGCACGTGCACCCACTGTCCCTTGCAGCGACGACGAAGTCTGGCCGAAATAGGTCAATGCGTAGGCACCCGCACCCGTTTCGGTGCTGTCCTGCAGTTGGTCGGATGAATAGTCCAGGCGGCCATATGGGGAAAACAAAGTTCCGTTGTTGCTGAATTCGTAGCCGGCAGACACTGAGCCAAACCACTGAATGCCTTTGCGACTTCCCAGCGCAAAATCGTTAATGGGGGCCACAAACCGGCGGGTGTCAAACGAAAGGCTGCCAACACCCAGCGTACCGTCAATGAAAGTGCCGGGTTTGGGCTGGTAACTTCCATACACCGCCATGGAAACGCCCACACCTTCATTGCGCGAACCATCAGTCCCTATGACGGTTCTGTCGCGGCCATATCCGACGCCCAGTCCGACAACAAGCTGATCGCTCAGGCGACGGTCTGCCCCAAAAGAAACGCCATTGGAACTGAATTCAACCGGGCCTGTCGCACCGGTCGCATCGCGGACGCCGAAACTGACAACGCCCTCAGCCCAGAAACTGGTAGCGTCTTTGGTTGGCGCGGCGGACGAGGGCACCAGATTGGCCAGATTCACCGAGTTCGTCGACAGCAGGGACGCGACTGATTCAGCAAACGGGAGTGACTTCAATCCTGTGCCGGTCGCCACCGCATCCATGGCCTGCTGTCTCGACAGAGTTGTCGGCGTTGGAATAGGCGTGAGGCGGTCACGCGCCTCATCGGCAACTGCTGCCAGAGATCTTGCCGCCGCAACGCCGGGCGTCGCGGCCGATGCATTGAACTGAAGGCTTGGCGCTGCCGCACCTGAACCACCATCATCACGACGGTGCAAGGACTCCATCCGGCGCTGGAAGTTCGAAATTTGCGCGCGGGCAAAGCGTTGCGCGGTGTCTGCCTGTGCAGTCAGCAACGCTGCAACCGTGGCGTCCTGGGTTGGATCGGGACGGCCGGTCACGGTCACAGTGACAACCCCAGCCGAAGTCACACCACCTCCGTTGAAATATCCAACCACCGTGAAGGTATCCGTTCCAAAATAGTTATTGACTGGCGTGAACGTCGCCTGCGTGCCGCTGACCGACACCGAGCCATGTGCAGGCGTCGCCAGCACCGACATACCTGTCGGTGTAAACGCCGGGAACATGCAGGGTTTCAGATCCAGCGTGGTCGCTACGTTGAGAGGCACCGTCATTGCACAGGCCGATGGTCCTGGAAGGCCGATCATAAAAGGCACCGACAGGCCGGCACTCGGGCCCTTGGCATTGGTAGCCGTCAGGATGGTCGTGATGGGTCCCGGTGTCGTCGGCGTGCCCGTGATCACACCGGTCGTGGTGTTTAAGGACAGGCCGGCCGGCAACGCACTGCCGCCCTGGATCGCATAGCTCAAAATAGGCGGATTGGTCGCCACCACCTGCAACGGGGCCATCGCCACGCCCACTGCCAGCGAAGCGAACGTGGGGCTGGTGATCAGGGGTACCGTGGTCGGGTTGATGGTGAAGGAGACGATCTTGCTGCCGGTCAGGCCGCCGGAATTGGTGGCGCTCAACGTCGTGGTGTATGCGCCGCTCACTGTCGGTGTCCCCGAAATCACGCCGTTCGCCGGATTCAGCGTCAGTCCCGTCGGCAGGGTGCTCGGGCCCACCACAGCATAGGAAATGATGGGGCCGTTATTGGCGGTGACTGTATAAACCGTCCCGGTTGTACCAACATCTACAGGCGCTGCAGCTGCGGCACTGGTAACGTTGGGCGCCACGTTGGAGTTGATCCGCAAGATGACGTTCTGCGTGCCTGTGCCATTGACATTGGTTGCCCCCAACGCCACCGGGAAATCACCGCTTAGCGTTGGTATTCCGGAGATCAACCCGCTGGCATTCACGGAAAGGCCGGTTGCTGCAGCGATGCCTGCCGCACTGTAGGCCGTGATGGGCCCATTATTGGCATTGATCTGGATGCCAGCGATGGCCGTGCCCGTCACCCCCGCCACGTAAATTGCCGGGGCCGCAGGGATGGCCGGTGTCGAGGTGATCACCGGGACGGGTCCGATCGAAATATCAAGTACCTGGCTGACATTTCCCGACGGCGTGCCAGCCTGCAAGGTCACCTGGAACGGCCCGGAAACCGTAGGCACTCCAGTGATCTGGTTGCCAACAAGGCTAAGACCTGCTGGCAGCGCACCGGCAGTGATCAAGAAAGGAGCCTGCGCCGACGGGAAGGCAGTGATCGTATAGGGAAGGTTGGTTGCCGCATTCTGCGACAGGTTCAGCGTGGCGGGACTGGTGATGCCAGCAACCGTCAGCACCAGCGTCTTGGTGGCCGATGCGCCATTGTTGCCCGGTGCACTGTTGATGTTGGCACCAATCGTGACATTGAATGTCCCGGTGACGGTAGGGCTGCCGGAAATCACGCCCTTGTTGGGCCCGCTGGTCGTGTCGATGGTCAGCCCGGCTGGCAAGCCGGTGGCGGTAAAGGTAGCCGCAGGGTCGTTCGAGGTGACCTGATAAACGTTGGCTGAATTGACGCCCTTGAACGCTGTGGCGGTCAAGGTGGTGTTGAGCACCCCATAGACCGTGATGCCGATCTGGTTGGCGGCAGGGTTTGGCGCTGTCGGGTTGATGATCTTGTAGCTGACGGTGTCCGTACCTACAAAGCCGGCGGCCGGGGTATAGCGGATGTTGTAGGCGATTGACGAGGAGGTCGGGTTGGTGATGGACGTCGACGGCGTGCCGCTGACAACTCCTCCCACGTTGGTCGCAGTGAGGCCGCCACTGTCTTTGGCAGTGCCGCTGGATCCGTCGGTCGGCAACAATGGGTAAACATCCAGGGTCAAGATCGTCGGAACAGCCTTGGATCGAGTGGCCATCGCCTGAGGGGCAATTGCCGCAGGCGCCTTGTACTGGCCGATGAACAGCGCCAGGCTCAGGAACTCGGCCGGCGTGGGCTGAGTGGGGAAGAACCCATTCATCACGCCACCATTCATGGCATTGAAGATCCTGGCCGAATTGTTTGCAGCGTCCAGATGGCCTACTGAAGCAAAATTAGAGCTTGTGGCCAACAGATCCGGCGCCGTGATGTGGCAACTTGAGCACGCACCTGGGCTGCCCGCAATAGCAGTTGTGTACCGGCTCAGGCCTGCAGCAACTGACTGCGCATTTGCACCTTGGCAGGCCGCGAGACCCGCCAAGGTGATTACGAAGAAGCGAACCAAACCCCTAGTCAACCGATCCATTACTGTTCTTGAACTCATTGCCTCAAACCATACCATTGCTTACAAATGTCGGCAAGGCAATGGTGGCAATAAGCAGTTTTCAGGGTGCCAAATCGTTGGTACGAAGCAACTCGGCCCATAATGCATGTGGAACCCGGGCCACGGCCAAAGACCGGCCTGACGCGTGGGGTGAAAACACAATGACCTCGGCCATATCCAGAAACAGCCGGTCCTTGGGGTCTGGTGCGGTATGGAAGTGGGATACCAGAAGTGTGTTTGTCCCGGTCGCCGCAGGGGTATTTAGCAAAGCTTGACGAAGGGCGACCCAATCCCTTGTTTCGGCCGGATTAAAGGGGTTCAGATCGGCCGACCGCTCGACCTTGGAGCCAGCCACCAGCTCACCAGTCATCCGGGTACGGCAAGTCGCTGAGCTCAACACCCTGCCGATGCGGATTCCCAACTTTCCAATCGCCAAACCAACAGCCTTGGCCTGTAGTCGTCCGTCCACGGTTAAGGGGCTGTCACCTTCTGGGCATTGGTTGTCGGAAGTTGTGTTGCCAGGACCATTGGTGGCGTGGCGCATATACAGCACGTAGCCGCCCCGGCGGAGTTCTGTCACCAGTGCAGTACCCCGGAGTTCAATTGCGGGGTCGATGACCGGTTGGCGGACTGTGAAACTACCTGGCAGTTCAGCAACATTGCTTGGCGGGTCGCTACCACTGGTCGGCTGTGCCAACACGACTGCACACGCCAGGCTGAGAAGGACTAAGACGATTTGGGAGAGCATTGCCACAAACTGGGATTCACATCACGCAAAGAGATGAGTGCGGACTCGATGGCCTGTCCGGAGGGGATCGAACCCCCGACCCTCAGCTTAGAAGGCTGATGCTCTATCCAACTGAGCTACGGACAGAAACAGGAGAACGTGATGGTCGGGGCGAAAGGATTCGAACCTTCGACCCTCTGGTCCCAAACCAGATGCGCTACCAGGCTGCGCTACACCCCGACTGGGCTCTATTCTAACGGGTCTTGCGCCCTCTGCCGCGCTGCCTCCGGCGAAAATCGGCGGCGTGGCGCAAATAAACCGGCCGTCCCCGGTGTTTTTTGAATCTTGGTGATTAAATCGGCATCTTGCCCAAGTGGAATATACACATTAAGCTATACTAAACGTAGCAAATCAATTTCAGCCTCTTGCCATGAAACAGCTGTTCCTGCCCCATCTGGCGCCCGGCGAAGTCTTTCCGGGGACAGAACGCGCCTTGCCCGCCGGGTCGCCCGCGCCGGGTTTGTTGGCCAGCGGCGGCGCGCTTGATGTTGCAAGCCTTCGCGCGGCATATTCCAGGGGCATCTTCCCCTGGTTCAGTGACGGCCAGCCGATATTGTGGTGGAGCCCCGACCCACGCATGGCGCTGGACGTGCGCAAGTTCCGGCTGCACCGCTCCTTGCGCCAAAGCCTGCTGAAATTCAGCCAGTCGCCGGACTGCGAAATCCGCTTTGACAGCGCGTTTCCCGAGGTCATTGCCAACTGCGCCAATAGCCCGCGCGTCGGCCAGCCGGGCACCTGGCTCCTGCCGCAGATGGTGCAGGCCTATTGCGGACTGCACCGCGCGGGCCTGGCCCACAGCGTTGAGACCTGGATCCACGGCGAACTCGCAGGCGGCCTATATTGCGTGGCCCTGGGCCAGGCAGTTTTTGGCGAATCCATGTTCACCCGGGTGCCTGACGCGTCCAAGATCGCGCTGGCGGCCCTGGTCTGTTTTTGCCGGGCGACTGGCATCCAGTTGATCGACTGCCAGCAAAACACGCGCCATCTGGCGTCTTTGGGCGCGAGCGAAATGCCGCGCGCAGACTTCGTCGAACACGTGGCCCAAGCGGCCCAATGGCCCGCCCCGCGCTGGCAATTCCAGCCCTTATACTGGCACGAACTCTTGCGTGCTGGCCCACGAGCTGATTGATGCCGGCTGACGTCATCACCCGATGCAAGCTTCTGATTCAACTGTCAAATTCAAGTGACCAACCTCAAGGATCTGCCGCTGCAGGCGTTGCAGTTTTACGCTACAGCGCCCTACCCGTGCAGCTACCTGGACAAGCGGCAGGCGCGCTCGCAGGTGGCCAGTCCCAGCCATCTGATCAACAACGCCATTTATTCCGATCTGGTGGCGCAGGGCTTCAGGCGCAGCGGCATGTTCACCTACCGCCCTTATTGTGATGGCTGCCAGGCTTGCACGCCCTTGCGCGTGCTGGTCAACGGGTTCGCCCCCAGCCGCAGCCAGCGCCGCGCGCAATTGCGGCACAAGAACCTGCAGACCCGGGTGCTGAAACTTGGCTTTTACGCTGAGCATTACCAGCTGTATCTGCGTTATCAGAGCGGGCGCCACACCGGCGGCGGCATGGACGAGGACAGTGTGGACCAATACACCCAGTTTCTGCTGCAAAGCCGGGTCAACACGCGTCTGGTTGAATTCCGCGAAACCCTGCCGGACGGTTCGGCCGGCCCCCTGAAGATGGTTTCCATCCTGGACGTGCTGGAGGACGGCATTTCAGCCGTGTACACCTATTACGAGCCGGACGCCGGCGCGAGTTTTGGCACCTACAGCGTTTTGTGGCAATTGGCTCAGGCCAAAGCGCTGGGCCTGCCCCATCTTTACCTGGGCTACTGGATCAAAGAGAGCCCCAAAATGAGCTACAAGGTGCATTTTGCGCCGCAGCAAATTTTTCTCAACGGAGAATGGGTGGCAGGCAGCGCGGGATGATTTTTGATTTCACCAGATAAAATGCGGGCTGTGACAATCAGGAAAACCCCATGACAAAAGCCGCCGCAAGCGTTGCCGCAACCCCGACGGTTCAGGTGATCGAGCGTATGTTCGCGCTGATCGACGTGCTGGCGTCCAAAGAAGAAGCCATTTCGCTTAAAGACATCAGCGACAAAACCGGCCTGCACCCCTCCACTGCCCATCGCATCCTGAACGATCTGGCGATTGGCCGTTACGTTGACCGCCCCCAGCCTGGCAGTTACCGCTTGGGCATGCGTCTGCTGGAGCTTGGCAACCTGGTCAAAGGCCGTCTGAACGTGCGTGACGCGGCGCTGGCGCCCATGCGCGAGCTGCACCGCCTGATCCAGCAGCCGGTCAACTTGAGCATGCGCCAGGGCGACGAAATCGTCTACATCGAACGCGCCTTCAGCGAACGCTCGGGCATGCAAGTGGTGCGCGCCATCGGCGGGCGGGCGCCCCTGCATTTGACATCCGTCGGCAAGCTGTTTTTGGCAGCGGACGACCCGCTGCGCATCCGCGCCTACGCCACCCGCACGGGCCTGGCCGGCCACACCAAGAACAGCATCACGCAATTGCCCGTACTGGAGCGCGAGTTGTCCAAAGTGCGCCAACATGGCAACGCGCATGACAATGAAGAGTTGGAGTTGGGGGTGCGCTGCATGGCCGCAGGCATATATGACGACCAGGCCAGGCTGGTGGCTGGTTTGTCGATCTCAGCGCCCGCTGAGCGCCTGGAAGACCAATGGCTGCCCAAATTGCAGGCAACGGCCGATGAAATTTCGCAGAGCCTGGGTTATCGCAAGCCCTGAGCCCGGTTCTGATTAGGATTGCGGCTGGTTTCGTCCAAGCTCAACCCAGTTACGCACCCGCTCCGCATCGCCCAGGCGGCTGAGCTTGCCGGCAGAATCCAGAAACACCATGATCAACTTGCGTCCGGCCACCTTGGTCTGCATCACCAGGCAGCGTCCGGCTTCGGAGATGTAGCCGGTTTTTTGCAAACCGATGTCCCAACTGGCGTTTTTGACCAGGCGGTTGGTGGTGTTGAAATGCAGGGTGCGGTTGCCGACCTCGACTTGGTAACTGGGCGACGTCGTCAGTTCGCGCAGCATCGGGTCGCCATGCGCCACATTGACCAGGGCCGCCAGATCACGCGCGGTGGACTGGTTTTTGCTCGACAGGCCGGTGGGCTCGACATACTTTGTATTGGCCATGCCCAGCGCCTTGGCCTTGAGGTTCATCTGCGCGACGAATGCCGCCAAGCCGCCGGGGTAGCTGCGCCCCAGCGCGTGCGCGGCCCGGTTTTCGCTGGACATCAAGGCCAGATGCATCAACTCGCCACGGGTCAACTCGGTGCCCACTTTGAGGCGCGAACGGCTGCCTTTTTCGGTGTCAACGTCGTCCTGGCTGATGGTGATGATCTCGTCACCAGGCAACTTGGCTTCGCTGATCACCAAACCGGTCATCAATTTCGTCAACGAAGCAATGGGCAACACCGCGCCTTCGTTTTTGCTGAACAGGACTTCATGGGTGTCCTGGTCCACCACCAAGGCCACGCTGGACTTCAAATCCAGCGCATCGCCGCCATGGCGCAGGCCGGCGATTTCACCAAATGACGGTTTGGCCGGAACAATGGCCGCGCGCAACACGGTTTTGTGCCGGGCGCGCAGCGCCGATTTCGAGGCTTTTCGCTTATGCGCCGTGTCTGACGCCGCCGACTTCGCCGCCTTGCGCCCATTTTCAGCGGCATTTGCAGTACCAAACCCCGTCAAAACAAGCGCAATTGCTACTGAAAATATAGCAACGAAAGAATTAATTTTCATCAAATGGATTCCAACGCGTTAATTTACATTTGCAGAAACTGCCACCACCGCCATTGTGATGTGGTGGTGGCAGTTTAAATAAAAAGTTGCAAAATATCAATCACTTGCGTTGCTTTTCTCAACTTAATCTGCAAAACACGGGTTTACCCTATCCTTGCGCAGCAACCCGATCAGCTTTGCTGTGTAACTTATTGAGGGCACTCAGATAAGCCTTGGCAGACGCCACCACGATGTCGGGGTCAGACCCAACCCCATTGACAACCCGGCCGCTGTTTTGCAGGCGCACCGTGACTTCTCCCTGGCTCTCTGTGGAACCGCTTATGGCGTTCACAGAATAGAGCACCATCTCCGCACCGCTTTTGACGTGTGTTTCGATGGCCTTGAGGGATGCGTCGACAGGGCCGTTCCCATCGGAACTGCCTTTCACTTCTTTGCCGCCCACGGTGAAGACGACACTGGCCTGCGGGCGCTCGCCGGTTTCGCTGTGTTGCGACAGGGACACAAAACCGTATTCTTCGTTGTCATGGGTCACACTCTCATCACTGACCAGGGCCAGGATGTCTTCGTCGAAAATGTCGCTCTTGCGGTCAGCGAGTTCCTTGAAGCGTGCGAATGCGGTGTTGACGTCGGCCTCGGACTCCATCTGCACACCAAGGTCGAGCAGGCGTTGCTTGAAGGCGTTGCGGCCGCTGAGTTTGCCAAGCACGATCTTGTTGGCCGTCCAGCCCACATCTTCGGCGCGCATGATCTCGTAGGTGTCGCGCGCTTTCAGGACGCCGTCCTGGTGGATGCCAGAGGCGTGGGCAAAGGCGTTGGCGCCAACCACGGCTTTGTTGGGCTGCACCACAAAGCCCGTGGTCTGGCTGACCATCCGGCTCGCGGCCAGGATGTGTTTGGTGTCAATGTTCAGATCCAGATTGAAATAATCGCGCCGTGTTTTGACCGCCATCACCACTTCTTCAAGCGAGCAGTTGCCGGCGCGTTCGCCGAGTCCGTTGATGGTGCACTCCACTTGGCGCGCGCCGCCAATTTTTACGCCGGCCAGGGAGTTGGCGACGGCCATGCCCAGGTCATTGTGGCAATGCACGCTCCAGACGGCCTTGTCTGAATTGGGGATGCGGGTACGCAGCATCTTGATGAACTCGCCGTACAGCTCTGGCACGGCATAACCTACGGTGTCGGGCACATTGATGGTGGTGGCGCCTTCTATGATCACGGCCTCCAGCACGCGGCACAAAAAGTCGGGGTCTGAGCGGTAACCGTCTTCCGGACTGAACTCAATGTCCGCCATCAAGTTGCGGGCGAAACGGGTGGAGAGCTTGCATTGTTCAAATACCTGGTCGGGCGTCATGCGCAGCTTCTTCTCCATGTGCAGGGCGCTGGTGGCCAGGAACAGGTGCAAGCGGCCGTTTTTGGCGGGTTGGAGCGCCTCGGCTGCACGCGAGACGTCGCGGTCATTGGCGCGGGCCAGCGAGCAGATGGTCGAGTCCTTGATGGCCTCAGCAATCGCCTTGACGCATTCAAAGTCGCCATTGGAGCTGGCAGCAAATCCGGCCTCGATCACGTCAACCTTCAGGCGCTCCAACTGGCGGGCGATGCGCAGCTTTTCGTCCTTGGTCATGGAGGCGCCGGGCGACTGCTCGCCATCGCGCAAAGTGGTGTCAAAAATGATGAGTTTGTCGGTCATGGTGCGCTCCTGGAAAAAAACAAAATGAAAAACTGGAAGACAAAGAAAAACGGCCCGTTGCAGGTGCAGACGGGCCGTTTGAGGGGTTTTGCGCGTGCGCTACCGTCTCCGCCCGTAGGGGATTAGCAGTAGGGCCAGCAGAATTTGGTTCATGGCATCTAATATAACACAAGGTTTTTGGTAGCGCCCTATGAAGCCTTGACCCGGGTGCGATTCAAACTGATGTGGTGATTTGATCATGCTGTTTGTCTGAGATTTACCGCCAATAGCTGTCCCACTGGCGGTTTGCACGATTGAGCCGCAAGGCCAACATATGCTCAGCATTGTGAGGACACCACCAAGCGCCCGGGCGCTTGGTGCGCCTGTGGTGATGTGCTCTTTTTACGTCACGCAATGCCTATCTCGCAGTCCAGCTTGCGCCATGGCAAGCCCACGGTGACGGCCTGCCATTGTTGGTCGCTCAGGCTGATGCGGGGCTGCTCGCCATTGGGCCAGTGCAGGCTGCCTTGGTGTAGTCGGCGGGTGCACGGCCACAGGCCAAAGCCGTCGTGCAGGAGGACCTTCATGCGGTTGGCGCGCAGGTTTGCGAAGGCGTAGGCTGTGTGGGGGTTGGGCCGCGCCGAAGACTGCCACCACGCGCGCCAACAGGCTGTCCATGCCGCAACGCATGTCCACGGGTGCTGTGGCCAGCAACCAGGCATCGATGCGCATCATGACAGCACCTCACGCAGCCATGTGCCAGACGCCGCAGCAGCACTTACAGGCCAATCGATGCTGGCGCGCAGCGTGCTGCCCTCTGGGCTAACGACGATGCGCACGCACGCCCCCTGGCCTTTCTCGGGGTTCATGGGGGTGGATGCAGTCGGCTTGGTGCCACTGGCCTTGGCGTGGCTTGCCGCCACGGCCCGCACAAAGGCGGCGCCGGGAACCACTGTCAGGGCTTGGCGCCAGCGCCGCTCCCAGCTCAATTGGGCTCGCCAATGGCTCAGTTCCTCGCCGCGTGACTGGGCATAGGTTTTGAGCTTCATGCCGCTGGCGCGCCAGGTGTCAATCTCTTGGAGGCAGCGCTCGATGCGCGTGCGGTCTGCTTCTTTCATGATCTTCCTCGTCGTTGAGATCAACGAGGGTTGCAAAGCCGGGGCTACTGCGCAAGGGTGGTCGGCACCGGACGTTTACGCACAAATGGCGAATCCGGAAACGGGACTTAATCCTATTGCATGCCGGCTGCGGAGATCACCGGGCGATTCTCTGGCGTAACACCCTGGTGCGTGGTCTTGAAGGTATTGGGGCTCATGTTCAGGGGCCGGATGCGCTCTTCATCATCAATCGCATCAAGTTTTCCGTCCGTCCTGACTGGTGACGCCGAAGCGGCCAAAGCCAGCGCCAGAATCAGCGCCCCTGCCACAACCAGAACAATTACTGTGAATATAAACATGCCTGCGCCTCCTTAATTTCGATTCCTAGCAAGCAGTTTATAAATTTCGCAGTCAAAAAGCATCAGAAAAAAGTCACACTTTTAATGTTTTGTTACCATTCGAAGCATATTGAAACAATCAGGCTGGTCAGTCAACAAGCGCCTCCTCATCGTCCGATTCAGCGCTTGGCTCACCCAGCGGATCCTGCGCCAGCAAGCGGTGGCGCAGCGCCAGAAGCGCCAACTGCCGCCGCGCGCGCGAGCCCATTTGCGCGGCCTCCCAGGCCATCGCCACCACGCTCGTGAGGTGGTAGAGGGCAGAGGCGGCGCGCCTGGCGTGGATCTCGCCGCCGTCCGCTGCGGCCGCATTGGCCAGCAACGCCACCTTGGTCATGCACGCGGCGATGTCGGCCTTGAAACCTGGCTCTGCCGCGATCCCGCCCAACAGCCGGTTGAGGTGCGCCATCAGGGCGGCAAGCGAGTCCTCCCGCCGGATGGCACGAACCACGTCCAGCGCCACGATATTGCTGGTGCCTTCCCAAATCGAGCCCAGATGCGCGTCACGCACCAGGCGCGCATCGCTCCATTCCTCGATGTAACCACAGCCACCGCGCACCTCCATGGCGTCACCAGTCACTTTACGGGCGTCGCGGCAAGCGCGAAACTTCATCAAGGGGGTGAGAATGCGCACCAGCCTGTAAGCCTCGGCGTCGCCAGCGTCGGCGCGCCGCAAGGCGTCGGCCGTCTGGAACATCATGGATCTGGCCTGCTCGCCGGGGATCAATAACTTCATCAATTGGCGGCGCATCAAGGGCAGGTCAATCAATTTGCTGCCAAAGGCCTCGCGGTGTCTGGCGATGAAAAAGGCCTCGCCCGCAGCACGGCGCATTAGGCCGGCGGCACGTACGCCGTTGGACAGGCGCGAGTTGTTCACCATATCGGCCATTTGCACAAAGCCGCGCCCCTCTTCGCCCACCAGATACGCCAGTGCGCCGTCCAGCCGGATTTCGCCGCTGGCCATCGACCGCGTGCCCAGCTTGTCTTTGAGGCGCACGATGCGGTAGGCATTGGCCGTGCCGTCCGGCAAATGGCGCGGCAGCAAAAACAGCGAGACACCGCGAATGCCCAGGCTGGCGTCGCCAGTGCGCGCCAGCACCATGGCCAGCGCGGCGTCCGGGTTGGAGCAAAACCATTTGTCGCCCGTCAGCCGCCAGGCGCCCCCCTCGGATGCGGCCAGGGTCGCCGTGGCCGCCACGTCGGAGCCGGCGCCTTGCTCGGTCATGAACATCGCGCCCTGGGCCAGGGTTTCCATGTCCTGCGAGATCAGCGAGGGCAGATAGCGCTGGACCAATTCCGGGCTGGCGAATTTGCGCAAGGTGCGGGCCAGCGAATCGGTCATCGACACCGGGCAACACAGGCCGAACTCGGCCTGCACAAAAAGAAAGGTCAGCGCGTATTTGGCGGCTGGCGGCAGTGCCTCAGGCCAGCCAAAGACACCGGCGCGGTGCGACATGGCGGCCAGTCCAAATTCGGAAAACGCGAGTTGCTCCATCTCGACATAGGCCGGGTGTTTATCAACACGTTGGGCGTCCAGCCCAGTGCGGGTGCGGTGCGACAGGCTTGGCGGGTTGTGGTCTGCCGTGCCCGCCAGCGTGTCCAGCGCCCCACCAGCCAACTCGCCCAGGCGTCTGAAATGGGGCAGCAGATGCGCGTGCAGCGCAGCCGGCAGGTAGAGCTTCAACAGCGATTGAAACTCGGCATCATCGTCAAACAAGTTGGCGCCGTGGCGATCCGGAATCGCCGGCGCGACGCCTGCGGTTTTCAAAAAAGCTTGCCCCATGGTTTCAGTCCTTTGCATCAAACAGCCTCGCCAAAGCCGCCGCCGCCGGGCGTGTGAATCTCGAAAATATCACCGGCTTGCATTTCGGCCTGGCCGATGTGCGCGAGTTCGTCCACCCGGCCGTCGGTGCGCACCACGCGGTTGGCGCCCACCTGCCCGGCTTGTCCGCCGGCCATGCCAAAGGCGCCGTGCAGCCGCCCATTGGACAAAATGCTGGCCGTCATCGCTTCCAGAAACTTGACCCGCCGCACCCCGCCGTTGCCGCCCCGCCAACGGCCTGCACCGCCCGAACCCTGGCGGATTTCATAACTGAGCAGTCGCACGGGAAAGCGGAACTCCAACACCTCCGGATCGGTCAACCGCGAGTTGGTCATGTGGGTCTGCACCACGCTGGTGCCAAAGAATCCGCCAACCAGTTGCCCACCACCGTCAAACACGCCGCCCGCACCCGATCCGCCCGAAATGGTCTCGTAGTACTGGTAGGTCGCGTTGCCAAAGGTGAAGTTGTTCATGGTGCACTCGCTCGCCGCCATCACGCCCAGGGCGCCAAACAGCGCGTTGGTGATGCAGCTTGATGTCTCGACATTGCCCGCCACCACCGAGGCTGGCGGGTCGGGGTTGAGCATCGACCCCGCCGGGATGATGACCCTGATCGGCTTAAGGCAGCCCGCGTTGAGCGGAATGTCGTCATTGACCAGGGTGCGAAACACGTACAGCACCGCCGCCATGCAGACCGCCGTGGGCGCATTGAAGTTGTTTGTTTGCTGGGGTGAAGTGCCCGTGAAATCGACTTCAGCGCTGCGGTTTTTGGCATCAACACGAATCGCCACCTGGACTTGCGCGCCATTGTCCAGCGGCAGCGTGAATTGACGGTCCTTCAGGCGGGTGATGACCCGGCGCACCGACTCTTCGGCGTTGTCCTGCACGTGGCGCATGTAGGCCTGGACCACATCCAGGCCGAATTGGCCAACCATTTTGCGCAGTTCCTGCAGGCCTTTTTCGTTGGCGGCAATTTGCGCTTTCAAATCCGCCAGGTTCTGCTGCGGATTTCTTGCAGGGTGTCTGCCACTTTGCAGCAAGGCCAAAATCCCCGCCTCCTGTAGCACGCCCCGGTCCACCAGCTTGACATTGTTGATCTGCACCCCCTCTTCTTCGATGCGCGTGGAAAACGGCGGCATCGATCCGGGCGTGATGCCGCCCACATCGGCATGGTGGCCGCGCGAGCCGACATAGAAGCCCGCCTTTTCGTCCAGCCTGCCATTCAGGTACACCGGCGTAATCACCGTGATGTCGGGCAGGTGCGTGCCGCCGTGGTAGGGGTCATTGAGCACGAACACATCGCCCGGGCGCATGGCTCCGGCATTTTCCCGGATCACGGTCTTGATGCTCTCGCCCATCGACCCCAGATGCACCGGCATGTGCGGCGCATTGGCGATCAGGTTGCCCGCCGCATCAAACAGCGCGCAGCTGAAGTCCAGCCGCTCCTTGATGTTGACCGAATGCGCGGTGTTCTGCAATTGCAGGCCCATCTGCTCCGCGATGTTCATGAAGAGGTTGTTGAAGACCTCCAGCAGGATCGGGTCGGCAGTGGTTCCTGCTGCATATTGAATAGCACGCTTTTCCCGCCTGACAAGGGCCAAGTGCTTGAATTCCGTCAAAGTGGCGGTCCAGCCGGGCTCCACCACGGTGGTGGCGTTTTTCTCGGCGATGATGGCCGGACCCTGGACCACATCGCCCGGCCGCAGCCCGTCGCGGTCAACCAGATCGGCATCCGTCCAACGGCCAGCGCAATACATCCGCACGGTTTCGCGCACGATGCCCGCCGCCTTCAAATCACGCGGGGCATGCAACTCATGGCGCGGCTCCTCCGGGGAGTCGCCGGCGATCACTGCCTCCACCGAAACTGCTTCGACCACCAGGCCTTTGCCCTGCATCAAAAAAGCGAATCGCTGGCGGTAGGCGGCCTCAAACGCCGACTGGATATTGGCCAGCACTTCACCCGGACCGCACGCTGCTGCCGGGTACCGAACCACCAGGGCCGAATCGCTGCCCTGGTAACGCACATGCACGCGCCGCTGCGTCGTCATGGCGCCTGCGCCGGCTTGTTGGCGCTGAAGCTCGGCCCCGGAAGCAGCCGCCAGGCGATCCAGCGTGGCGGCGATGTCGGGGATGGCGGCCTCGGTCAGCGCCAGTTCCACTGCCTGCTCGCGGATCACGCTCTGGTCCGCCAGACCCATGCCATAGGCCGACAAAACCCCCGCCAGCGGGTGCACAAACACCCGCGTCATGCCCAGCGCATCGGCCACCAGGCAGGCGTGTTGCCCGCCCGCGCCGCCAAAACACTGCAAGGTGTAACGCGTCACGTCATAACCGCGCGCCACCGAAATCTTCTTGATGGCATTGGCCATCTGTTGCACGGCGATGTTGATGAAGCCTTCTGCCACATCTTCAGCGCTGCGGCGGGCCTGCAATGCCAACGCGGCAAACTTCTCGCGCACCACACTGGCGTCAAGCGCCTCATTGCCGCCCGGCCCGAACACCTTGGGAAAATAACGCGGCTGCACCTTGCCGACCATCACATTCGCATCCGTCACCGCCAGCGGCCCACCCCGGCGATAACTGGCCGGCCCTGGATTGGCCCCGGCGCTTTGCGGCCCGACGCGAAAACGTGCGCCGTCAAACGCCAGGATCGAGCCGCCGCCCGCCGCCACGGTGTGGATGCCCATCATTGGCGCACGCATGCGCACCCCGGCGACCTGCGTTTCAAACTCGCGCTCAAATTCACCAGCATAGTGCGACACATCGGTCGAGGTGCCGCCCATGTCAAAACCAATCACCCGGTCATGGCCGGCGATGGCCGCGGTCCGGGCCATGCCGACGATGCCGCCGGCCGGGCCGCTCAAAATCGCGTCCTTGCCGGCGAAGGCGCGCGCATCGGCCAGGCCGCCGGAGGACTGCATGAAGAACAGCTTCACACCCGGCATCTGCGCTGCCACTTGATCCACATACCGCCGCAAGATGGGCGACAGGTAGGCGTCCACCACCGTGGTGTCGCCCCGGCTGACAAACTTCATCAGGGGGCTGACCTCATGCGAGGCGCTGACCTGGGTGAAGCCCACTTCAAGCGCAATGCGCTTGGCCGCCTGTTCATGCGCCACAAAGCGGTAGCCGTGCATAAAAACAATGGAAACGCATCTTAACCCACGTCCGTATTGAATAGTTAGCTCTTTTTTTAGGAGTATTTCATCCAGCGGCTCGACCACGTCGCCGTGCGCACCCATGCGCTCCTGCGCCTCCACCACGGCGCTGTACAGCAACTCGGGCAAGACGATGTGGCGGTCAAACAGGCGCGGGCGGTTTTGGTACGCGATGCGCAGCGCGTCCCTGAAGCCGCGCGTGGTCACCAGCAGCGTGGGTTCGCCCTTGCGCTCCAGCAGGGCGTTGGTGGCCACCGTCGTGCCCATCTTCACGCACTCGACCTGTTCTGGCGTCACTGGTTCATCGGCCCGCAGGCCCAACAGGTGGCGAATGCCGGCCACCGCCGCGTCGGGGTACTGCTCGGGGTTGTCACTCAGCAGCTTGTGGGTGACCAAGGACCCGTCAGGCCGCTTGCCCACCACGTCGGTGAAGGTGCCGCCCCGGTCAATCCAGAACTGCCAGCGTTTGGCTGTCGGCGAAAAGGGCGGGGACAGGTCTTTGTGCTGCATGCGGGGGAATTAATTTGGTTCGGGGTATGTCCGGGGAGCAAGGCGCCAATTTTGCCTTTATCCTACGCGATGGCTTACCCGTTGTTACCCGCAGCAGGTTTGATCTTCACACCCTTTGCCATGAATGGAGTTTCCATGAAAACCAGCCACCTGTTGATGCTGACGGCCCTGGCCGTCAGCACGGTAAGCCAAGCCCAGACCAAGTGGGACTTGCCCGCCGCCTATGCCGCCGGCAATTTCCATAGCGAAAACCTGGTGCAATTCGCCAATGACGTCGACAAGGCCACCGGCGGCAAACTCAAAATCGCCGTGCACGCCAACGCCTCGCTGTTCAAGGCCAACGAAATCAAACGCGCCGTGCAAAGCGGCCAGGCGCCGCTGGGCGAAATTTTGCTGGCCAATTTCGAGAATGAGAATCCCGTCTACGGCGCTGATGGCCTGCCTTTCCTGGCCACGTCCTATGCTGAAGCCAAACGGCTCTACGACGCGCAGAAGCCGGTGCTGGACAAGCTGCTGGGCAACCAGGGCATGAAGCTGCTGTACGCCGTGGCCTGGCCGCCGCAGGGCATTTACGCCAAGAAGGAAATCGCCTCGGTGGCCGACCTGCGCGGCATCAAGTGGCGCGCCTACAGCCCGGCCACCGCCAAGATCGCAGAGCTGGTCGGCGCGCAGCCGGTGACTATCCAGGCCGCCGAGTTGAGCCAGGCGCTGGCCACAGGCGTGGTCGAAAGTTACATGAGCTCGGGCTCCACCGGTTACGACAGCAAGACCTATGAGAGCCTGAAATACTTTTACGACACCCAGGCCTGGCTGCCAAAAAACGCCGTGATCGTGAACAGGAAATCGTTTGAGGCGCTGGACGCCGCCACCCAGAGCAGCCTGCTCAAAGCCGCCGCTGATGCCGAAATGCGGGGCTGGAAGGTCAGCGAAGAGAAGAACGACTGGTACAAAAAAGCGCTGGCGGACAAGGGCATGAAGATCATGGCCCCTTCGCCCAAACTCACCGCCGACATGAAACAGGTGGGCGCCATCATGCTGACCGACTGGCAGAAGAAGGCCGGCCCGGATGGCGAAGCGATCGTGGCTGCGTTCGCCAAATCGGCCGCAAGCGCCAAACCTGCCGCCAGCGCTGTTGGCAAGAAGTAACTGATGCGCCGTTTTCTGGATCGCTTGTATGTGGCCAGCGGGGCCATCGGGGCGACTTTCATCGCCCTGATCTGTGTCCTGATGATTGGGCAAAGCGTGTTGCGCGAGTTCGGCGTTCGCACCGGCGCGGTCAACGATGTGGTCGCGTGGTTTTGCGCGGCAGCGTCTTTCTTTGCCATGGCGCACGCCTTCAAGCATGGCGATTTTGTGCGGGTTACCCTGTTGCTCGAAGCCCTGTCCGGGCGCACGCGCCGCGTGTTTGAAATTGCCTGCCTGAGCATTGGCACGGTCTGCGTGGCCTACCTGGCTTTCTGGGCCAACAAGTTCACCTATGACAGTTGGGCCTTCAATGAAGTGGCGCAGGGCCTGTTGCCGATACCCATCTGGATTCCCCAGACCAGTTTTGCGCTGGGTTCGCTGTTGTTGCTGGTGGCGGTGGTGGACGAACTCATCATCGTGCTGCGTGGCGGCAAACCCAGCTACGTGGTGGCGGTGGAGGAGCGCCACGCCAAGGGCGACTTCTCGTCCGACGTCTGAGCCCATGGACATCCTTCTCATCGGCGGCCTGCTGCTGCTGATCATGATGGTGCTGCTCTCCGGCGGTGTCTGGATTGCCATGACACTGGCGATTTGCGGCTGGGTCGGCCAGGCTTTTTTCACCACGACGTCGCCAGGCAACAACCTGTTTTCCTCTTTCTGGGAAAGCAATGCGAGCTGGGAACTGGCCGCTTTGCCGCTGTTCATCTGGATGGGTGAAATTCTGTTCCGCAGCAAACTCAGCGAAGAGATGTTCGAGGGCCTGCGCCCGTGGCTCAACAATATTCCAGGGCGGCTGATGCACACCACCATTCTGGGTTGCGGCATCTTTGGCTCGGTCTCCGGTTCATCGGCAGCGACCTGTGCCACCATCAGCAAGGTGGCCCTGCCTGAACTGCTCAAGCGCGGCTACAGCGAAAAGATTGCGCTGGGCTCACTGGCCACGGCCGGCACGCTGGGCATCCTGATCCCCCCCTCGATCACCATGGTGGTCTATGCGGTGGCGGCCGATGCGTCCATCATCCGGATCTTCCTGGCGGGTTTTTTGCCGGGCTTCCTGCTCATGGGCCTGTTTTCGGGCTACATCATCTGGTGGAGCCTGCGCCACCCCGACCAGGTGCCAGCGGCTGACCCGCCCACGGCATTCCTCGAAAAAATCAGGCTTTCTGGCAACCTGATTCCCTGCGCCGCGCTCATCATCTTCATCGTCTGGGTGCTGATTGCCGGTTATGCCACCGCCACGGAATGCGCGGCCTACGGCGTGGTCGGCTCACTGGGCCTGGCCTGGTGGAGCAAGTCACTCACATGGGCGACTTTTTGTGACGGACTGATGGGCACCACACGCACCAGTTGCATGATCATGTTCATTTTGGCGGGCGCGTCCTTCCTGACCAAAACCATGGCCTTCACCGGCATCCCGCGCGAACTGGCCGAGGCGGTCAATGCAATGCACCTGTCGCCCTATGCACTGATTGCCGTGCTGACGGTGGTTTACCTGATTCTGGGCACCGCGCTGGACGGCATCAGCATGATCGTGCTGACCAGCGCCGTGGTGCTGCCCATGATCCAGAAGGCCGGGTTTGACTTGATCTGGTTCGGCATCTTCATCGTGCTGCTGGTCGAAATTGCCGAGGTCACGCCGCCCGTGGGCTTCAACCTGTTTGTATTGCAGAACATGACCGGCAAAGACAGCAACACCATTGCCCGTGCTGCCATTCCGTTTTTTGCCTGCCTGGTGGTGTGCATCGTGCTGATCACCGTGTTCCCGCAGATCGTGACCATCTTGCCCGACCTGGTCATGGGCAAGGAAAAGTAAACACGAATTTCGTAGACTTGCGGAATGGCTTCTGTTTTGGCAATTTGCTTGGGTGCGTGCGCCGGAGCCCTGGCCCGCTGGGGCCTGGGGCTGTGGCTTAACCCGGTGGGTGTTGTCGCTGCCATCATTCCGCTGGGCACCCTGGCCGCCAACCTGATTGGTGGCTATTTGGTGGGCGTGTGCATAGCCGTGTTCCAGGCCATGCCACAGCTCGACCCGGTCTGGCGCCTGGCCCTGGTGACAGGGTTTTTGGGCGCACTCACCACCTTCTCAAGCTTCTCGGCCGAAGTTGTGGCGATGCTGCAGCAACAGCGTTACACGCTGGCCCTGGGCACCAGCGCATTGCACCTGTTCGGATCGCTGTTGCTGACGGTTGCCGGCATCAAGAGCGCCAATCTGATGCTCCATATTTAATAGCTAACTATCTATATTCTACGAGGGCCATTGGCCATTTTATTGCCTGATTCAACACCATGACTGTTCCAGACGCCGTTTCCCAAACCATTGCCAAATCCTTCACGCCCACGGGCAAGCTGCGCGCCAGTATCAACCTGGGCAACCCGATTCTGGCCAATCGCCATGCGGCAACGGGCGAACCCTTTGGCGTGTCCATCGACCTGGCCCATGAATTCGCGCGGCGCCTTGGCGTGGCCGTCGAACTGGTAATGTTTGACGGCGCCGCCAAGTCCGTGCAAGCCGTCAAGGACGAACAAGCCGATATCGGCTTCTTCGCCATCGACCCGCTGCGCAGCGACGGCATCCGTTTCACCGCGCCCTATGTGCTGATCGAAGGCAGTTACCTGGTACGGCACAACTCACCGCTGCAAAACAACGAACAAGTGGACCAGGCCGGCACGCGCATTGCAGTCGGCAAAGGCAGCGCCTACGACCTGTTTTTGACGCGCGAACTCAAACATGCAGAGATCGTCCGCGAACAGGGTGCTCAGGGGGCGTTCGACGCCTTTCACAGCCAAGGCCTGGAAGTCGTCGCCGGCATCCGCCAGATGCTGGCCGCCGAAGTTGAAGCCGCGATGCGCCTCGCCTCCAGCCCCGGCCTGCGCCTGCTGCCAGGGCGCTTCATGGTCATCCAGCAGGCCATGGGATGCCCGGTTGGACGCGGCGACGCAGCAGGCAGCTACCTCACGCAGTTTGTGGAAGAGATGAAAACCTCCGGCTTTGTCGCCGACGCGCTCAAGCGCCACGGCATTCAGGGCGCCTCGGTCGCGCCGTCAGCATAACAACTGCTTGCGTGCGCGGTGCAGGCGCACAAACAGGCTGGATTCGCTGATCTTCAGCCGATGGCATACCGCCTGCGATGACTCGTCGCGCAAGACGCGGAACTCCATCACTTCGCGCAGGCCTTGGGGCAACTTGGCAATGCGTTGCAGGGCCTGGCCCAGCAACTCGCGCTGTTCAAGCACTTCATCGGGCCGCGCCTGCATGCATTCAAGCTGCTGCGAGCTGTCTTCGCCGGCACCCGAATCGTCATGGGACTCGTGGAAGTCAAAGCTGCCATAACGCGCACGCTGGCGGATCACGTCCACAATCTTGTACTTCAGGATCGCAGTGAGCCAGCTGCGCAAGGCCGAGCGGCCTTCAAAACTGGCCCGCCCCGACATCACCGCCTCAAACACATCGTGCACCGCGTCTTCGGCCAGCGCCGGGTCAAGCAGCTTGCGTTTGGCAAACCGCACCAGGTAGTCGCGGTGGGTGATCATCTCGCTCCAGTTCACGGCAACAGTGCCTGCCCCGTTCAGGGCGGGTGTGAAGTTTTGCAAGGCATTCATGGTGTTTTGATCCGGTGGTTGGCGATGGATGGACTTTGCCCGCCCCACCTCACGCCCACCTCGCCAAATGTCACAGCCAGATAACATTTGGCCAAACCCTGCCTAAATTTGCCGGTAAGGAAATCCCGGCCACTCTGACGTAAGCTCATGGACATGAAAAGAATATTGGTGGCCGAAGACCAGACCGACATCCGCGACCTGCTGGCCCTGAACCTGCGCAGCGCCGGTTATGAAGTCACCGCAGTGGCCGATGGCCTGGCCGCACTCGCCAGCGAAAACGCCCACCCCCACGACCTGTTGATCCTCGACTTGATGATGCCCGGCATGGACGGCCTGGACCTGTGCAAACACCTGCGCGCCCATGGCTGCAACACCCCCATCCTGATGCTCACCGCCAAGTCCACCGAGCTTGACCGGGTCCTGGGCCTGGAACTGGGCGCCGACGACTACCTGACCAAACCGTTTTCACTGGCCGAGCTGCTGGCGCGCGTCAAGGCTTTGTTGCGCCGCGCGGAGCTGCTGCGGGTGGCGCAGGCCAGCGCGCAGGCACCGTCTGCGTCGATACGCAACGGCGAACTGGAGATCATGCCGGTCAAGCGCCAGGTCTGGGTGCGCGGCAAGGCGCTGGACTTCACGGCGCTGGAATTCGACTTGCTGCTACATTTTGCGCAGCACCCGGGGCATGTGTTCTCGCGCACGCAACTGCTCAACGCCGTGTGGGGCTACACCCACGACGGTTATGAGCACACAGTCACCACCCACATCAACCGCCTGCGCACCAAGCTGGAGGCTGACCCGCTGCGGCCCGAGTTGATCCTGACGGTGCGCGGCGCCGGTTACAAAATGCGTGAATCCCAGGCATGACGGTCCGCTTCAAAATCGCGCTGACGATTTTTCTGGCCGGCCTGCTCACGGCGGTGGGCGTGGTGGCCACGGTGCTGTTTGCCTTCGAGCGTTTTGACCACGAATCCACCTACTACCGCGCCAGCGCGTTTCTGGACCGCGTGGTGGAGCGCCACACCGACATGTTTGCCATGCGCGAACGCTTTGCCGACGACTTCAACGGCTTTCTGGCCAACCTGGTCCTGTTTGAGCCCGACACCCAGCTGTATTTGCTGGCAGCCGATGGCACCGTGCTGGCGAGTTCCGGCGAGGTCAAACTGGCCAAGGGTTTCAAGGTCGCGCTGGGTCCGGTGATGGAAGCTGCAGGCACCACCCCCATGCCCTATGTGCTGGGTGACGACCCCGAGCGCATGGACGCCAGTGCCGTGATTGCCGCGCGCCCGCTGCGGCGCACGGTGATACGCAACGACCCCACCGAGACGGGTTACCTTTACGTGGTCTGCCACAAACGCATTCTCCAGCAGGGCGGCCTGGCCGCCTTGCAAAGCAGCTTTGCACAGCCCGCCCTGGTCTGGATTCTGGCTGTGGTGGCACTTGCAACCGCAGTGGCGGCGTGGGTCACTGCCGTGGTCACCCGGCCCCTGGCAAAGTTGACGGCCGTGGCCGCCGCCGTATCGCGTCAGGGGCTGGACCATTTTGCCGCTCCCCCGGACAGCGGACAGCCAGCAAGTTTTGGCTTGGTGGAAACCTCGGCCAGGGACGAGTTTGGCCAGCTCAACAACGGCATCCGCATGATGCTGGCCACCTTGCAGACGCAGTGGAGCACGCTGAGACGCCTGGACCATTTCCGCCGCGAAGGCGTCAGCAATCTGTCGCACGACTTGCGCTCCCCCCTGACGGCCACGGCGGCCTGCCTTGAAACCCTGGATAAGCGCTGGGCCGGCGATGCCGCGCGCAATGAAGACCGCCAGCTTGTTGAAGTGGCCCTGCGCAACACCCACAACGCCGCGCGTCTGGTGCATTCGCTGGGCGACCTGGCCCAACTGGACGAGCCCACTTTCAAATTGAACACGCAGGTGATGGATGTCTCGGAACTGTTGGACGATGTGGCCCTGCGCTTCAGCG
>JANMVT010000188.1:0-12394 GCA_031392945.1 Rhodoferax sp. | reverse complement strand
ATCCATTCGGGCACGCCCAGCAGCATGGTGCCGGAGTGGGTGTCCCAGGCGTTCAAACCGCCCAGGGCCGAGCGCCAGGTCAACAGGGCGAAACTCAGGGCCAGTGTGAGTGCGCCCAGGCGGTCCAGGGCTGAGTTGACGCGTTGCGGCGCCCGCGCGGTGAAAAAATCCACAATGATGTTGCCATTTTTCAGCTGGCACAGCGGCATGAACAGGCCGACCGCAGCGCCAGTCGCCAGGCCGACCAGTTCAAAGTCCCCCGGCACGGTTTTGCCAAGGAACTCGCGCCCAACGATGCTGGCGCAGGTCAACACGGTGATGAGGGACATCAACACACCCGAGAGGATGGCGCTCAGTTTGGCCAGTTTTTCCAGCATCGCGGACTCCTGCGCTCTTTGGCGGGCCGATTTGCTAGACGACTTTGACGCTGATCGTGGTCAGCCCGCCCACGGTGCCGACCAGGGTGTCGCCCGCGACCACGGCGGCCACGCCTTCGGGCGTGCCCGAATAAATCAGGTCGCCGGGCTGCAATTCCCAGGCCTTGGAGATGTGTTCGATGGTTTCACCGATGTTCCAGATCAGTTTGGACAAATTGCTGCGCTGGCGGTCTTTGCCGTTGACCTGGATGCAAATGTCGGCATTCGCGACATCACCCGCCTGGGCCGCAGGCGTGATCGGGCCGCAAGGCGCGGACTGGTCAAAGGCCTTGCCGATGCACCAGGGGCGCCCCAGTTTCTTCTGCTCGGCCTGCAAGTCGCGCCGTGTCATGTCCAGGCCCACTGCGTAGCCAAAAATGTGCCTTTGCGCGTCGGCGGCCGGAATGTTTTTGCCGCCCGTGCCAATCGCCACCACCATTTCGATTTCATGCTGGTAGTCCTGGGTCATCACGGGGTAGGCCACGCTGGCGGTTTCCCCCGCGTTGACCACCACGACGGCGTCGGCCGGCTTCAGGAAGAAAAACGGCGGCTCGCGCCCGGTGAATCCCATCTCTTTGGCGTGTTCGACGTAGTTGCGTCCCACGCAATAAACACGGCGCACCGGGAAGCGCGCGCTGGTTCCGACTACGGGCAAAGACACCTGCGGCACGGCTGGAATGACAAAACTCATGCAAATCTCCTCAGTTAATTAAAAGTTCAGGCCGACTTGGCCACCAGTTCGAAATGTTCCACCGATGGCGGGCCGTTGAAAAATGGCCCGACAATCGCGCGCCACTGCGCAAACAGCGGCCCCTGGCGGAAATCCACCGTGTGGTTTTCCAGCGTGTCCCAGAAGATTTGCAGGATGTAGCGCTCGGCGCTTTCTATGCCGCGATTGACTTTGTAGCCCTGAAACCCGCGGGCTTGGGAGGCCACTTCGCGCACACCGCGCTGGATGGCTTCTTCGAATGCGGCGTTCTGGCCGGGGTGGATGCGGATGTCGGCGAGTTCGAGGATCATGGTCTATTCCAAAGCCTGGGGTTGAAAACAGGCTTGGAGTTTAACCGTCAGGCGGGCATCGTCTCGACCTTGCCATTGGCATGTTTGGCGAAGCGCTTCGCCTCGCGGCAATGCACCGGCGCAGTGTCGGCGAAGGGCCAGCCGCCGAACTCGGTGCGCCGGTAGTCGGCAAAGGCCTGGTGGATTTCGGCTTGCGTGTTCATCACGAAGGGGCCGTACTGGGCGACCGGCTCGCCAATCGGTTTGCCTTGCAGCACCAGGAATTCGCTGACTTCAGGGCCGTTGACCAACTCGACATCGACGCTGGCGTCGAGCTCGATGGCCGCGTGTTCGGCGACGGATTGCCCCGCCACGGCCACGCTTTGGCCTTTGAAGAAATACAGCTGGCGGCGCGTGCCGTTGCCTGCGGCGGCGGGCACGGTCCAACGTGCGCCGGCTTGCATTTTCAGCGTCCAGATGGCCAGGTCGCTGGCCGGGTCAGAGGCCCAGGAATCTGGCGGCGGCGCCAGGGGTTGAAGAGGCTCAGGGAGCGCAAGGCCTGGCGCCTGTCCGATCCGGCCCGCGATGCAGGCGACTTCGGTGGTTTTGCCGGACGCGTCGGCGTCCAGGCGGCGCGGGATTTTTTCGGCCCACAACATGGTGAAGTGCGGCTCGACCATCTTGCTTCTGGCTGGCAGGTTCAGCCAGATCTGGAACAGCTCCAGCGGGTTGGCTTTGTCCTGGTTCAAGAGCGGGAACATCTCGGAATGCACGATGCCTTTGCCGGCCGTGAGCCACTGCACGTCGCCGCCTGCCCCGGTGCCGCCAAACCGCGCGGTGGCGCCCAAAGAATCCGAGTGGTCGATCAGGCCTTTGCGCACAACCGTGACGGTCTCGAAACCCCGGTGCGGGTGCGAGGGGAAGCCGGGGACCGTCATGCCGTGGTACATCGACCAGCCGTCTTTGCGGGCGAAATCCTGGCCCATGTCGCGCCCGGCCAGCGAGGCGTCGGGGCCCATCTGGGCGTTGCCGTTCGGGTAGGCGTCGTCGTGGTAGACGCAGAACAGGAAGGGGTCGATGGTGGTCCAGGGGAAGCCCAGGGGTTTCAGGGCCAAGATGGCTTGAGTGGTCATGATTTCGCCGTTTCTTCAGAGTTTAGGAGGAAAACAGGGCGATTGCCCTCGTGGAATATGCGTATGTAGCTACTAAAATAGTAGCATTTATCAATCGGGGAAAACTTGGCCCGGCGGGTTTTGGCCCGTTTCAAATGCGGCTGAAGTATTCTCGCCGCTGCCAGTCCAGTTTGTCCTGTGCCGCCTCAAAACGCGCAATTTCCGCCTGTTTGATGTGGGTGTAATAGTTGACAAATTCAAGCCCCAGGCCTTGCGCCAGCGCCGAGTCCGCACGCAGCGCGGCGACGGCCTCGCACAGGGATGCGGGCAGCCGGGGGCGGGTGTCGTCGTAAGGCGAGTCGCTGGCGGGCGGGCTCTTGAGCTGGCGTGCGATGCCGTCCAGGCCCGCGTGGATTTGCGATGCGATGTAAAGGTAAGGGTTGGCGGCGGGTTCGCCGACGCGGTTTTCGATGCGCGTGGCGCTGTCTCCCGCCTGCCCGATCACGCGCAGCATGGCGCCCCGGTTGTCACGCCCCCAGTTGATGGCGTTGGGCGCCAGGCGGTTGGCTGAAAAACGCTCAAAGCCGTTGACGGTCGGCACCGCCAGCGCGGCCATGGCAGGCGCATGGTCGAGCAGGCCGGCTAAATATTGGTCGCCGGTGTCGCTCAGCGTGAATTTGGCGTCCGATGGTGATGCGCCTTCGGCGGGCGCGTCGCGCATAAGGGCATTGCTGCCATTTTTGACATCGGCCAGCGACTGGCGAGATACAGGAAGCTGCACCAGCGACTGGTGCAGGTGCCAGCCGCTGGACATGATGTTGGGAAACGGCGGGCGGCACATGAAGGTCGCCAGGTACCCGGCGCGGCGCAGCGCCTGGCTGGCGGCGCTTCTGAACAGCACCATGTTGTCGGCGGCGGTGAGGGCGTCAGTCACGTCAAACACGGCTTCGACCTGGCTGGGGCCGAGTTCGATTTCCAGCGAAACAAGGGGCAAACCCAGGGCCTGCGCCGTCTGCTGCACGATCTGCAGCGGCGCGTGGCACTGGTCGCCCCAGGCCTCGGACAACAGGTTGTAGCCGGGGTGGATCATCGACACCGGCGGCGGCAAACCCGGCCAGGCGGCCTGCTCGGGGTCGAGCGGATCCTGGCCCTGGGCACCAGCGCCGGGATTGATGCGGTAGATATGAAATTCCACCTCCAGCCCGCATTGCATCGCCAGGCCCTGGGCCTGCAGCCGCGCCAGGGCGGTTTGCAGCACGCGCCGGGTGTCCAGCGCCACCGGCCTGCCGTCCTGAAACCAGGGCTGGCACAGGAACCAGGCGGTTTTGCGCGCCCACGACAGCTGCCGGTAACTGGCCGGGTCGGGCAGCAGCAGCAAATTGGGGGCCGCTTCGAACCCGGGCAAATCGGCCACACCACCGGCTTCAAACACCTTCCAGCAGGTGCGGTCCGAGCTGTCTTTGAGCAGCAGGGTGCTGACCAGGCCCACGCCTTCATCCATCGCCTTGATGGCGGCTTGTGGCATCAGGGTTTTGCCGCGCAGCGCGCCGTGCTGGTCGCACCAGGAGAAGCGCACTTGTTCGATGCCGCTGGCTTCGATCAGGCGGGCCGCCTGCGCGGCCGCCGCGCGGCGCGCAGGGGAGTCGATGCCGCAGCGCGCTGCGAAGCTCATTGGGGAGCAGCCCAGGGCGCTGTCCACGTCGCATTCGCGCGTTTGGCGGCCGCCGTTTCGCGCCAGAACGCAGCCCAGGAATCCGCCGGGGCAATGCCGTCCACCGTGTCGGGCCCGCCCGCCATGGCCGACACGGCGGCATCTGCGACGCCCGGCGGCGTGCCCCCGGCCTGCACCGTCTCTATCGCCTTGAGCAAGATGCGCCGGTTGGCGATGATGACTTTGTCGCTTTGGCCCAAGTGCTCGCGCGTGCGGTCAGCGACGGCGCCCATGCTCTCGCAGGCCCATTGGTCGTGCACATTGATGTCGTCTTCGCCCATGCCCAGAAAGGTTTTTTCATGCTGCTCCTGGGCGTTGAAACCCCACTGGTTATGGCGGCCGTTCAGCGGCAAAAAATCGGGCGCGGGGTTGGCTTTGAGGCGCTGGTTGCGCATGGCCGTTTTGTCGACTGGCCCGGCAAAACTGGTGAAGATCGAATACCAGTAGGTGTGGGTGTCGTCCACCGGCAAATGGATTTGCGTGATCGTCATGGTCTCCGACAGTGGAATGACGAAGGTGTGGGGGAAAATTGCCTGGGTGACGCGCACATGGGTCAGATCGGCTTTCAACTTGGCCTTGAGGTGGCGCAGTGCGGTCAATTGCAGGCCGTAGGGCGTTGGCTCGAAGCTGATGTCGGGCTGGTTGAACTCGCGCATGATGCGGGTCATGGGCCAATGTTCGCCGTTGATCTCTCCCGCGCTGTTGGAGCGGAACTGGCGCCCGGCCTTGTTTTCACCGGTTTGTTCGGGCGCCTCGTCGTTGAAAAACACGTGCAAAAACGAGGGATGCGCCGGGTCGATGCCGACCTCAAAAGCCTGCAGCCAGTTGCAGTTCCACAGCCCCTTGAAGGCGAAGCTGTGGCTGGCCGGGGCCTTGAAACAGTCGAAATCGGGGAAGGGCGGCGGCGTTGATTTTTCCGGCCCCAACCATGCAAACAAGATGCCGGCTTTTTCGATGAGCGGGTAACTGCGCTGGCGGATGCGCTCACACAGGCGGCTGCCCGGGGCTTGCGTGGGTTCAGCGGGTGTCTCCAGGCATTGGCCGCTGGGGGCGAACTTCCAGCCGTGAAACGGGCAACGCAGTCCGCCGCCTTGGGCTGCATCCTCACGCCGGCCGAACGACAGATCCGCGCCCCGGTGCGGGCAGTCGCGGTCGAGCAGGCCGAACTGGCCCGGGCCGTCGATCCCGGCATCCCGGAACAGCACCAGGTCCTGCCCTAGAACACGCACCGCCTTGACCGGGCGCAACGCCATGTCGGGGTTGAGCGCGGGGTCAAATTCATCCAGCAACGCAACGGGCTGCCAATAGTGGCGCATCAGCTGGCCGCAGGGCGTGCCGGGGCCGATGCGGGTGATCAATTCGTTCTGGTCGGATCGCATGGCAAGACCTGGAAAATCGGAGAATTCATATTGCCGCAACAATAGCAGCTAAAACCGCCTGATCGTATGCCTGAAACCCTGACGCTTTTCTCGCTGCCGCTGTTCCCGCTGGGCGCGGTGCTGTTCCCCGGCGGCAGCTTGCCGCTGCGCATTTTCGAAGTGCGTTACCTGGACATGATCGGCAAATGCCACAAAGTCGGCGCGCCTTTTGGTGTGGTGTCCCTGATCGAGGGCGCTGAGGTGGCCAAACCCGGCGGCAGTGAAATCTTCAACAATGTCGGAACGCTGGCTGGCATCAGCGAATTTGCCGCGCCCCATCCGGGCCTGCTGGCGATCCGCTGCACCGGCTTGCAGCGTTTTCAGATCACGCGGCGCGAAAAACTCAAACACGGCTTGTGGATCGCCGACGTGACGCGCCTGGCGGACGACCAGGCCATCGCCATCCCGGACGATTTGAAAGGGGTGGCAAGCGCCTTGGGCGGCGTGATCAAAACCCTGAGTGAGCGCGGCGTGCCGCCCGACCAGATGCCTCTGGTCGGGCCCTACCTGCTGGACGACTGCGCCTGGGTCGCCAACCGCTGGTGCGAGCTGTTGCCCATGGCGCCCGACGCCCGCCAACGCCTGATGGCGCTGGACAACCCGCTGCTGCGCCTGGAACTGGTCAACGACATACTGGTGCGGGCGGGGATTGCCAATTGACCATACCGCCGCGCCAAGGCCATACCCGGCAAGCCCGGCAAGCCGTCCAACGCCCCGCTAAAATCAGCCGGGCCCGTGCAAACCGGCGGGCTGCGTTCTCAGGCCGGCTTGCGCGCCCTGATTTTTTGGCAACCCATTGTTAAGGTGCAGCATGAGTCATAACGCCGCCAAGGCCCCATCTTCCGCCCCGCGTTTTGCATTCATCCAGTCCTGCTGGCATGACGACATCGTCAACCGCGGGCGCGACTCGTTTCTGGCCGAGATGGACCGCTTAGGGGTTGGCCGCGAAGCCATCGACCTGATGGAAGTGCCCGGCGCCTTTGAGCTGCCGCTGCTGGCCAAGCGCCTGGCGCGCACCGGCCGGTACGCGGCCATCGTCGCCTGTGGATTTGTCGTGAACGGCGGCATCTACCGCCATGAATTTGTGGCCGGGGCTGTGGTCAGCGGCCTGATGACCGTGGGGCTTGAGACCGACGTGCCGGTTTTGTCCGTGGTGTTGACCCCGCTGAACTTCCATGAGTCCGACGAGCACCAGCGCTTTTTTGCCGATCATTTCGTCGTCAAGGGTGCCGAGGCGGCGCGGGCCTGCATGCAGACGGTGGCGGCCTTGGACAAGGTGCAAACTGGCGCAATACACTGACACCCCGCCAATTGGATTGATGGATCTGCCCCAATGAAGCTTTACAACTACTTCCGCTCCTCCGCCTCGTTTCGCGTGCGCATTGCGCTGGAACTCAAGGGACTGGCCTACGAATACGTTCCGATCCACATCGCGCGCGGCGACCACAAAAAGGAGGCCTATGCGGCGATGTCGACGGACATGCTGGTGCCCATGCTGGAGGTGGACGGCCAGCGCTTGTCCCAGTCGATGGCCATCATCGAGTTTCTGGACGAAAAATACCCTGAGACACCAGTGATGTTGCCCGGCGACCTGGTCAGCCGCGCCCAGGTGCGCGCCCTGGCCCAGTCCATCGCCTGCGAGATCCACCCACTCAACAACCTGCGGGTTTTGAAGTACCTGGTCAAGGTGCTGCAGGTCGAAGACGAAGCCAAGAACGTCTGGTACCGCTACTGGGTGCGCGAAGGCCTGCAGAGTTTCGAGCGCCAGTTGCAGGCGCTGGAAGCCCAGCGCGCACAAGCCGGTTTGCCCGCATCGGTTTACTGCTTTGGCGCCACGCCGACATTGGCCGACTGTTGCCTGGTGCCGCAAATCTTCAATGGCCAGCGCTTCAATGTGGATTTTGATGGTTTGCCGCGCACCATGGCCGCGTTCAAGGCCTGCATGGCCCTGCCGGCCTTCCAGAAGGCGCAGCCTTCAAGCTGCCCCGACAACGAGGCTTGACCTTGCGGCGCGAGCCCGCCATGGCCTTGAACCCGGATTGGATCGTTCCCGACTGGCCCGCGCCTGCCTGGGTGCACGCCGTGTGCACCACACGCGCAGGCGGTGTGTCAAAACCGCCGTATGACCGCATGAACCTGGGCGACCACGTGGGCGACGCGGCAAGGGACGTTGCTGCCAACCGCTCCAACTTTGCGCGCCAGATTGGCGCCAAGCCCGTCTTCCTGTCCCAAGTGCACAAGGCTGACGTGGTTCAGCTGGGCAAGGGCATGCCGGACGGCAGCCTGGCCGACGGCTGTGTCACCCGCCTGCCTGGCTTGGCCTGCACCATCATGGTGGCCGACTGCCTGCCGGTGTTGTTTGCCAACAGCCTGGGCACGGTGGTGGCTGCGGCGCACGCCGGCTGGCGCGGCCTGCTGGGGCCAGCATCGGCCAGCGCGCCGCGCGGCGTTCTGGAATCCTGCTACAAGGAATTTGAGGCGTTGGCCCTCACCAATATTAGCAATGATGCTATTAAAAATATAGTAAACAACACCTTGGTCTGGCTTGGGCCGTGCATCGGTCCAGACCAGTTCGAGGTGGGCCCCGAAGTGCGCGATGCCTTTGTGGGCCAAGACCCGCAAAACGCGGTGTTCTTCAAACCCAGCGGCAAGCTCAAGTGGTTGGCTGACCTGGCCGGCCTGGCCCGTCTGCGCCTGCGCGCCCTTGGCGTCACTCAAATTTATGGCAACGACGGCAGCCGGGACTGGTGCACGGCCAGCAACCCGTCACGGTTCTTTTCGCACCGGCGCGATGGCGCTGCTTTGGGCGGCAGCGGGCGCATGGCCGCCGCCGTCTGGATCGACTAGAGGCGCTGTCTTGCCGTCTGGCCGCAGGGCGGCCTCGCGCGCCTTGACCGCCCGGCTGCGTGCGGGCGCGCCCATGAGATAAACCACCAGGAGCACCGGCGCCAGGCCATAAAGCAAAAAGGTGATCACGGCACCCAGCACCGTGCCGTTGGTGCTGGTGGCTTCGGCCACCGCCATCATGAGGGCGACATACAGCCAGCCGATGGGGATGATGTACATATTTTTTTGAAAGCTTTTCTTGAAAGGTTTTACTGCGGGTTTAATATGCTTATTACGAAAAAGGTGTTTTAATTTTTGAACGAAACTGCGACACTAGGGTTTCTACCAATAAAACCAGATGGCGATCAATCGCTTGATTTTAAGGAGACAACATGACGCAGATGACCCCTGAATTTTGGGCCCAATCGGCCGGGCAATTTCAACAATCTTTTGGCGAGAGCTGGACCAAAGCCATGCAATCGCTTCAGGCCCTGTCGCCGGACGGTTTTGGCGCAGGTGCTGGAGCGCAAGGCGCGGCTGCCCCCCAAATCAAATTCTCGCCTGAAAAGCTGGAGGCCTTGCAACAACAGTACCTGCAAGACGCGATGAGCCTGTGGACGGCGGGCCAGCCAAACGCGCCCATCACCAGCGACAAACGTTTCTCGGCCGAAGCCTGGGGCGAAAACCCCTTCGCCGGCTTGGCCGCTGCGACATATTTGCTCAACTCGCGCACCTTGATGAGCCTGGCCGACGCGGTCGAGGCCGACGCCAAAACCCGCGCGCGCATCCGTTTTGCGGTGGAGCAATGGATGGCTGCCTCGGCGCCCAGCAATTTTTTGGCCTTCAATGTGGATGCGCAGAAAAAAGCCATAGCCACCCAGGGCGAAAGCATCGCCAAAGGCATTCAAAATCTGCTGCATGACGTGCGCCAGGGCCATGTGTCGATGACCGATGAAAGCCTGTTCGAGGTCGGCAAAAACGTCGCCACCAGCGAGGGTGCCGTGGTGTTCGAGAACGAGCTGTTCCAGCTGATCGAATACAAGCCGCTGACCGCCAAGGTCTACGAGAAGCCTTTCCTGCTGGTGCCGCCTTGCATCAACAAGTTCTACATTCTGGATTTGCAGCCGGAAAACTCGTTTATCCGTTACGCGGTGGCCCAGGGCCATCACACCTTTGTGGTGAGCTGGCGCAATCCTGACGCGTCTCTGGGCAACAAGACCTGGGACGATTACATCGAGCACGCCGCAATCAAAGCCATCGCCGTCACGCGCGAGATCACGGGGGCCAAGCAGATCAACGCCCTGGGTTTTTGCGTCGGCGGCACGATTTTGACGACCGCGCTGGCCGTGCTGGCTGCGCGCGGAGAAAAACCGGTCGCCAGCGCCACCCTGCTGACCACGCTGCTGGACTTCAGCGACACCGGCATTCTGGACCTGTTCATCGACGAGGCCTTCGTCAAATACCGCGAGCAGGAAATGGGCCAGGGCGGCCTGATGAAGGGCAGCGACCTGGCCTCGACCTTCTCGTTTTTGCGCCCCAACGATCTGGTGTGGAACTACGTGGTGGGCAATTATCTGAAGGGCGAAACGCCGCCGCCCTTCGACCTGCTCTACTGGAACAGCGATTCGACCAACCTGCCAGGCCCCTTCAACTGCTGGTACCTGCGCAACACCTACCTTGAAAACAACCTGATCAAGCCCGGCAAAGCCGTGGTCTGCGGCGAGAAAATCGATCTGCGCAAAGTCGATCTGCCCTTCTACATCTACGGCTCGCGTGAAGACCACATCGTTCCGATTGGCGGCGCCTATGCGTCCACCCAGGTTTTGCCGGGCAAAAAGCGCTTCGTGATGGGCGCATCCGGCCACATCGCCGGTGTGATCAACCCGCCAGCCAAAAACAAACGCAGCCACTGGATCGGGCCGGACAACAAGTTCCCGGCCACGTCGGACGCCTGGATCGCCAGCGCGAAAGAGCACCCGGGCAGCTGGTGGACGGATTGGTCGGATTGGCTTAAAACGCAGGCGGGCAAACAGGTGGCCGCGCCAAAATCCTATGGTGGTCATTTGGGCAAAGGAAAATACAAAGTGATAGAGCCCGCGCCTGGCCGGTATGTGAAGGCGAAGGCCTGAAGTCTTCGCGTGTGAAGGCGGCGCCCTGAATTTTTATCAACTGAGGAGACAAAAAGTGGAAGACATCGTTATCGTTTCAGCCGCCCGCACCGCCGTCGGCAAATTCGGCGGCTCGCTCGCCAAGACCGCTGCCACCGAGCTGGGCAGCATTGTCATCAAGGAAGCGCTTGCGCGTGCCAAACTTGACGTGGGCCAAGTCGGCGAAGTCATCATGGGCCAGGTGCTGGCTGCAGGTGCGGGGCAAAACCCGGCGCGCCAGGCCTCGCTTAAGGCCGGCGTGGGCAAAGAAACGCCAGCGCTGACGATCAACGCGGTTTGCGGCTCGGGTTTGAAGGCCGTGATGCTGGCCGCGCAGTCCGTCGCCTGGGGCGACAGCGAAATCGTTGTGGCCGGCGGCCAGGAAAACATGAGCGCCAGCCCGCACGTGCTGATGAACAGCCGCGACGGCCAGCGCATGGGCGACTGGAAAATGATCGACTCCATGATCGTGGACGGCCTGTGGGACGTCTACAACCAGTACCACATGGGCGTCACCGCCGAAAACGTGGCCAAGGCCTATGCCATCAGCCGCGACATGCAGGACGCATTGGCACTGGGCAGCCAGACCAAGGCCGCAGCCGCCCAGGCCGCTGGCAAGTTTGTCGATGAGATCGTCACGGTGTCGCTGGCACAGAAGAAGGGCGACCCATTACTTTTCAATGCCGACGAATTCATCAACAAAAAGACCAGCGCCGAAGGCCTGGCCGGCCTGCGCCCTGCGTTTGACAAGGCTGGTTCTGTGACCGCGGGCAATGCATCAGGCCTGAACGACGGCGCCGCTGCCGTGGTCGTGATGAGCGCCAAGAAGGCTGCGTCGCTGGGCCTCAAACCCCTGGCCCGCATCGCCGCGTTTGGCACCACGGGCCTGGATCCGGCCACCATGGGCATGGGCCCGGTGTCCGCCACACGCAAGGCGCTCACGCGTGCTGGCTGGAACGCTGCCGACGTTGATTTGTTCGAGCTGAACGAAGCCTTTGCCGCGCAGGCCTGCGCCGTCAACAAAGAGCTTGGCATCGACCCGGCCCGCGTGAACGTGAACGGTGGCGCGATTGCCATCGGCCACCCGATTGGCGCGTCCGGCTGCCGCATCCTGGTCACGCTGCTGCACGAAATGCAACGCCGCGACGCCAAAAAAGGCATTGCCGCCTTGTGCATTGGCGGTGGCATGGGTGTGTCGCTGGCCATCGAGCGTTAGTATTGGCGCTTAGCCTGTGGCGGGACAAATTGCCTAATTTTCAAAAGAAAAGTGCCAAATTCCCTTGCGGAATATGAATAGTTAGCTGCTAATATAGTAGCACCAAGTTTCAGAGTCAGTTACATCAAAACCAAAGAGGAGTTCATCATGAGTCAAAAAGTAGCGTACGTCACCGGGGGCATGGGTGGCATCGGAACCGCCATCTGCCAGCGCCTTCACAAAGAGGGCTTTAAAGTCATCGCCGGCTGCGGCCCCACGCGCGACCACGTCAAATGGATCGGCGAACAGGCCGCCTTGGGCTACACCTTTTACGCCTCGGTCGGCAATGTCGGCAATTGGGAGTCCACCGTTGAAGCTTTCACCAAGACCAAGGCCGAGCACGGCATGATCGACGTGCTGGTGAACAACGCCGGCATCACCAAGGACCGCATGTTCCTGAAGATGACGCGCGAAGACTGGGACGCCGTGATCGAAACCAACCTCAACAGCATGTTCAACGTGACCAAACAGGTCGTGGCTGACATGGTCGAAAAAGGCTGGGGCCGCATC
>JANMVT010000129.1:0-14125 GCA_031392945.1 Rhodoferax sp. | reverse complement strand
GCCACGGCGCCGGGCAATGTGGCCGAGGATGGCGATGTGAAGGGTGGCAACGGGTTGTACACGCAATATCTGCTGGAAGAGTTGAAGAAACCCACAGCCCGCATCGAAGACGTGTTCAAGCGCGTGCGCCTGAATGTGCGCAAACAAAGCCAGGGGCGGCAGATACCTTGGGAGTCGACCAGCCTGGGATGATTTTTATTTCAACCGGGGGGTGGCTCTGTCAAAACCCGACGAAGCCGCCAAGCTGGTGGCGTTCAATGCCCAAAAGGCCGATTGGGCCGCCATCAGGGATTCAACCAACCCCGATGATTATTTCGCTTTTTTGCAAAAACATCCGCAGGGCGAGCTGGCGGAAGAAGCCCAGTTCAAGCTGGACCGTTTAGTCAAGCCCAAAATTGTGGCGGCCTTGGGCAAAGACCAGGATGCGAATCTCGCGTTTTCGGGCGAGCGCTTCCAGCTGGGGGACGAATATGGTGTCCAGGTCAAGGACATCCTGACCGGTGTTCCGATCAGGAGCTTTACCAGTCGTGTCTCCGCCATCAAAGGCGATGTGGTAGAAATCAACGATGGCGCGGTTCTTTTTACGACTTTGGGAGGATGGATCAAAACGACTTACGGTCAGTACAACCCGCCTTGGGGAGGGAGCCCGGCGGAATATCAAGTTGGCAAATCTTGGGAACCACGTTCTACCGAGACGATTCCCGGCGGCCAAACCAATCAGCTTCGAGGCAAGTCCAAAATTGTCGGTCGTGAAACCATATCGGTTCCCGCTGGCAAATTCTCGACGTACGTAATCGAGTTCACCGGATATTCCTCCAATGGATCGGTCTACCAAAAAAAAGCGTGGGTTGACCCGCGTTTTGGTTATCCCATTAAATCGGAGCTGATTGGCCGGCGCGCGGGGGGCACAATGTTTCAGAGTGAGGTCTCTGAACTGGTGAGTTTGAAAGCGGCGCGATCCTGAACGCGCACGACGCCACCAACGAACAAGCATCTGCAAAACCAGCTTCACCCTCAAGGATTGACCAACCCCACCCAGCCAGCATCGGCTGTCATCAACTGCAAGTTCATGATATTCTTACCTTATCGTAAGGACATGAAGCCATGCAAGCCACAGTCACCTCCAAATCCCAAATCACGCTGCCAAAAACTTTGCAGCAATGGCTGGGTGTCAAACAGGGTGACAAGCTTGAGTTTCTGCTGGAGGAAGGCGGTGTCAAGGTGCGAAAAGCGGCCGGTGCATCGTTTGAAAGCTTGTTGGGATTGCTGCCGAAGCCAGCCAAGGCCCATACAGTGGAAGAGATGGACGAAGCCGTCAGCCGGGCTGTCGTCCAGAAGTTTTCAAGGTCCAGAAGGCCGGGTTTGCCGAAGCAGTGATCTGGTGAAACTGATCCCCTGGCAAACGGATTCTGATGATCTCGCTCGACACCAATATCCTGGTTCGCCTGCTCACCAACGACGAGCCGCAGCAAGCGTCATTGGCACTGAAAGCCTTGAACCAGGCCCAGGCGGACCGGCAGCGAATCTGGGTCAGCGTGATCGTGCTTTGCGAGCTGGTTTGGGTGTTGCAGCGCCTGTATGGATACGATAAAGCGCAGGTTCTTGTCGCTCTGGGCGCACTGCTTGCATTCGCTGGCCTGGATGTTGAGCATTCGCCAACCGTCAAAAAAACCCTTGATGAAATGCGGCGCAGTTCAGCCGATTTTGCCGATATTCTTCTGGGGCAACTCAGCGCGGAGCGCGGCGCAGCCTTTGTTTTGACGTTTGACAAAAAAGCGGCAAAACTGGGAACCCACAAATTGCTGGCCTAAATAGCCAAGGGGGATTCATGCCACGCAAAATCACGCACGACCTGTTGCAAACCATCACGGTTGCAATTAGCTTGCTGACCTTCGCAGTTTCCGCCCAGGCTCCATTGGACGTGCGTGTGGCGTTGGTCATCGGCAACGCGGCCTATGCTGGCAGCGCCGCCCTGGCCAACCCTGCCAATGACGCGCGGGCCATGGCCGACACCTTGAAGCAGCTCGGCTTTACCGTGGTCGAGCTGCGCGACAGTGGCAAAGCGGAAATGTCCGAGGCGATTGTCAAAGTGCGCGAAGCGCTCAAAGGCAAGCAGGGTGTGGGCATGTTGTATTACGCCGGGCATGGCCTACAGCTGGACTGGCGCAACTACGTGGTGCCGGTGGACGCCAAAATGGACAGCGCCGCCGATGTGCCCAACCGGGCGATTGACGTGAACACCGTGCTCGACGCGTTCAAGGACGCGGGCAACGCATGAACTGGAACCTGCGGGATTTTGCCCAGGCCGTGCTGAAATTCAATTTAAAGTGTGTCACACCTGCCGAATATTGCCAGTCAACAGATTTCAGCAGGACCCATTAACTCGAAGCGAACTCGAAATCATACGAAGCAAGCGTAAAAGCAAGGAGTAATCATGCAAGCCAACAATTTCGCCCTGCGCCTGCCGCATTCGATGTACGACGCGGTGCGCCAAGCGGCAGTTGACGATGGCGTGGCCATCAACCAGTACATCAACGTGGCTGTCGCTGAAAAACTGGCCAGCCGCCGAACAGCCGCGCAGTTTCTGCAATCCCGCGCCCAAAGTGGCTCGGCCAAGCGGGCTTTGGCAATTTTAGCCAAGTCGGGCGCAGACGTGCCCGAGGTGTAATGGATATTCCTGAACTTGGGAATTGGCCGCCGTGACAAAATAGCGCCATGAACGCGCCCAACATCGCCGAATACGTCCAAACCCTGGGTTTGCAGGCAAAAGCCGCCTCTGCCCTCATGGCCAAAGCGCAGACAGCTACTAAAAATGCAGCGTTGCGCAAGTTGGCGGAGTTGCTGCGCGCCAATATGGACGCGCTTCAAGTCGAAAACGCCAAGGACATTGCCCATGCGCTCGCCGCCAGTCTGGCGCCGCCTCTGGTGGACCGCCTGAAACTCACACCCAGCATCATCGAAACCTGTGCCCAGGGCTGTGAGCAGCTGGCCGCCATGCCGGACGTGATCGGCGAGATCATCGGCATGAAGCAGCAGCCCAGCGGCATCCGCGTGGGGCAGATGCGGGTGCCGATCGGCGTGTTCGGCATGATTTTCGAGAGCCGTCCGAATGTGACGATCGAGGCCGCCAGCCTGTCCATCAAAAGCGGCAATGCCTGCATCTTGCGCGGCGGCTCGGAGGCGATTGAATCCAACCGGGCGCTGGCGGTGCTGGTGCAACTGGCGCTGCAAGCCAGCGGGTTGCCGCCTGACGCGGTGCAACTGGTGCAGACCACGGACCGGGAGGTGGTGGGCCAGCTCATCACCCTGCCGCAGTTTGTCGACGTGATCATCCCGCGCGGCGGCAAGGGCCTGATCGAACGCATCAGCCGCGAGGCCAAGGTGCCGGTCATCAAACACCTGGACGGCAATTGCCATGTCTATGTGGATGACCCCTGCGATTTGGCCATGGCCGTGGCCGTGGCCGACAACGCCAAAACCAACAAATACAGCCCGTGCAACGCCTCGGAAGGCCTGCTGGTGGCGCGCGGCGTAGCCGACGCCTTCCTGCCCCGCATCGCCGCCATTTACGCCGCCAAGGGCGTCGAAATGCGTTGCGACCCGGAGGCGCTGGATATTTTGCGCAGTCTGGAAGCCGGCAAAAACCTGATCCACGGCGAACTGGCCGGTGTGGTGGATGGCGTGCTGGGCGAAGCCCCGTCGCAGCCTGCCGACCTGGAGCCGATGCAGGGGTCGGCGAGCGGCCAGGCACTGGGCCTGAGCGGTGCCAAGCTGCAGGCTGCCACCGAGCAGGACTGGTACGAGGAATACCTGGCGCCCATCATCAGCATCAAGGTGGTAGCCGGGGTGGACGAGGCCATCTGGCACATCAACCAGTATTCGTCGCATCACACCGACGCCATCATCACGCGCGACCATACGCACGCGCAGGCGTTTTTACGCGAGGTTGATTCAGCCAGCGTCATGGTGAATGCCAGCACCCGCTTCGCCGACGGCTTCGAGTTTGGCCTGGGGGCGGAAATCGGCATCTCCACCGACAAATTCCATGCCCGTGGCCCGGTCGGCATCGAAGGCCTGACCTCGCTGAAATACGTGGTGCTGGGCAACGGCGAGTTGCGGGCTTGATATGGTACCCCATCTCGTCACGGCGCTGACCGGCCCCATCAACGAACTGGAGCAGCGCGTGCTGGACTCCATGCCGGCCATCGAGCGCTGGTTTCGCCTGGAATGGATGGAGCACACGCCGCCGTTTTATTGCTCGGTGGACATCCGCAACGCCGGCTTCAAGCTGGCGCCTGTGGACACCGACCTGTTCCCCGGCGGCTGGAACAACCTGACCCCGGCCATGCTGCCGCTGGCGGTGCAGGCAGCGATGGCGGCGATTGAAAAAATTTGCCCGGAAGCGCGCAACCTGTTGCTGATCCCCGAGAACAAGGCGCGCTGCACCTTTTACCTGAGCAATGTGGCCCAATTGCAGCGGATCTTCCACATGGCCGGCTTGAATGTGCGGGTCGGCTCGATCAACCCCGACATCAAGAAACCCACCCGGGTCGACTTGCCCAATGGCGACTCGGTCGTGCTGGAGCCGGTGATCCGCAAAAAAGGCGGCGGCCGCGGCCGCCTGGGCCTGAAAGATTTTGACCCCTGCACGATTTTGCTCAACAACGACCTGCGCGCCGGTCTGCCCGGCATCCTGGAAGATTTGCAAGAGCAGTACCTGCTGCCGCCCCTGCACGCCGGCTGGACGGTGCGGCGCAAAAGCACGCATTTCAAGAGTTACGAGGAAGTCTCCAAACGTTTTGGCAAGCTGCTGGGGGTGGACCCCTGGCTGATCAACCCGATGTTCGAAAAGTGCGGCGAGGTCGACTTTTCTGAAAAATCCGGCCTGGACTGCCTGACCGCCAATGTCGATGCCCTGCTTGGCAAAATCCGCAAAAAATACAAGGAATACGGCATCAACGAGAAACCCTTTGTGGTGGTCAAGGCCGACAACAACCCGGCCGGCGGCAACAATGGCGCCATGGGCATCATGACGGTGCGCGACGCCAAGGACCTTGACGCCTTGACCAAGGCGGCCCGGCAAAAAGCGCGCGACGCCAGCATGGACGCCAGCCCGGTGGAGCAGCCCGGCAACGTCATCATCCAGGAGGGTATATTGACCAATGAACGCATGAACGACGCGGTGGCCGAGCCGGTGGTCTACATGATGGACCGCTACGTGGTCGGCGGCTTTTACCGCATCCACGCGCATCGCGGGGCGGATGAAAACCTCAACGCCCCAGGCTCGCGCTACGTGCCATTGGCGTTTGCCGAGAGCACCCACCTGCCCCAGCCCGGCATGAAACCCGGCGCCAGCGCGCCCAACCGTTTCTACATGTACGGCGTCATCGGCCGCCTGGCCATGGTGGCCGCCAGCTACGAGCTGGAGGCGACCGACCCCAACGCCGAGGTCTACGCCTGAAGGCGAACGGGCGGCCGCCTTCATTTTGAGCCCCAACCGCGAGGGCGTTTAAGTTGTTGCGGTGCAACAACTTGTTGTTTTTGACGAATTTAGACTGCCGTCCCGGTTTGCGTGGCGCACGCGCGGGCGCAAAATGGCCTTCCCTCAAGAAATGGAATCCGGCCCCGTTGAAGACCGGATGAATCTGTGTCTGCATCCAAATCGTCTCTCACGGCGCTCACCCTTGGCGCCATTGGCGTGGTTTACGGCGACATCGGCACCAGCGTGCTGTACGCCGTCAAAGAGGTTTTCAATTCCGGCCACGTCCCCTTCACCGCCGACAACGTCTACGGCATCCTGTCGATCTTCTTCTGGACCTTGACGGTCATCGTGTCGATCAAGTATGTCGTCCTGGTGCTGCGGGCCGACAACAATGGCGAGGGCGGCTTGGTCGCAATGTTGGCGCTTGCTTCACAAGCGGTTAAAGACAGTCCGCGTTTGCGCCGTGTGCTGCTGATCGTCGGCATCTTTGGCACTTCGCTGTTTTATGGCGACGGGGTCATCACCCCAGCCATTTCGGTGTTGTCGGCGGTGGAGGGCCTCGAGGTCATATCGCCCACCTTCAAGGCTTACGTCGTTCCCTTGACGCTGGTGGTCCTGTTTGGCCTTTTCGTGGTGCAAAAGCGTGGCACCAGCGGCATCGGCAAATTTTTTGGGCCCATCACCCTGGTCTGGTTCTTTGTCATCGCCCTGCTCGGCGTCATCCAGATCATGGGCAACCCGGCCATCCTGTGGGCGATCAGCCCGCATTACGCGGTAGGGTTCATGTGGGGCCAGCCCGGCACCACCTTCATCATCCTGGGCGCCGTGGTGCTTTGTGTCACCGGCGCCGAAGCCCTGTACGCGGACCTCGGCCATTTTGGCAAGCGCCCGATCCGCCTGGCCTGGTTCGTGGTGGTGATGCCCTCGCTCACCCTGAACTATTTTGGCCAGGGCGCGCTGATTCTCAAGAACCCGCAAACCGTCAAGAACCCGTTCTTTCTGATGGCCCCGGACTGGGCGCTGATCCCGCTGGTGCTGCTGGCAACCGCAGCCACCGTGATCGCGTCCCAGGCGCTGATTTCGGGCGCTTTCAGCGTCACCAAACAGGTCATCCAGCTCGGTTACCTGCCACGCCTGAACATCCAGCACACCAGTGTGCGCGACACCGGGCAGATTTACATCCCCCTGGTCAACTGGGGCCTGTTTGTGACGATCGTTCTGGCCGTGGTGATGTTCCGTTCGTCGAGCAACCTGGCGGCGGCTTACGGCATAGCCGTGTGCACCGACATGCTGATCACCACGGTTCTGACTTTTTACGTGATCCGGTACGGCTGGAAATACCCGCTGGCCCTGTGTGTCGCCGCCACCGGCTGGTTTTTCGTGGTGGACTTCGTCTTTTTCGCGTCCAACCTGCTCAAGCTGTTCGACGGCGGCTGGTTCCCGTTGCTGATCGGCGGGGCCATCTTTACCCTGATGATGACCTGGAAGGAGGGCCGGCAGCTGCTCAACGAAAAACTGCGCGCCGACGCGATCGACCTGCCGGGGTTCCTTGATGCGGTGTTCGTCAGCCCGCCGGTGCGCGTCGAAGGCACGGCAGTGTTCCTGACAGCCGAGCCCGGCACCGTGCCCAACGCCCTGCTGCACAACCTCAAACACAACAAGGTCCTGCACCAGCACAACCTGTTTGTCACCGTGCGCAACCACGAGGTGCCCTGGGTCGGCCTGGAGAAACGCCTGGCCGTCGAGTCGCTGGGCCACGACTGCTGGCAAGTGGAGATCCATTACGGCTTCAAGAACGACCCGAACGTCCCCAAGGCGCTGCAGGAGATCAAAGGCCGCGGCTGCGAGCTCGATCCCATGACCACGAGTTATTTCCTGTCGCGCGACACCGTCATCCCCACCATCGGCAGCGGCATGGCCCAGTGGCGCGAAAAGCTGTTTGCGCAGATGCACCACAACGCCAGTGGCGCGGCAGACTTCCTGAAGCTGCCCAACAACTCGGTGGTGGAGCTGGGCAGCAAGATAGAAATCTGAGAACGGCGCCGTTCTCGGCACTGCTCGAACCAGTCTGGACACTGACCCGCAATCAATCAGGCTTGATATCTGCCGCTTTCACCAGTTTGCCCCAGCGTTCGGCTTCGCTCTTGATGAAGGCCGCAAACTGCTCGGGCGTGCCGCCGCCGAGCTCGTTGCCCTGGCCCAGCATCTGCGCCTTGATGGCCGGGTCGGCCAGGGCCTGGTTGACCAGCTCATTGAGCAGTTTCACGATGGGGGCGGGCAAGCCGGCCGGGCCGACCAGGCCCTGCCAGTTTTGCACCTCGAAGCCGGGTACACCCGCCTCGATCATGGTTGGCAGATCGGGAAACAGGGGTGAACGCGTCTTGCTGGTGATGGCCAAAGCGCGCAGTTTGCCGCCTTTGATGGAGGGCGACGCCGCATACATCTGCTCGAACATCATGTCGACCTGGCCGCCCATCAAATCGGTGGCGGCCGGCGCGCCGCCTTTGTAGGGGATGTGGGTGATCTGCAAACCGGCAATCTGTTTGAACATCTCGGCCGACAGATGGTGCGAGCCACCCAGGCCGCCTGAGGCAAAAGACAGGGTGCCGGGCTTGGCCTTGGCGGTCGTGATGATGTCCTTGACGCTTTTGAAGGGCGAATTCGGCGGCACCATCAAGATCAGCGGGCCGCGTTCGATCAGGGCAATGGGACTGAGGTCTTTGGCCGGATCAAAGCTCATTTTCTTGAACATGGTCGGGTTGACCGACAGCGGCGCGAAATTGCCCATGCCGATCACATAACCATCGGGCTTGGCTTTGGCGATCAGGTCGGTGCCGATGTTGGCGCCCGCGCCGGGTTTGTTGTCCACAATCACCGGCTGGCCCAGGGCCGTTGACAAAAACTTGCCAAACTGGCGCGAACGCTGGTCCGAGTTGCCGCCGGCGGAATACGGGCAGATGAAGGCAATCGGTTTGCTCGGGTATTTGTCCTGCGCCGACACCCAACTGGGCAACATCAGGCCGGGCGCGGCCAGGGTGGCGGTGGTTTGCAATAACAGGCGGCGTTTCATGGCGGGCTCCAAATCAATAATCCAGCAACCTCAACGGCTTTTGGGCGCAAGCGTGGTCCGGGTTTTCTCGGTGCCAAAATGCAGGATCAATCCAACGCCGATTTATGAACATTCTATTTGTTGCCGACCCGCTTGATACCTTCAAGATCTACAAAGACAGCACGTTCGCCATGATGCGCGAGGCGCAACGGCGCGGGCATGCCTTGCATTGCTGCCAACCCCAGCAAATTTCATGGCAGCGCGGCGGCTTGGTGCAGGCCGACGTGGGCGCCGTCACACTCACTGGCGATCCAGTCCTTTGGTACAAAATTAGTAGCGCATCCCGCATGCCCCTTAAAGGCTACGACGCGATTGTCATGCGGAAAGACCCGCCCTTCGACAGTGAATTCTTCTACGCCACGCACCTGCTGGGCCAGGCCGAACGTGAAGGCGCCAAGGTGTTCAACAGCCCCCGCGCCCTGCGTGACCACCCTGAAAAACTGGCAATCCTCGAATTCCCCGAATACATCGGCCCGACCTTGGTGACGCGGGACGCCGTGCAGATCAAGGCTTTCCATGCCGAACACAAGGACATCATCCTGAAACCGCTGGACGGCATGGGCGGCATGGGCATCTTCCGGGTGAAAGCCGATGGATTGAACCTGGGCTCCATCACCGAAACCCTGAACAGGGACGGCCAGGAGACCGTGATGGTGCAGAAGTTTCTGCCGACCATCGCGCAAGGCGACAAACGCGTGCTGGTGATCGGCGGCAAACCGGTGCCGTATTGCCTGGCGCGCATTCCGCAGGGCGACGAAGTGCGCGGCAACCTGGCGGTGGGCGGCAAGGGCGTGGCGCAGCCTTTAAGCGCCACTGACCGCGCGATTGCCGAGGCGCTGGGCCCCATTTTGGCAGCGCGCGGCCTGTTGCTGGTCGGCCTGGACATCATTGGCGATTCCCTGACCGAAATCAATGTCACCAGCCCGACTTGTTTTCAGGAAATCACCGACCAGGCCGGCTTCGATGTGGCGGCGATGTTCATCGATGCATTGGAACAAGCCGCGAGCTGAAGCGGGCCGGCAGCGGGTCGCCGTCCACAAACACAACCAGCTCATTGGGCGCGAAGGCGATCCAGTCCTCATTCGTGGTCAGCGGCTCGGTGACCACGATCACCAGGCGGTCATCGATGCCATTGAGTTCGCCCAAATCCACGCGCATATCCTCATCCTTCAGGTGCACCTCGCCAAACGGGTACTGGCGCACCAGGTAATGCAGGTGGGTGCTGGCATGCGCCCACAGCGCCTGGCCGTTGCTGAGCAAAAAATTGAAAGTGCCGTGGCTGGCAATTTTGGGCACCAGCTCGGCCAGCGTCAGCGTGAGTTCCACCACGCTGGGCACGCCGTAATGCGATTTGGCCAGCTCCTGCATCAGCCAGCAAAAGGCCAATTCGCTGTCGGTGTTGCCCACCGGGCGAAAGCTGCCGTGCATAGGCGGGTTGAAGTCTTTCAAGTCGCCGTTGTGGGCGAATACCCAGTAACGGCCCCACAACTCGCGCACAAAGGGGTGGCTGTTTTCAAGCGTCACCGCGCCCACGGTGGCCTTGCGCACATGCGCGATCACGTTGTGGCTCTTGATCGGGTAAGTGCGCAGCATCTGCGCCATCGGCGAGGTGGCGGCGCTGTCTTTCTCGATGAAATACCGCACGCCCTTGCCCGGCTGCGCGCCCTCGCTCTCAAAAAACGCCATGCCCCAGCCGTCGCCATGGTGGGCCGTGCCGCCGCCGCGCTGCGCGAAGCCGGTGAAACTCAGGCTCAAGGCAGCCGGCAACCGGCTGTTCATTCCCAGGAGTTGGCACATGGCCGGAGTCTACGCCGCTGATGTGTCAATTGGCGGTTTGGCCGGACGCAACTGCCACGCCGCCACGATTGCCAATGCGCAGATGGCCGCCAGCATCAGAAACGACTCATTGAAGGCGGCCAGGCGCGCCGGGTTGGTGGACGGACGGGCCAATGACTCGCCATGGGCGGCCAGACGCCACTCGAGCACGATGGCGCACAGGCTGACACCGGTCGCGCCGCCAACCATGCGCAAAAAACTGATGGTGCTGGCGCCCTGGGCGATGAAGTGTTTGTCCAACCCGCGCATCGAGCCAAGGCTGAGCGAGGGCAGGATGCAGCCCAGCCCCATGCGCCCGACGATGGCCCAGACCAGGATCGTCCAGACCGAGGTTTTGAGGTCCACCGTGACCATCAACGCGAAGCCCAGGGCCAGCAGGGCCAGGCCGGTGCTGACCAGCAGGTAGGCCGGCTTTTTGTCGGCCAGCGGCCCAACAATGGCGATGGTGGCGGCCAGCACCAGGCCGGCCGGCAGCAGCAGCGTGCCGACAAAAGACGGTGACAGCCCCAGCCCCAGTTGCATGTACACCGGAAACAGGTAGGTGGAGCCGAACAGGGCCGTGCCGTAGATGAACGAGACAATGCTGCCTATGGCAAATTGCCGGTGTTTGAAGAGCGTCAAATTCATCAGCGGCCCGAGCTGGTTGGCTGCGCCATGGCTTGACCGGCGCCCCAGCTCGCGTTGCCACCAGATGAAGGCCGCAAGCGCCAGGGCCGCGCCGCCCAGCAGCGCAAACGCCTGGGGATGCGCCCGGTTGTGCAGCGCCACCATGCCATTGAGCAAACCCAACGTGGCGCAGGCGGCCAGCAGCAGGCCGCGCCAGTCCAATGACGCGCTGTCGCGGTTGGCTGCCACGCCGCCGGGCGCGGTCACCGGCACGTATTTGTGCGACATCCACAAGGACGCCAGGCAAAACGGCACCACCATGAAAAAGATCGAGCGCCAGCCGAACCAGTCCACCAGCACACCGCCGATGCTCGGCCCCAAGGCAGGCGCCAGCACCACACACATGCCGAAGATGCCGTTGGCGCGGCCTTGCTCGCCGGGCTCGAAGGCGCGCAGGATGATGATGGCCGGGATCGGCTGCACCACGCCGGCCGCCAGGCCTTCCATCACCCGCGCCAGCAGCACCAGATCGAAATTGTTGGACAGGCCGCCCAGTACGCCGCCAGCCATCAGCAGCAGCATGGTGGACGAATAAAGCGTGCGGTAGCCGTAGCGCATCAGCAGCCAGGGCGTGGTCAGCATCGACACCGTCATTGCCACCATGAAGCCCGAGGTGACCCACTGCGCCCGGTCCTGGCCCAGGGCGAAATGCTGGCTCATGCCGGGGATGGCCACGTTGACGATGGTGGACGACATGATCGCCGCCATGCTGCCCGTCATCACCGCCAGCAACAGCAGCCAGCGGTAACGCGCGCCGTAGCGGGCTTGCAGCTGGGCCAGGGTGGTGGGACGGCTCATGGGTCTGTTTTTGGAAAGAAATTGACCGTTTGCCCTCGTGGCATATGTATAGTTAGCTACTTATTGTATAGCATTTCAGAATGCCAGATTGGCCGCCTGCCTGGCGCAGGCCTCGCAGACACAGGCCAGGCCCTGGCTGGCGGCGGGTATTTTCGACAGCAGCGCCTGGTCGAATTTGACGCTGGCGCACCAGCACGGCACCTGCTTCGCGCCCGTCTCTTTTTCGATCTCCATCGCGCAGCGGTTGGCCTGGCCGCACAGGGGGCAACGCGCGGGGTCAGGCGTGGCGGCGCCGATAGTCATGCTGCCGCCTGGCGCACTTCGGCGGCGATTTCATAGGAGCGCAGGCGCGCGCCGTGGTCGAAAATTTGCGAGGTGACCATCAGCTCGTCCGCGCCGGTGCGCTCGATGAAAGCCTGCACAAAACCGCGCACCGTGGCGGGCGAGCCGATGGCAGAGCAGGGCAACACGGTGTCCAGAATCGCACGCTCCTGCGCTCCGATGCTTTGCAGGAAGCCCTCCACCGGCGGCGGCAATTTTTTCGGCTGGCCAGTGCGGATGTTGATGAAGGCCTGCTGCATCGAGCTGGCGCGAAACTGCGCCTCTTCATCGGTGTCCGCCGCGAAAATGTTGAAGCCGAGCATCACATAGGGTTTGGCCAGTTGTTTGGAAGGGCGAAAACTGCTGCGGTAAATCGCAATCGCCTGCATCAATTGCTGCGGCGCGAAGTGTGACGCAAAAGCATAGGGCAGGCCCAGGGCGGCCGCCAGTTGCGCGCCGAAAGTGCTGCTGCCCAGGATCCAGATCGGCAGCTTCAGGCCGGTGCCGGGCACGGCGCGCACGACCTGGCGCGGCTCGTCGGAGAAGAAATCCATCAGCTCGACCACGTCCTGCGGAAACTCGTCCGAATCCGACGCCAGATTGCGCCGCAACGCCCGCGCCGTGGTCTGATCCGAGCCCGGCGCGCGGCCCAGTCCCAGGTCGATGCGGCCGGGGTAGAGCGATTCCAGCGTGCCGAACTGCTCGGCGATCACCAGGGGCGAATGGTTGGGCAGCATGATGCCTCCCGCGCCGACGCGGATCGTCCTGGTGGCCCCGGCGACGTGGCCGATCAGCACCGAGGTGGCGGCGCTGGCGATGCCGGGCATGCCGTGGTGCTCGGCCAGCCAATAGCGGTTGAAGCCCCAGTTCTCGGCGTGTTGCGCCAGATCACGGCTGTTGCGAAACGACTGGGCGGCATTGCTGCCCTCCAGGATCGGTGAGAGGTCAAGCACGGAGAAAGGAATTCGGGACATAGCCCTGCATTGTCCAGTAAAGTGGCGATTGATTCAGTGCCATGGCATTGACCCAGATTGACCCCGCGACAGGAGGCTTCGAAAACCATGAATCCCGCGATTGACCCGAAGAGTGTGTTGGCTGGCCTGTGGCAACTGGCCGGCTTGCCGGTTGACGCCTTGCGCCAGGCGACGCTGACCGGCGCCGACCCGCTGCTGCCCTCGTCTTTTGCCGTGGGCGCTGCCGCCCAGACCAGCGTCGCAGCGGCCGCGTTGGCGGCTTGCGAGCTGGGCCTGGCGCGCGGACAGGTGCGCCAGGCCATATCCGTGGACATGGCGCATGCGGCGCTGGAATGCAGCGGCTGGTTCAGCCTGGATGGACGCGTGCCGGCGCAGTGGGACACGTTCTCCGGCCTGTACCAGTGCCGTGATGGCTGGGCACGGATTCACGCCAACTTCGCCCACCACCGCGAAGGGGCGCTGCGCCTGATGGGCCTGGATCCCGCCAGCGCCACCCGCAGCGACGCCGAACAAGCCATGCGCAAGCGCGGCGCGCTGGAATTCGAACAGGCCGCCGCCGACGCCGGCCTGGTGGTGGCGGCATTGCGAAGCTTTGAGGAATGGGACGCCCACCCCGCAGGCCAGGCCGTGGCTGCCCAGCCCCTGCTGACGTTTGAGCGCATCGGCGAGGCCCCGCCCCTGCCCCTGCCCGCGCTGGCTTCCAATGCCATGCCCCTGAGCGGCCTGCGCGTGCTGGACTTGACCCGCATCCTGGCCGGCCCGGTCTGCGGACGCACCCTGGCGGCCCACGGCGCAGATGTGATGCTGGTCAACGGCCCGCATTTGCCCAACATCGAATCCATCGCCGACACCAGCCGGGGCAAACTCTCGGCCCTGGTGGATTTGCGCACACCGGATGGCCGGCAAAGCCTTGCGCGCCTGGTAGAGGGCAGCCATGTT
>JANMVT010000106.1:0-8831 GCA_031392945.1 Rhodoferax sp. | reverse complement strand
GCCGCGTTTGGGTGAAACCGCCAGGGAGCGCCTGAAAGCCATGGCGCAGACCAATGACGGTTTTGAGATCGCCCGGCGCGACCTTGAAATCCGCGGCCCCGGCGAGTTCCTGGGGGCGCGCCAGTCCGGCGACGCCCTGCTACGCTTTGCCGATCTGGCCACCGACACTGCCCTGCTGGAATGGGCGCGCGCCACCGCGCCCGTGATGCTGGACAAATGCCCCGAGCTGGCCGAAAAACATGTCAACCGCTGGCTCGGAGGCCGGGCGGAGTATTTGAAGGCGTGATGCCGCTTTCGATTCATTTATGCCACTCACGCTCCGATTCGGTGGCATCGCGCAAGCTAACCAATCGCAACCTATTGTGAATTTTGAAAACAAGCGCTAGGATGGGCGCGTGATTGAGTGGGAAATGGCGTGAATTTCCCGATAATTTGAAGCAAAACAGTATCTGAGGGAGGGGTCGTGCAGCCCGGTGACCTGGTCAAAAACGGCAATTGCAACAAATCCACAATAGCGCTGGCCGCCGCCGCCCTGGTGTCCTCGGTTTTGGTGTTTTGGAGTGCGCCTGCGCGTGCCGCCGACGCTGAAATTGAGGAACTCAAACGCGCGGTCCAGATTCTGCAGACACAAAACCAGGATCTGATGCGGCGCCTGCGCTCGCTGGAATCAAGCCTCGAAGGCGGCCAAGGCTCAGGTGCGGCGTCTGCGCTGGTGAACGATCCGACCCAGGCGCAATTGCTCCAGCGGGTGCGCGAGCTGGAAATCGGCAAGGCGGCCAATGAACAGGCCACGCGGCAGATCATCCAGGACTCGCTGGCCAAGACCGGCTCGAAGATCAACGACATGGTGTCACTGGGCGGCACGTTTGAAATGCTGGTAGGCCGCAGCACCGATTTCTCCAACACCAGCGCTAATAGCTTGAAGCTCAACGCGGCCGAGTTTGATCTGGAAATTCAGGTCAACCCCTGGACTTTGGGTAGTTTTGCGGTGCAATATGTCGACGGGACAGGGGTGAGGACGGGCTCCGGCGCGGCATCCCCGGCGGCGGTCAGCGGCGCCATTGACCGCGTCAACCTCGACCGCGGCTATTTCACGCTCGGCGACGTGCAGCGGTTTCCGCTGTATTTACGCCTGGGCAAGCAGCCTTTGCCGTTTGGCACGTCCACGGGTGTGCACCGTGTCGATGTGCTGTCGATTGATTCGCCGCTCACCGTCGATGCGTTCGAGATGAAGAAAAATGCATTTGGCCTCGGCTTTGGCTTGCCAACGCCGGTGCCCACCCGCTCCGGGCCACCGGTGTTTGCGCCAATGGTCAAACCGCTGTTGTTCAGCCCGCTGGTCGACCGGTTCGCGCAAGGGCTGGGTTATCGGCCGCCGGTCACGCGGCCCAAACCACCCAGCGCGGTGCCCGCCAACCCGGAAATGCCGCCGTTTTATGGCAGCGTCTACGTTTACGACAGCTCGGACTCGGGTGCCGCGAGCCGCAGTTTCACCGAGAACATCAGCGCGCGCCTGGGTTACCGCAGCAGTGGCCATTGCGGCAAGCCCTATTCCGAGTTGAGCAATTCGGGCCTGTGCCCGTGGACGCTGGACCTCAACCTGGACTACAACAGCTCCGTGTTTGACAGCAAATTCCTGGCCAGCGAATACAACGCGTTTGCCAACCAGTTTGGCGCCGTCAAAGGCCTGGCGGCGAATGCCAAATTGACGCTTGGACGCGTCTCGTTGGTGGGTGAATGGAACGGCGCTACGCAAGCCGCGAAGTTTCTGGACGGACTGGGCAATCCGGTGTCGATCCAGCCTTCGGCGTGGGCCATTTCAATGGGCTACCAGTTTGACTGGAATCCGTGGGTTGCGAGCATTGGCGGCCAAGGCACTTTCGCTGCCATCAGTTATTCCGAAAGCCGCGATCTGGCCGGCGTGGCGATGGTGTCAGGCGGCTCCACCAGCCGTGTTGGCTTCCTGCCCAAACAACGGCTGACCATGACCCTCGGCGAGTGGCTGGCCGACGGCGTGAAGCTGGTTTTCGAATACTCCCTCACACGGGATTATTCGCCCGCTGAGGGTGGAACTGGCGCGAGTGGGCGCGGCCTCTCAGCGGTGCTTAGTTATTCCTGGTAGTGCGCAGATCGATTTTTTGCAAAGCCCAGGTGAAGCTGGTCGCCTCGCGTTGCATTCCTTGCACAGCGCATGAGTTCACGGCAACAATGTATTAAATTGTATCAATACGTATCAATTGATTGACAGTGTCAAATGCGACTGTTAGCGTCAGTTGCAAATTGAAGCGAGAAGTAGTGCTGGTGTTGTTGGCCGCTTGATGGGCCAGCTTCCGGTCTGTAGGAGTTCCAGGTGGATTCCTGCCCTCCGAAAGACGATGGCGACGCCAGGATTCAGCAGAGTCAGCCATTCGGTTCAAGGGAGGTCACCGTGTTGCAAAGCGTTATTGATTCCAGTGTTCGACTAAGGGTTCTGGTTATCGCCCTTGCCGCGATGCTGTTGGCTGCGGGACTTTGGCGGCTGCGCGACCTGACGCTGGACGTCATCCCCGAGTTCTCCACTATGTCGCTGCGGGTCAGCACCGAAGCCTTGGGCCTGTCCACATCCGAGGTGGAATCGCTCATCACGGTGCCGATGGAGGCGGACCTGCTCAACGGCGTGCCCTGGCTGCGCTCCATCGAATCCGAGTCGATCACCGGGCTCTCCTCGATCGAAATGTTTTTTGCGCCCGGTACCGACCTGCTCAAGGCGCGCCAGATGGTGCAGGAGCGCCTGGTGCAGGCGCATGCCTTGCCGAATGTGTCGAGTCCGCCGATTTTGTTGCAGCCGGTGTCTTCCGCCAGCCGGATCATGAACATCGGGCTGAGTTCCAAAACCGTCTCCCTCATCGACATGTCGGTGCAGGCGCGCTGGAACATCGTGCCCCGGCTCGTGGGTGTGCCGGGCGTGGCCAACGTTTCAGTGTGGGGCCTTCGCAACCGGCAGTTGCAGGTGCAAATTGACCCGGCCCGGCTGCACGGCAAGGGGATCACGCTCGAGCAGATCGTGAAAACTGCCGGCGAGTCCGTTTGGGCCTCGCCGCTGACCTTTTTGAATTCGTCCACCCCAGGGTCCGGCGGCTTCATTGACACACCCAACCAACGGCTCGGCGTGCGGCATATATCTCCCACCATTTCGGCCGAGAGTTTTGCCAAGGTTCCGGTGTTCGGCACATCGGTGGCACTGGGCGAAGTCACCAGGGTGGTCGAAGACAGCCAGCCACTCATCGGCGACGCGATCCTGAAAGATGGCCCCGGGCTGATGCTGGTGGTGGAAAAATTTCCGGGCGCCAACACAATCGAGGTGACTCGTGGCGTGGAAAAGGCGCTGGCAGAGCTGCAGCAGGGCATGAAGGGCATCGAGGCGGACACCTCGATTTATCGCCCGGCCAGTTTCATTGAACGCGCCGAAAAAAACCTGGCGGCCGCCATTGGCTTGGCCTACCTGTTATTGCTCGCAGCCCTGTTCACACTGATGGGCAGCTGGCGCGCAGCGCTGGTGGCGGCATTGGTGGTGCCGCTGTCGCTGTTCTCTGCGGGTCTGGTCTTGCACTTGCGTGGCGTCAACCTCAACATGATGGTCGTGGCCGGGCTGCTGCTGGCGATTGTCGTGGTGGTTGACGACGCCGTTCACGATGTGGGGAACATCCTGCGACGGTTTCGCCGGGCGCGTGACGAAGGGAACACCGAGTCGTCGGTCGGATTGATCATCTCGGCCGTGATGGAGGTGCGCCGCCCGATGCTGTTTGCCACCATCATCATTGTATTGGCCACCGTGCCGGTGTTCTTCATGAGTGGTGCGTCGGCTGCCTTTTTTGAGCCGCTGGCGTGGTCGTATATTTTGGCCGTCGTCGCGTCGACGGTGGTGGCTTTGGTCGCCACACCGGCGCTTGCCGTGCTGCTGCTGGATGGCGCACCGGTGGTGGACGGCAATGGCTCCGGGCTGTTGGTCGGGCTCCAGGGCGCTTACGAGCGTGTCGCCAGTGGCGCGGTGCGGTCGGCGCTGCCCGCGCTAGTGGTCGCGGCGGTGTCAATTCCAGCGGGGTACCTGATCTGGACGCAGATGGAGCGTTCGCTGGTGCCAAGCTTCAAGGAAACTGACGTGTTGATTGAATGGACTGGCGCCACCGGTACGTCGCTGACCGCCATGAACCGGTCGACAACCGCACTGATCAAGGATTTGCGCGCCATCAAGGGTGTGCGAAATGCAGCGGCTCACGTCGGCCGGGCGGTCCTCTCGGATGACGCCAAGGACGTCAACTCGGCGGAAATCTGGGTCAGCATCGACCCGGCAGCGGACTATGACGACACCATGGACGCGATGCGGGAAGCCATCACCCAATACCCCGGCATGGCGGGCGAGCTCACCACCTTCCTCTCCAAGCAGCTCAGGGGTGCCATCACCGGCGCGGACGACCAGCTCACGGTGCGGGTGTACGGCCATGACGTCGGCATCATCCGCGCCAAAGCGGAAGAGATCCGGGGCGCGTTGTCGAAAATCGAGGGAATCCAGAATGCCCGGACGGAAGTACCGGAGGACAAAACAACCATCGAAGTCAAGGTGGATCTCGATAAGGCCCGGGCTTACGGTCTCAAACCCGGCGACGTGCGCCGCGCCGCATCGTCCATGGTGGCGGGCATCACGGTCGGGGCGCTGTTCGAGGATCAAAAAGTGTTTGACGTGGTGGTGTGGGGCGTGCCTGAGGTGCGCGCCAACCTGGCCACCATTCGCGACCTGCTGATTGACGTTGAAACCCCCAAAGGCACGCAGGTGCGGCTGGCCGATGTGGCTGATGTGAGCACGGTCTCGGCGCCGGGCGTGATCCGCCGTCACGGTGTGTCTCGGCGCATTGATATTTCGGCGGAAGTCAATGAAGACTTCGATCTGGGCGCCGTGTCACGCGAGGCTGCGCGCAAGATCAAGGAAGTCAACTTCCCGTTCGAATACCACGCCCAGGTGCTGGGTGAGCATTTCTCGCGCCGGGCGACGCTCAAATCACTGAGCAGCTACCTTGCGGGGGCCGCGCTAGTCTCCTTTCTGGTGCTGCAGGCAGCGCTCGGAAGCTGGCGGCTGGCGCTGCTGTCGATTCTGAGTGTGCCGTTGACGGTGCTGGGCTGCCTGGTGGCGGTTGCCATCGGTGGCGGCGAATTTACGCTGGGTTCGCTGCTGGGCATTGCTGGCGCGATGGCGCTCTCTGCCCGCAATGGCATTCTGTTGGTGCGCCATTTCCATCACCTGGAAAAGGGCGCGGGCGAGCCTTTTGACGCTGCGCTGGTTTTGCGGGGTGTGCGCGAGCGCTTCATGCCCATCGCCGCCAGCGCGGTGGCGCTGGTTTTGTTCTTCCTGCCGTTTGTCTTGATGGGCAATACCGCAGGCCTTGAAATCGTTCATCCTATGGCCGTTGCGGCCCTTGGCGGCATCCTGACATCAACACTGATCACGCTGGCGGTTGTCCCGGCCTTGTACTGGAAATTTGGTTCGGGCGCGGCGGCGGCGGCCAGCCTGGATCTGAACCCCGCCGGCGTGTGACCCTTGTTGACGTGTCAAACCGTAAAGGAGACCCAATGCGCAATCTAATCCAACCGATTGTCACGGCCATGGCTGCAGCCACACTGGTGATGGTTTCCGGCATGGCAGTGGCAGCGGGCGACGGAGCGTCCTCGGGCAAGAAGGACCGGCCTGCCAGGGTCGAGGCCATCGAGGGCTCGAAGGTCAAACGGGTCACCGTGACGGAGAAGGCGGCCAAACGGCTTGACATCCAGACGGGCGAGGTCGCCAAAGATGGTTCCGGGCAATTGAGCGCGCCTTACGCGTCAATCGTCTACGACATCAGCGGCGGCACCTGGGTCTACACGGTTCCGCAGGCGCTGACATTTGTGCGGCACAGCGTGGTGGTGCAAGGCATCAAGGGCGAAAAAGCCTTTTTGAAGGAAGGGCCTGCGCCAGGCACGAAGATTGTGACGGTTGGCGTGGCCGAGTTGTACGGCGCGGAAAAAGGCGTAGGGCACTAAAGCCGGGCATTGACGCTACAGGAGGGAACAGCCATGATGCGATGGATTGTCGAATCGAGTTTGCGGTTTCGTTTCGTCTTTGTGGCGATAGGCGTCGTGCTGGTCTACTTGGGCTCGCTGCGTTTTCAACAACTCCCGATTGACGTTTTTCCGGAATTCGCCCCGACCAAAGTTGAAATTCAGACAATTTGCCTGGGCCTGTCGCCGGCTGAGGTGGAGTCCCTCGTCACGGTGCCGCTCGAGAACGCTCTCAGCGGAATTCCCGGCATGGGGCAATTGCGCTCCAAATCGGTCTCTGACCTCTCTTCGGTGGTCATGATCTTCAAACCGGGCGTAGACGAGCTGCGGGCACGCCAACTGGTGACGGAACGCGTGGCGATCGCCTCGTCAAACTTGCCGACCTGGGCGGCCCCGCCGCACATGATGCCGCCGCTGTCGTCCACCAGCCGGGTGATGAAGATTGGTGTGACGTCCAAAGACAAATCGGTCATGGACCTGTCGATGCTGGCCTACTGGACTATTCGGGCCAGACTGCTGGGAGTTCCCGGGGTTGCGAATATCGCCATTTGGGGCGAACAGCTCAAGATGCTTCAGGTAGTGGTCGATCCGGAAAAGCTCGCTGCGCTGGGAGTCACCCTCGATGAGGTTCAGGAAGAGGTCTCGGATGCGCTCGATGTCGGCCTTCTGCGATATTCCAAAGGCGCCCACATTGGCACCGGCGGCTTCATCGACACCCCCAACCAGCGTATGGAGGTGTTGCATACGTCTTCCGGACAAACGCCCGAGACGCTGGCGCAAGTCCCCATTAAATCGAAGGATGGCAAGCCGCTGCTCCTGGGCGACGTCGCGAAAATCCTGTATGCGCCGCCCGACATGATTGGCGACGCGGTTATCAACGATGGTCCTGGATTGATGCTGATTGTCGAAAAATTCCCTTGGGGCAACACGCTGGAGGTGACCCGCGGGGTCGAATCTGCGCTGGAGGCGATGAAGCCTGGCCTGCCGGGTGTGGAGATAGACACCAAGATTTTCCGACCGGCAACCTTTATTGAAGACTCGATCACCAACCTCTCTCACGCCCTGTTTTTGGGGTGCATTCTGGTGATCGTGATTCTGATCGCGTTTCTCTATGACGTGAGGGCGGCATTGATTGCGATCGTTGCGATTCCCCTGTCCCTGCTTGCGGGCGGATTGGTCATGTTTCTGGCTGGAGCGTCGGTCAACACGATGGTGCTGGCCGGGTTTGTCATCGCCTTGGGAGGCGTTGTGGACGACGCCATCATTGGCATTGAAAACATCATGCGCCGGCTGCGCCAACATCGCAGGGAAGGTGGGAGTCAATCCACTGCGAGCGTGATCCTCGATGCAACGATGGAGGTGCGCACGCCAATTCTGTACGCCACCTTGATCATTGTCCTTGCCGTGGTGCCGGTGTTTTTCATGGAAGGCCTCTCCGGCGCATTCTTCAAGCCACTGGTGACGGCCTACGTGCTGGCGATGCTGGCTTCGATGCTGGTTGCGGTGACGGTGACCCCGGCCCTTAGCCTGATCCTGCTGCGTGACGCACCGCTTAAGGGTCGGGAATCGCCACTGGTCAAATGGTTGGTGCTGGTTTACGGCAAATTGCTGGAAAAAACCACCCGCACGCCGCGCCCCTCGTATATTGCTGTTGCCGTTGTGACGCTGGCCGGTTTCGCGATGTGGCCGCTGTTGGGCCATTCGCTGTTGCCGGATTTCAAGGAGCGCGACTTTTTGATGCATTGGGTCACCGAGCCCAGCACCTCGCACCCGGAAATGTTGCGCATCACAACCCGCGCCAGCAAGGAATTGCGGGCCATACCGGGCGTGCGCAACTTCGGCGCGCACATCGGGCAGGCGTTCCTTGCCGACGAAGTCTACGGCGTGTACTTCGGCGAAAACTGGATCAGTGTGGACCCCAAGGTCGACTATGACCAGGCAGTCGCTGCGGTCGGGTCAATGGTAGACGGGTATCCGGGCTTGTACCGCGATTTGCAAACCTACCTGAAGGAGCGCATTCGGGAGGTGCTCACCGGTGCCGGTGAAGCCATCGTCGTTCGAATTTATGGGCCTGATCTGCAGGTTTTGCGAGACAAGGCCGAGGAAGTGCGCCAGGTCATGGCGGAAGTGCCGGGCGTGGATGCACTGCACAAGGAACTGATGGTGGAAGTGCCGCAGGTGCAGGTCCGGGTCAAGCTGGAGGAGGCGCAAAAATATGGACTCAAACCGGGCGATGTGCGGCGCGCCTCTGCTGCCATTGTGGCGGGCAACGAGGTCGGCGACATTTTCAACAGCGGGCGAACCTATGACGTGCATGTGTGGACGGACAAGGAGTCGCGCCACAGCCTTCAGGCGCTACAGCAGATGCTGATCAACACGCCCACCGGCAAAACCGTGCGCCTCTCCGAAGTCGCTGACGTGAAGGTGGCTCCCACGCCCAATAGCATCAGCCGCGAGGGCGGCTCACGGCGCATTGACGTGCATTCCAATGTCAAGGGCCGCGATCTGGCTTCTGTGGCCGAGGATGTGCAGGAGCGCATCCATAAAATCGATTTTCCCATTGGTTACCGGGCTGTTTTGCAGGGTGAATACGCTGAATTGAGGGCGGCAAGAACCCGGATCACCTTGTATTCCCTGCTCGCTGCCGGCGCGATTTTTCTGCTTTTGCACCTGAGCCTGGGCGACTGGCGCCTCGCCACCATGACCTTCCTCACGCTGCCGTTTGCGCTGGTGGGCGGCATCCTGGCCTCCTTTGCCGGCGGCGG
>JANMVT010000088.1:0-1811 GCA_031392945.1 Rhodoferax sp. | reverse complement strand
GGCGCCCGGCCACCCCGAGCTGATGCAAGGCGCCCACCGCACCGAAACCCACAAACACGGCCAGGTCACCATCACCCGCTACCGTTGCGAGCGCTGCGGCACCTTGTGGGATTATGAGAACAACAAAGTCAACCGCCACGCGGGCTGGTCAGTGGTGGTGCGCTAAGCCTTGATTTTTGCAGGCCACCCGCCACCTGGGACTTGCCAGGCTGGCGCGGCGCACAATCAGCTGGCACCTCCAAATCCCCTATGCAGCGAAGACACTTTTTAACCTCATCGACTGGCCTGGCACTGGTCGCCGTAAGCTTGGTTGCGCAGCAAACCGCTTTGGCCCAGCCGCGCTTCACCGTGTCGGCCGCGCAGTTGCAGCAACGCGTGGCTGAGCGCTTTCCGCTGCATTACCCGCTGGCGGGTTTGATGGAACTGGATGTTCAGGCGCCGCGCCTGCGCCTTCTGCCCGAGCAAAACCGGCTGGCCGCCGAGATGGTGGTGGTGGGCACGGGCCCGGCGCTGCGGCGCAGCATCGAAGGCCGGTTCGACGTGGACTTTGCCCTGCGTTATGAAGCCAGCGACCGCAGCCTGCGCGCCCACAAGCTGCGCTTTCAGAACTTGTATTTTTCGGAGCTGCAAGCGCCGGCCGCCGAGTTGCTCAAACTCTACGGGCCGGTGTTGGCGGCGCAGTCTTTGCAAGAGGTGGTACTGCACCAATTGCGTCCACAGGATCTGGCCCTGGCCGACGGCCTGGGCTTGCAGCCGGGCGACATCACGGTGACCGAGGATGGCCTGGTGATCAGCTTTGTGGCCAAGCCGCAATGAACGAACTCAAGGCTGCCAGCCTGGGCTGATGCGATGTTTTGAGTTTGGCGATTTCGCCATCACACGCCGGTCAGAGTCGCAACAACAAGCGCCTCATCCAGCGTGGCAAATCGGGCATTGTGTTTGTGCGTGAGCGGGCCGTGGCCGGGCATCACGGCGCCGCCAGCATCGTAACCAATTGCCTTGAACTTCCACACGCCCTTGATCAGCTTCAGGTTGCCGACGTGCCCGCCCGGCTCTGACAACACACGCCAGACCTGGTCACTGACGCGATCGAGCTGGAGGCCGGGCCTGGTTGGGGTCGTGGGTTGCGCAAAGGGTTGCATGGAAGCAAAAAGAAACCGCGCCCGAAAGCGCGCTTTTCTGCAAACGAATTGCTACATTATAAGTAGCAAGCTACGCTTGTGTGACAAGGGCAAACGCCCTATTTCGCCACCACACGCACCATTTCAAGGCACTTGTTCGAATAACCCCATTCGTTGTCGTACCAGGCGACGATCTTGACGAAGGTGCTGTCCAGCGCAATGCTGGCATCGGCGTCAAAGATGGACGTGCGGGTGTCGCCACGGAAGTCGGTGGCGACGACTTTGTCCTCGGTGTAACCCAGAATGCCCTTGAGCGCGCCTTCTGACTGTGCCTTCATCTCGGCGCAGATTTCCTTGAGGGTGGCTTCCTTGTTCAGCTCACAGGTCAGGTCTACTACCGACACATCACTGGTTGGCACACGAAACGACATTCCGGTCAACTTCTTGTTCAGCTCGGGGATCACGACACCGACAGCCTTGGCCGCACCGGTGCTGCTGGGGATGATGTTTTCCAGAATGCCGCGGCCGCCGCGCCAGTCTTTGTTGCTCGGGCCGTCCACGGTTTTTTGCGTGGCGGTGGCCGCGTGCACGGTCGTCATCAGGCCGCGTTTGATGCCCCATTTGTCATGCAGCACCTTGGCCACGGGCGCCAGGCAGTTGGTGGTGCAGGACGCGTTGCTGATGATGGCC
>JANMVT010000299.1:0-24495 GCA_031392945.1 Rhodoferax sp. | reverse complement strand
AGCGACGAATCAGATCGATCACAGAGCCGGGCAAGTGGGACAAATTGCCCAGCGTACGCTTGCACACCTTGGTGCCCTCACGGTAGGATTCACGCAAGAGGATTGTTGGCGATGAATTCCGATTTGCGACGACATGGATATACATGCCTACATTTGTAGGCTCATATTATTCTCATGTTAAATTATTTGCATGCCTACAAAAAGCAGACTGTAAAAGCGGCCTGTAAAAGCGGCCTGCGCCGTTGATTCAAAAGGGATTTCTGCCGAAAATCGAGATTGTCCGAGGAGGAGCTTCAGGCTAGACTATTCCCATCCAACCCAACACCCCACCCGCGCCCAGCAGCCACAACAGATGCACCTTGCTGCGCCAAACGATCAGGGCCGTGACGGCGGTCAGCAGCCAGACGGGCCAGTGGTCGAGTGATTTGCCCAGGCTGGTGGACAACACCCAGCCGGTCGCCACCAGCAGGGCGATCACGATGGGGGCCATGCCGGTTTTGAAGGCGCGCACCGCCCGCAACTCGCGGTTTTGATGGCCCCAACGGGCGGCCAAAAAGGTCAGGGTGGTGCTGGGCAGCAAGATGCCGAACATGGCGGAGAACACGCCGAGCAACGCGAAACCCACGGCCTTGGCGCCGCCTGCCATGCCGCCGCCCGCGTTCAAGCCTACGTTCCAGCCCATAAGGGCGACAAACAGCACGTTCGGGCCAGGCGAGGCCTGCGCCAGGGCGATGCTGGAGCTGAACTGCGCGTCGCTCAGCCACATCTTGTCGCCTACCAGGTAACGGTGCATGTCGGGCACCGTGGTGATGGCGCCGCCCACGGCCAATAGGGACAAAGACGCAAAGTGCGTGAACAGGGCCAGCCAGTCGACGCCCGAAAGATTCAGGCTCATGGTGTGTCGCCCAGGCGGCTGTACGCAAACGCGCAGGCGACACAACCCAGGCTCAGCAGCACCCAGGCCAGGGGCAGCCGCACGAGCGCGATAGCTATAAAAGTAGAAGCTGCCAACGCAAAGCAGACAAGGGCCCCCATGCTATTTGTCTTCAAGGCGCGGACCAGCTTGAGCCCGGTGGCGGTGATCAGGCCGGCGGCGACCGCGCCCATGCCGCGCAATGCCCCCTGTGCGGCGGGCAAGTCGGCCACACCGCCGTACAGCGCGGCGATGGCCAGCACCACAACCAGGGGAAAAGTCAGCACGCCGGCCAGCGCCACCAGGGCGCCAGCCAGGCCGAATTGGCGGTCGCCGATCATCAGGGACAGGTTCACGACATTGGGACCGGGCAAGACCTGGGCCACGGCCCAGTCTTCGACAAACTCTTCGTGGGTCAGCCATTTTTTCTTCTCGACCAGCTCGCGCTGCACGATCGCCAGCACGCCGCCGAAGCCCTGCAAGGCCAGCCAGGTGAAGGACCAGAACAGGTCGGGCAGGGAAGTGGCGCGCAATGTCAACGGCGTCGGGGCCGTTGCTGGCGGCGGTGGGCGGGTCTCAGGCATGGCGCAATTATCGCTGTGGCTTTTGCGCTTTCGGAGCGCTGGCCGAAAGGCGCCAGCGTCTAAAGCTTCAAAGCCCAGGTCTCGCCGACCAGATTCTGGCCAAAGCCCCGGTAAGCCTCGCTTTTGACCAGTTGGAAGCCGCGCTTCGCATAGATGCCACGGGCCGCGTCAAGGCAGCTATTGGTCCATAACACCATCTTTTTGTAGCCCTTGGCGCGGGCGAAGGCCAGGCATTCGTCGGTGAGGCGCGCGCCCAATCCCAGGCCGCGCGCTTGCGGGGTGAGGATCAACATGCGCAGTTGCGCCACGGTTTTTGATTTGCGCACCACGAAGACCGAACCGGCGAGTTCGCCGTTGGCCTCGGCCATCCAGCAACGCTCCCAATCGGGCTGGCGCCGCTTCAGGTATTTGGCGACGATTTCGGCCACCAGGCCTTCAAATTCAGAATTGAAGCCGTATTCACGTGCGTAGATTTCCCCGTGCTGCTGCACCACCCAGCCCATGTCGCCGGGGCCGGGGTCACGCAAGCGGATGGCGGGTTTGGCAAGTTGGGCGACTTTGGCTGGATTCGCTGGTTTGGCTGGTTTCATGGCGGAGGCGGGTGGATTCAAATATATGATGCCTCAATGCGCATGCCAATACAACGTCAACCAGAAGCTGAAGAGTCGGCGGCCGCCCCACCGGGCGCCGCACCGGTCGCACCACTGGTCGCTGCACCCGCCGATTTGCACGCCCTGCGCCACGCCCTGGGCCAATTCGCCACCGGCGTCACCGTGATCGCGGCCCGTATGGCCGACGGCAGCCTGGTCGGCTTGACCGCGAACTCCTTCGGCGCCCTGTCGCTGGAGCCGCCGCTGGTCGTCTGGGCCTTGCGGCTGTCGTCGCACAACCTGGCGGCGTTTGAAGCGGCCGAGGCGTTTGTGGTGAACGTGCTGGCCGAGGCCCAGGTGGATTTGTCGCGCAAATTCGCCTCACATGACAGCGACAAGTTTGACGGCGTGGCCTTTGCGCCCAATGGCCGCGGCCACCCGTTGATCCATGGCGCCAGCGCCTGGTTTGAATGCCGCACGGTATCAAGACAGACCGTTGGCGACCATTGTCTGTTCATCGCCGAAGTCGAGCGTTTCACCAGTTCCGACGCCGCGCCCTTGCTGTTCCATTCGGGCGGCTATTTTGCGCTGGGTTCGCGGCTTTGATTCCGTCCATCCCCAGGCCATTAAAAAAATAACCATGTTGCAACACCGAATCGAAGCCAAGTGGATCGACTCTTTTGCGCAGGCGTTTGCCTTGTGCGGCGTCAAGCCCGGCGACGTGGCCGCGATCTTGTCCGAGACACAATCTCGCCCCGTCAACGTGCAGTTGGCCGAACTGGCCCTGTTGCGCCTGGGCGCCCGGGCCTTTCATGTGGTCCTGCCGTCCCCCGCGCTGGCCGCACCCGTGCCGGTGCGCTCCACCGGCGCTTCAGACGCAATTCAGGGATTAGCCCCCGTCATTCAAGCGTTGTCAGCTTCTATTTTTGTAGCAGACTTGACCGTGGAGGGTTTGCTGCATGCCGCCGAGCTGCCGCAGATTCTGGCCGGCGGGGCGCGGGTTTTGATGGTGTCGAACGAACACCCCGAGGTACTCGAGCGTTGCCTGCCGGACGCGGCGCTCGAGCCCAAAGTCAAAGTCGGCATGAAGCGCCTGAAAAACGCGAAGGCAATGACGGTGTCGTCGCTGGCCGGCACGCATCTCAACATCAGCCTGGTTGGCGCCGCCGTCGGTGGCGGCTGGGGTTACACCGCGCGCCCGGGCAGCATCTCGCACTGGCCCGGTGGTTTGTGCCTGGCCTTTCCGGCCCGGGGCAGTGTGAATGGCAGCCTGGTGATGAACGAGGGCGACGTGAACCTGACCTTCAAACGTTACCTGGACAAACCGGTGACGCTCACGATTGAAAACGACTTCGTGACCGACATCACCGGCGCCGGGCTGGACGCCGACTTGATGCGCAGCTACTTTGCTGCCTGGGGTGACCGCGAGGCTTACGCCGTTTCCCATGTCGGTTGGGGCATGAACCCCAAGGCGCGATGGGACGCGATGATGTTTTACGACAAGGCCGATTTCAACGGCACCGAACTGCGCGCCTTCGCCGGCAATTTTTTGTATTCCACCGGGGCCAACGAAGTGGCCGGGCGCCACACCCTGGGGCATTTTGATTTGCCATTGAAGGGCTGCACCATCCAGCTCGATGGCGACACCATCGTCGATGCCGGCCGTTTGTGCGGGGACCTGATATGAGCGCCGCGCCGGACCGCTCCAGGCAAGCTCGCACCGCAATGCGAAGCATGGAGGTTACCCAGTGAGCGTCAAGCCATTTTTCATCGAGCAAGGCCAGGGCGACACGGCCGTGTTCCTGTTGCATGGCGTCGGCGGCGGCCACAGTGCCTGGGATGGCAGCTTGCCTTTGTTGGCGAAAGCCGGCTACCGGGCCATCGCCTGGGACGCGCCGGGTTATGGGCAGTCGGTCGGGCAGCCGGTCGGCCAGCCGTGCAGCATGACGACGTTGGCGCAGGCCTTGCTGAACCTGGTGGCCCACGTCGGCGCCAGACGAACCGTGGTGCTGGGCCACAGCATGGGCGGCATGATCGCGCAGGAGGCCTGCCTGCTGGATCCCGCAGCCTTCGACGGTTTGATTCTGTTTGCCACGTCTGGCGCTTTTGGCAAGCCCGGCGGCGAATGGCAACGCGAATTTTTGCAAAGCCGCTTCGCCACGCTGGACGCCGGTTTGGGCATGGCGGGCCTGGCCCCCATCATGGTGGGCGGCATGCTGGCCCTGGGCGGGCCCGCAGAGGTTCGGGCGGCAGCGGTCGCCATGATGTCGGCGGTGCCCGAGGCCACGTACCGTGCTGCCCTGGCGGCCATTGTGTCGTTCAACCGCCAGGACAATTTGCCCAATATCAAGGTGCCCACCTTGTGCCTTGCCTGTGCTGACGACAAGACCGCGCCGCCCTCTGTCATGGAAAAAATGGCCGGGAAAATTCCGGGCGGCGAATACCATTGTCTGGCCCGCGCCGGGCATCTGGGCAATATGGAGCAGCCCGAGGCCTTCAACGCCGCCGTGCTGCAATTTCTGGTCCAACATTTTCCGATTCAGGAGTGACGGCCATGTCTGCACCCAGCCCCGCGCCGCGTCGTTATCAGCCGCCCGGCATCGCGGGCGACTACACCGAGCTGACGCCCAAACAAAAGCAGTTGCTGGCCATCGCGACTGATCTGGGCGCCAACAAATTCGCCCTGCGCGCCGGGCAAATCGACCGTGACGCGGTGTTCCCTTTCGAAAACTACGCCGACATGCGCGCTGCGGGTTTGCTCAAAATCTGTGTACCTGAAGCCTACGGCGGCTGGGGCGCCGATTTTGAAACCTATGTGCTGGTGTCCGCCGAAATCGGCCGCCATTGCGGCGCCACGGCGCTGACGCTGAACATGCACGTGGGCACGGCCATGTGGACCAGCCTCATTGCCGACGACCTGGACATGACGCCCGGGCAGCGCAGCAGCCACGAAGCCCATCGCGCCGTGCATTACAGGCGCATTGTCGAAGGCGGCAAGGTCTATTCACAGTCTTTTTCAGAAGGCGGCGCGGCGGCGGCGGGCAAAGCCCCGTTCGGCAGCCTGGCCAAAACGGTGGAGGGCGGTTACCTCCTTAACGGCAAAAAAATCTTCGCGTCCCTCGCCGGGGCGGCCGACTACTACGGCATCCTCTGCACGCTGGACAAACCCGGCGCCACGCAGCGTGATTCGCTTTATCTGGCGGTGGACAAAACCCTGCCCGGTGTGAGTGTGGTCGGCGACTGGGACCCGCTGGGCATGCGCGGCACGGTGTCGCGCACGATTCTCTTCAAGGATGTCTTCGTGCCCGAGGTCGAGCGCCTGATGCCCGAAGGCCTGTACGCGCAGGCCGCCACGCGCTGGCCGCACATGTTCGCCACCCTGTCGCCCACCTATATGGGCATCGCGCAGGCGGCGTTTGACTTCACCGTGCAGTACCTGCGCGGCGAGGTGGCCGACATGCCACCCGTCAAACGGCGCATGTACCCGACCAAACAGATCGCTGTGGCCGAGATGAAGGTCCGCCTGGAGCAGACCCGCGCCATCTTTTTGCAGAATGCGCGCGCGGCGCGGGTGGACCCAAGCAAGGAAGTCCGCATGGGCTTGCTGTCCGCGCACTACACCATCATGGAAAACGCCAACGAAATTTGCCGCCTGGCGGTGCGCACTTGCGGCGGCCAGGCCATGCTCAAAAGCCTGCCGCTGGAGCGCATGTACCGCGACTCGCGCTGCGGTTCCCTGATGTTGCCGTGGACGGCCGAGCTGTGCGTTGACCGCCTCGGGCGCGAGTGCCTGTACGAGGCGGGCGAGCAGGACGAGCCGGATGTGTTGTGATGGCCCTGGCCAGCGCCATCGAGGGCCACGCGCGGCGCACACCCGGCCACACGGCGCTTCATTTTGCAGAGCAGGACATCAGCTACTGGAAACTTTGGCAGCGTGTTGAGGTACAAACCGCCAGTTTGATCCGGCACGGTGTGCGAGCCGGCGACAGGGTTGCCTGGCTGGGCTTGAACGACCCGGCCATGCTGGTCTTGCTGTTCGCGCTGGCGCGCATCGGCGCGATCCTGCTGCCGCTGAACTACCGGCTGGCGCAAGCAGAGCTCCTGGCGATTTTGGAACACGCAGGGGCGGCTTTGATCCTGGCGGACAGCAGCCACCAGGCTGTGGCGCAGGCGCTTGCCGCTAGCGCCAAAATCAATTTGATTAACTCGGCAATTGATGCGGCAGTTTTACCGTCTGAATCAAACCAGGCTGGCGGCAATCCGTCCGCCATCGACCCTGGCTGGCTCCAGGGCGGCGCTGCGTCCCCCGTGCTGCTGGTCTACAGCTCCGGCACCACGGGCCAGCCCAAGGGCGCCTTGCACACCCAAGCCGGTTTGCTGGCCAACTGCGCCGCGTCCAATGACATGCACCAGTTCAATGGCGGCGACCACGTGCTCACCGTGTTGCCGATGTTTCATGTGGGCGGCTTGTGCATCCAGACCTTGCCGGCCCTGGTGGCGGGCGCGCGGGTCACGATCCACGCGCGGTTTGACCCGGCGGCTTGGCTTGCCGATGTGCAGCGCCTGCATCCCACGACCTCTTTGCTGGTCCCGGCGACCCTGCGCGCTGTGCTGGCGCAAGCCGAATTTTCCGCCGCCGATTTGTCGTCGCTGCGCCTGCTGGGCGCCGGGTCCAGCACCATACCTGCTTCACAAATCGAAGCATTCCACGCACGCGGCGTGACGGTCTGCCAGGTTTATGGCGCGACAGAAACCGGCCCGGTGTCGATCTGCCTCAAGCCTGGGGATGCCGTTGGGCATGCCGGCAGCGCTGGCCGGGCGGCTTTGAACGTGGTTGTGCGCCTGGTCGATGACCGGGGCGAGGACGTGCCCCAAGGCGAGGTGGGTGAAATCTGGATTCGCGCCCCCAATGTCATGAGTCAATATTGGCGCGATGAGGGCAACCCGGCCTTCGCGCAGGGCTGGTTTCATTCGGGCGACCTGGCGCGCCTGGACGCCGACGGGTTTTACTGGGTCGTGGGCCGCTCCAAAGACATGATCATCTCGGGCGGGGAAAACATCTTTCCGGCCGAGATTGAAAACATCCTGGCCGACTGCCCGCTGATCCAGGAAGCTGCCGTCCTGGGCTTGCCGGACGAAAAATGGGGCGAAGTCGCCGTTGCAGTCATCGTGATAATGCCCGCCGCCAGTCTGGATGTTGATGCGGTGATGGCGCTGTTCGACGGCAAGCTCGCGCGTTACAAACACCCGAAGCGGGTGGTCTTTTGCGAGGCTTTGCCGAAAACCGCCCTGGGCAAGGTGCAAAAAGCCGAGTTGAGGGGTAAAATTGGCAGTTTGCCCTCACCAGACATACGTAGTTAGCTACGTATAATATAGCAATCCAGATGGAAATTTCTCCGGTCAATACACTGGTGTGAAGCGCTTGATCGTGTCTTTGACCTGGCTTGTCAATGCAAATCCGTCGCCAAACCTGGCCGCCAGTTCTTCCGCGCGATTGACGAATGCATCCACCCCCATGCCGTAGATGAACTGCATGGCGCCACCGGTCCAGGCCGGGAAACCGATGGCGAAGATGCTGCCGATGTTGGCGTCGTGCACGGTGGTCAAGACGTTTTCGTTCAGGCAGCGCGCGGTCTCAACGGACTGGCGATAGAGCAGGCGGTCTTTGAGGTCGGTGATGCTCCATGGCACATCCGCTTTTTCAAACAGCGGCTGCAGTTGCGGCCACAAAGACTTCTTCGCGCCTTTTTTGGCATCGTCTTTGCTGGGGTAATCGTAAAAGCCGCCACCGCCCGCGCGTCCTGGGCGTTTGTGTTCCTTGACCATCTTTTCGACCAGCAACTGGCCTCGTGTTGCCGTGTAGGTTTTCCCCTCGGCCGCATAGTCGGCGCGTGTCTGGTCCATCACGTGCACGCTGAGCGACAGCGCGGTTTCGTCCATCACGGCCAATGGGCCAACCGGCATGCCGCACTGGATGCCGGCGTTTTCAATCGCGGCCGCCGGGATGCCTTCACCCAGCATGGCTGCGCCCTCCATCACAAAGGTGCCGAACACGCGGCTGGTGAAAAAGCCGCGCGAGTCGTTCACCACGATGGGGATTTTGCCGATGGCCTGCACATAGTCGAAGGCACGCGCCACGGTTTCATCGTCCGTCTGTTTGCCGCGAATGATCTCCACCAGCTTCATTTTGTCGACCGGGCTGAAGAAGTGGATGCCGATGAATTTCCCGGGCTTGGCCGAAGCCTTGGCCAGGCCGCTGATGGGCAGGGTCGAGGTGTTGGAGGCGAAAAAACCGCCGGGCGCCAGCAGGGGCTCGGCCTCTTGCGTGACGCGGGCCTTCAACTCGCGGTTTTCCAACACGGCCTCGATGATCAGGTCACAGCCTTGCAAGTCTGCTGCGCTTTCAGTAGCGTGGATGCGGTTGAGCAGCTCGGCCTGGTCATGCGGCCCCATGCGCCCATTGTCCACGCGGGCTTGGGTGAGTTTGGCCGAATAGGCCTTGCCCGCGTCGGCTTTCTCCTGGCTCACGTCCTTCAAGACCGTGGCGATGCCCTTGCTGGCCAGCGAATACGCAATGCCTGCGCCCATCATGCCGGCACCAAGGATGCCGACTTTGGCCGGCTTGTACCTGGGCGCATTGCCGGGGCGGGACTGCCCGCTCTTGATTGCGTTCATGTTGAAGAAGGTGGTGATCATCGCGCGCGCGTTCACGCCTACGAAGAGCTTGGCCAGGTAACGCGACTCAATGCGAAAGGCGGTCGCCATGTCCACCTTCAAACCATCCACCATGCAGTTCAAGATGGCCTCGGGGGCCGGGTAGAGGCCGCGCGTCTTCTGCTTGAGCATGGCCGGCGCCACGGCCAGCATGGACGCAATTTTGGGGTTGGACGGCGTGCCGCCGGGCACCTTGTAGTCTTTGTCATCCCAGGGGTGTTGCGCGACGGGGCCGGTCGCCAGCCAGGCCAGGGCGGCTTGGCGCAAGGCTGCTGCCTCGGCCGGCAGGTCTTTGGTGTTGGGCACCAGTTCATGCACCAGGCCCATGGCATGGGCCTCAGCGGGTGAGAACAATTTGCCCTCCACCAGATGCGGCATGGCCGCCATCAGGCCCAGATGCCGCGTCATTTTGGTGACGCCGCCTGCGCCCGGCAGCAGGCCCAGCGTTACTTCGGGCAGGCCCAGCAGAATGCGTTTGTCGTCGACGGCTACGCGGTAGTGTCCCACCAGCGCCACTTCAAAACCACCGCCCAGCGCCGTGCCATTGAGGCAGGTCACCACGGGCACGCCCAGGCTTTCGATGGCGCGAAAGCAGCGCTTGCTGCGCTCGACGCGTTCAAACACTTCCCTGGCGTCCGGCTTGGTGTTGCGCATGGCGCCCTTGAGGTCGGCGCCGGCGAAGAAGGTTTTTTTGCTGGAGGCGAGGATCACGCCCTTGAGGCTGGCCTTGTCGGCGTTCAACTGGGCCACCAGCTCGCCCATGTCTTCGCCCCATTGGGTTGACATGGTGTTGACGGCACTGTCGGGCTCGTCAAAGGTGACGGTGGCGACTTTGCCGAAGGATTCGTCTGAAATCGCGTAGTGAATATTTTTCATGAATTTTTAAACACTTCAAAAATAATAGCTAACTAGTTATATGGCAAGAGGGTCAAAGGCCAATTTAGCAGCGTTCGACAATGGTCGCAATGCCCATGCCGCCGCCCACACATAGCGTGGCCAGGCCGTAACGCAGTTTGCGCCGGTGCAACTCGTCGATCAGCGTGTTCAAAATCATCGCGCCCGTGGCGCCCAGGGGATGGCCCATGGCGATGGCGCCGCCGTTGACGTTGACCTTGTCGTGCGGCACTTTCATTTCTTTTATGAAACGCATCACCACGGCGGCAAAAGCCTCGTTGACTTCAAACAGGTCGATCTGGTCAATGGTCAAACCCGCCTTGGCCAGCGCCTTGCGCGCGGCGGGCATGGGGCCGGTCAGCATGATGGTCGGGTCGGCGCCGCTCAATGCTGCCGACACAATGCGGGCGCGCGGCGTGAAGCCGTGGGTTTTGCCGGCTGCCTCGGAGCCGATCAGGATGGCCGCCGCGCCGTCCACAATGCCCGACGAGTTGCCCGCGTGGTGCACGTGGTTGATCCTGGCGACTTGCGGGTAACGCGTCATTGCCACCTGATCGAACCCCATTGCGCCCATCTGTTCGAAGGCGGATTTGAGCGAGCCCAGGCCGTCCATCGTGGTATTGGGTTTGATGAACTCGTCGTGGTCCAGAATGGTTTGGTCCAGGAAGTCTTTGACCGGCACGACTGAGCCGGCGAAGTAGCCGCCCTCGCGCGCCTTGGCTGCGCGTTTTTGCGATTCGAGCGCGAAGGCGTCCACGTCCTGGCGCGAAAAGCCTTCAAGGGTGGCGATCAAATCTGCGCCGATGCCCTGGGGCACGAAGGCCGTTTGCGAATTGGTTTCGGGGTCTTGTGCCCAGGCGCCGCCGTCCGAGCCTATAGGCACGCGGCTCATGCTCTCCACGCCGCCGGCCACTACCAAATCTTCCCAGCCGGAGCGCACTTTTTGCGCGGCCAGGTTGACGGCTTCCAGGCCCGAGGCGCAAAAGCGGTTGATCTGCACGCCCGAGGTGGTGAAGGCCCAGCCGGCCTTGAGCGCGGCCACCTTGGCAATCACTGAGCCCTGTTCACCCACGGGCGACACCACGCCCATCACGATGTCGTCCACGGATGCCGTGTCGAAATCATTGCGGCGCTGCAATTCGGTCAACACACCCGCCAGCAGGTTGACGGGCTTGACTTCGTATAGGCTGCCGTCTTTTTTGCCTTTGCCGCGCGGGGTGCGGATGGCATCGTATACATAGGCTTGTGCTGAGGCTTCGGTCATGCGGGTTCTCCAGATGGGTTGGGAGGCGGGTTGGGAGGGGGGGATGCCGGTCAGTGCAGGCCCGGCACCGGGGGCAAATCCGCGGCGTAGCGCACGCAGCCCTTGCCCACACGTTTGGCCTCGTACATGGCGGCGTCGGCGCATTTGATCAGTTCAGCCGCATGGTTGGGCAGCGGCGGGTGGCGCGCCACGCCGATGGATGCGCCAATCGCCGCCTGGCCATTGCTGAATTCGCAGGGCATTTGCAGGGCGGCGAAAACGCGGTCGCAGACCAGGTCGGGCGTGCCTTCGTAGGCGTCGGTCTCCAGCAGCACCACAAACTCGTCGCCTCCCCAGCGCGACACTACATCCGATTCGCGCACCGCCTGCACCAGGCGCCCGGCCACGACGCGCAGCACCTCGTCGCCGGCCGCGTGGCCGAATTCGTCATTGACGCGCTTGAAGCCGTCCAGGTCCAAGAACAGCAGGGCCACCGGTTCGTGGGTGCGTTGCGCGCGGGCCAGCGAAGCGCCCAGGCGCTCGATCATGGCGCCGCGGTTGAGCAGGCCGGTGAGCGGGTCGTGCCGGGCGATTTTGCGCAATTGCTCGGTGGCGTGCACCCGCACCGACACATCCTCCACGAGGGACATGATGGAGGTGACTTGGCCGTCCACCCCGGTCAATGCCGAATTGAACCACTCGCAGTGCACGACAGACGCACCATCGGCGTGCAGCTGGCTGGATTCGATGCGGTTGCGCGTCTCATGCCCGGCCTGGAGGCGGGCAAAGGCGAGCTGGAGGGCCTCCTGGTTCGGCCCGATGCCCAGCGCCTCCAGCAAGGTCTGCCCGGCCACGGCCTGCGGGTCCAGGCCCAGCATCTTGGTGATCTGGGACGAGCAGCGGGTGATGTTCAGGCGGGCGTCGAGCTCCAGCACGGTCAGCGGGCTGTTGTCCATGTGGGAGGACAGGCGCTCGTTGGCCGCGCGCAGCGCCTCGGTCGAACGCTTGAGCTCTTCAACCACCAGGGACGCGGTGACCACGCCGATCACCTCGCCTGCCGCGTTGCGCCAGGGCCGCATGGAGACGGTGCGCCAAATGCCCTTGAGCAGTTGCATGCGGCCAAAGCGCTCGTAAGTCACGGTTTCACCCGCCAGCGCGCGTTGTACATGCGGCATGAAACCGATGACATCGAGCTCGCCATACACGGCGGTGAGCGGCAGGCCGATCATCTGTTGGGGCGTCAAATTGAAGGCGTGGGCGAACCCGTCGTTGACGTAACGAAACCGCAGGCTGCGGTCAAACACGGAAATGGTGCTTCCCACGTCCTGGTGCAGGATGCGCAGCAGTTCTTCATCCGGCAATGGGGCAATGGTCTCTACAATCAATTCGCCTCTTTCAGGTCACGAACACCCAAGGATAAACCATGCCGCACAACTTCTCCAGAAAACGACTGCGCGACGCAGCGCTTTTTGCCAAATGGGACCAGCGCGGCGACGCCGATTTTGCGCGTTTTGGCACCAGCCGCGACCAGGTAAAAAAAGCCCAGTTGGGCCTGCAGGGCCACATCGTGATGCCCGGCGACCCGGACTACAACCAGGACCGCGTGTTGTTCAACCCGGTGTTCAACCCGTTTCCGTCCATGATCGTGTATTGCGTCGTGGAAAGCGATGTGGCCTATGCCCTGGAACTGGCGCAAATGTCCACCGTGCCCTTCACGGTGCGCTCGGGCGGCCATTGCACGGCGGGGTTTTCAGCCGCGTCAGGCGTGCTGATCGATGTCAGCGGACTGGGCGACGTGGCAGTGGACGCGACCGCAATGACCGCCACCGTGGGCTGCGGCTGCACTTTCGGCAAGCTGGACGCCACGCTGGCGCCCTATGGCCTACATGTGCCAGGCGGCGAGTGTGACGACGTGCGCGTGGGCGGCTACGTGCAAGGCGGAGGTTATGGCTTCACCTCGGTCACCTATGGCATGAATTGCGACAACGTTCTGTCCATGCGCGTGATGCTGGCCGACGGCAGCATCGTGACGGCCACGCCGACTGTCAACTTCGACCTGTGGTGGGCCATGCGCGGCGGCACAGGCGGCAATTTTGGCGTCTTGCTAAACGTTGTCTACCAGCTGCGCCCCCTGGGTGACGTATTCGGCTGGGCCATCATCTGGCCGCTGCAAACCGAGGCCGATTTTGAAAACGCCACGGGCGCGTTTTTAGCCCTGCAATCGGGCTACATGCGCACGGCCACCTCGCCCAACTTGAACATTCAGGTGTCTTTGTGCCAACAGCCCGGCGTGGCCGGGGGCCTGCCGCCGCTGCCGATGGTCCCGTATTTGATGGTGCGCGGCCTGTATGTGGGTGATGCCGTCGATGGGCAAGCTGCCATCCAGGCGCTGTGCGACTTGCCCGGCGCGGTCACGCAATGGACCCAGATGGACAGCTTTCTAAATCTGAACCAGAATTTGCTCAGCGTGCCGTATGGCATGCCCAACTTCCCGCCCAATTTCCCCATGCCCTGTGAAGACAAGGCCTCGCGTTATGTAGCGCGAGATTTGGCCAGTGCTGAATGGCGCTCGCTGCTGAACTACTTTGTGACCTCGCCCAACCCCTACTCGTATTTCTACATGGAGTTTTACGGCGGCGCGATCAATGCGTCCCAGCCGCAGGACAGCGCCTTTGTGCACCGCGACGTGGCCTTCAACGCGGTGCTGGACGTGTTTTGGTCCGCGCCGGCCGAGCAGCAACCGGCGCAGGATTTCCTGGTCGGCTGGATGGCCCTGATGGAGCCGCTGTACAACGGCCATGTCTACCAGAATTACCCGCGCCTGAACGACGCCAATTACGCCAACAAATACTGGGGCGACGCGCAGGCCGGCCTGTATGCCGTCAAATGCAAGTACGACCCCGGCATGGCCTTCACCTTTGCCCAATGTGTTTGCCCCCTGATGCCGCCGGGCTTTGGGCCGGGCCCGGTCATCATCCTGCCGGATTGGCTGCAAAGCGCACTGAACCAGCCCATCAACTACAGCATCGCGGCCAACGCAGTGAACAGCCATGATTGAACGCAGCCTCTTCACCCCCGACCACGAAGCCTTTCGCGACAGTTTTCGCCGCTTCATGGAGAAAGAAATCGCCCCCTTCCACGCCGACTGGGAAGAGCAGGGCTACGTAGACCGCGCGGTCTGGAACAAGGCCGGCCTGAACGGTTATCTGTGCATGACCATGCCGGAGGAATACGGTGGCGCCGGGGCCGACAAGCTGTACAGCGTGGTGCAGATGGAGGAGTTGAGCCGGGGCGGATTCAGCGGCATTGGTTACGGCCTGCACAATGAAATCGTCGCGCCCTACATCCTGCGTTATGGCACCGAGGCGCAGAAAAAGAACTACCTGCCCAGATTCGCCAGCGGCGAGCTGATTGGTGCGATTGCGATGAGTGAGCCCGCCGCCGGCTCGGACTTGCAGGGCGTGAAAACCACCGCCATCAAGCAGGCAGATGGCAGCTATGTTTTGAACGGCAGCAAGACCTTCATCACCAACGGCTGGCATGCCGACGTGGTCATCGTCGTCGCCAAAACCAACCCGCAGGCCGGCGCCAAAGGCACCAGCCTGGTGATGGTGGAGCGCGGCATGAAAGGCTTCAGCGTGGGCAAGCGCCTGAAGAAGCTTGGCCTGAAGGCGCAGGACACTTCGGAACTCTTCTTTGACAACGTGCACCTCGGCGCCGACGCCGTGCTGGGCGGCCAGCCGCAGGAAAACCGCGGCTTCATCTGCCTGATGGAACAACTGCCCTGGGAGCGACTGCAAATCGCCATTGGCGCCATGGCTGCAGCGCAGGCCGCAATTGACTGGACGGTGACTTACGTCAAAGACCGCAAGGTGTTTGGCCAGCCCGTGGCGAGTTTTCAGAACACAAGGTTCACCCTGGCCGAACTGCAAACCCAGGTGCAGATCGGCCGCGTGTTTGTCGACAAATGCCTTGAGCTGCTGGTGCAGGACAAGCTCGACACCGCTACGGCCAGCATGGCCAAGTACTGGTGCAGCGACCTGCAATGCAAAGTGATGGACGAATGCGTGCAGCTCTTCGGTGGCTACGGCTTCATGTGGGAATATCCCATCACCCGCGCCTATGCCGATGCGCGCGTGCAGCGCATTTACGGCGGGACGAATGAGATCATGAAGGAGGTGATTACGCGGGCGATGGGATTGGGAAGATAGCCACAGCCTACCGCCTCGGAGGCCCATAATCAACGAATCCACAGCCAAACCTCGAAAGAACAGTTCATGCCAACTCAAGATTTCACTGCCCTTCACGCCGCAATGAAGTAGCAGGTTGACCAGCAATTCCTGCCGGGCGTGTCCACCGTGCTGCTACAGGGCCGCAAGGTTGTTGACAGTTTTTGTTATGGGCATGCCGAAAAGGAAGCCGGCATCGCGCTGCGGAAGGACCACATCTTCCGGATGTTTTCCAACATCAAGCTGCTCACCTCGCTGGCGGTGTTGTTGTTGATGGAGGAGGGCAAACTCAAACTCCGCGACCCGGTTGAGGCCTACATCCCCGCGCTGGGCAAGCGCCAGGTCCTGCGTGCCGGCGCCACGCGGCTGGACGATACGGAACCTGCCAAAACCCCGATCACGCTTCAGCACCTGATGACGCACACCTCCGGACTGTCCTCTGGCGTGTTTGACCCGGGCACTTTGCTGTTCAACGCCTACAACACGACCGGTGTACTCAACCCCACCACGCCCCTGGCCGACGTGATGAAGGTGCTGGCGCCGCTGCCACTGGCGTTCCAGCCCGGCACGCAGTGGGAGTATTCGGTGGCCACCGATGTGCTGGGCCACGTGGTCGAAATCGTGTCCGGCGAGTCTTTTGGCGCATTTTTGGGCCGCTGGGCATGCAGGACACTGATTTCTGGGTGCCTGAATTCAAGCGTGACCGCTTTTGCGCGCTCTACGTGGGGGTGGATCTGCTGGACCCGACCAAGCCCGGCCTGAAGCGGCTGGATGACAAGCCCTTCAAGAAGACGGCTTACCGGGGTTTGAGCTATTGAGCATGCAGACCTTCACGCGGCTGGGCCTGAAAGCCGCCTTCAACGCCCCTTGAACTCCGGCTGCCGCTTTTCAACAAAGGCCTTGGCCGCACCCTTGTGGTCGTCAGTTTCAAAGGTGCGGATCATGTGGATCGCCTCGGCGTCCAGCGTGTCGCTTAAAGATCCGCGCAGCGCCGTGTTCAGGTTTTTCTTCATGTAACCCACGGCGATGGTCGGCAGGGATGCCAGTTCGAGCGCGTAATCGTGCGCCGCTTTTGCCAGTTGTTCATACGGCACCACCCGGTTGACCATTCCAATCTTGAGGGCTTCGTCGGCACGCAGCACGCTGCCGGTGAAATACATTTCGCGCGCCCTGGCTGCGCCCACCAGATGGTTCAGAAAATAGCTGCCGCCAAAGTCGCCGGACAGGCCGACCTTGGAGAACGCCGTGGTCAGCTTGGCGTCATCGCAGGCGATGCGCATGTCGCAGGCCAGCGCCATCGACAGGCCTGCCCCAGCCGCCGGGCCGGGGATCACTGCCAGCGTCGGTTTGGGCATTTCATGAAGCCAGCGGCTGACTTCCATGCGTGCGCGCAGGTCATTGACGCGGTGGTCAAAGCTCATGGCCGTTGCACTGGCAGCACCACCCTCCGCACGTTTTGCAAAACCTTTGACATCGCCCCCGGCGCAGAAGGCCCGGCCCGCGCCCGTCAGCACCACCACCCGCACGGCCGGGTCGGCGGCCAAACGCGGCAGGGCGGCGAGCAGCCCTGCCATCATGTCCGGGGTGAGCGCATTGCGCGCGTCGGGGCGGTTCATGGTCAGGGTGGCAACGCCGTTGTGTATGGTTTCAATCAATTCCTGGCTCATGGCATTCTCCGTTTTGTCGAAGCTTGAAGCATAGTCCAGGTTCAGGCTCAACTGGCGAGCAAAGCTGACGCCGGGCCCATCATCCGCAAGCACCCAACTGAGTCGCCGCTTGGGGCAGAATGGCGGAAACAACAGGAGGCCAGATGAAACAATGGATTGCATCTGCCTTGCTGGCCAGTGTTGCGCTGCTGGTCACGCTGCTGATCGCACCGGTGGCGCTGGCCCAAACCGGCCCCTACCCCAACCGCCAGATCACCATCGTTGTCGGCTTCCCGGCTGGTGGCACGACCGACATCGCCGCGCGCATTCTGGCCAAACACATGACGGCATCCACCGGCCAGTCGTTCGTGGTGGAAAGCCAACCCGGCGCCACGGGCACGATCGCGGCGACACAAATGAAACGCGTGCCGCCCGACGGCTACACGCTCTTGGTCAACTCCATCGGCACCTACGTGATCGCGCTGCACCTGATCAAGGGCCTGACGTTTGACCCGCGCACCGACCTGGACTACATCAGCCTGGTGTACGAAGCGCCCAATGTGCTGGTCACCGGCCCGGTGCGGCCCGAGCGCACGGCGGCGCAGGTGATCGACCTGCTCAAAAAGAACCCCGGCAGAATCAGCTTTGCCGGCTCGGGCAATGGCGCTTCGGACCACCTTTCTGCCGAGTTGTTTTTTCAGCAAACCGGCACTGGAGGCCTGCACGTGCCGTACAAGGGCGGCGCGCCCGCCATGAATGACGCGTTTGGTGGCCAGGTGGACTTTTTCATGACCAATATCAATGTGGAGCTGCCCCACATCCGCGCCGGCAAGCTGTTTCCGATTGCCATCACCGCCGCCGAGCGCTCACCTTCGTTGCCCAATGTGCCGACCTTTGCCGAGCTGGGCATCCAGGGCATCGAAGTCGCCGGCTGGCAGGCGCTGACTGGCCCCAAAGGTTTGCCGGCCGATGTGAAGAAAAAGCTGCATGAGCTGGCTGTGGGCGCGATGAACGATCCGGCCACGGTGAAGAGCCTGACCGACCTGGGTATCAAGATCGTGGCCAACACGCCGGAAGAATTCACCGCGTTCCAGTTCAAGGAATACGAGCGCTGGAAGAAGCTGATTTAGACGCGCAATATAAAGGCTGATTGACACCTGGCGTCAAGGCCGATTGACCAAAGAACCCCATCATGGTCCTCATCACTGGCAGCGCAATTGCCCAACCTGAAAACCTGGCCGAAGCCCTGCGCATCAGCCTGGAACACGTGCACCGTTCACGGCTGGAGCCTGGGTGCATTTTTCATGCAGTGAGCCAGGACGCGGAAAACCCGAATAAACTGGTCTTCGTCGAGAAGTGGGCCGATGGCGCGGCCGTCAAGGCGCATTTCGCGGTGCCGGCATCGCGCGTATTTGCCAAAGCGCTTTATGGGATGGCGACCGAGCCACCGGTCATTGAGCTGTTTTCAGCGCAGACGGTGTCGACCAGCGAGCTACATCGAAAAGCTGGATGCAGCGACGGCGGATGAGATCGTCAACCGGCTGGTCAGTGTGCTGGAGCCTGGCTGATCCTTCAACGGCCTATTTGTCTGGTTATTTTGGCCTGTAGCCCTCGTCGATATTGCGTAATAAGCTATTGAATAAGTAGCATATCCAACCTGCCACAAACCCCTCCGCGTCTAAACCTCCAGCCGGTAAACCTCAGCCCCAGCCCGCTCGGCCGCGTTGTGCCCCTGCAAGCCCACATCCCATTCGGGGCCCAGGGCGCCAATGTCAGGCACAAGTCCTTTGGTCATCACGGTGACTTCCTCAACGGCGGCGTCGAATTCGGCGATCTGTTCGCGGTTTTCCAGGAACAGCCGGGCCACCATGTAGCCGCCCGAATCGATCGTGACGAGGTATCGCGCTGGTGCCTGCCGGGGGGCATCCGTGTGCGCTCTGGGCGCTTCCATGCCAAAGGTTTGACTCATGCGGGCATCTTGCCACAGATGAGCTTTGGCGAAAGGTTCACGACACTGATCTAACGCAAGGCGACCGCTCTGGCCGCAGACCATAATTTCGCCCACAGGGGCGCCAATTCGCCGGTTTGGCGAGCGCGACCCTTTGAGAGGGGATGACCATGGCAAAGACTTCGATGGTGAACATGGCATTGGCGATGGTGGCAGCCGCTTGGCTGCCCGCTTTGTTGGGCGGCTGTTCGGTGGAAATGCAGAACACCCAGCCCGCTCAGGCCGTCGCGCGGCAGGCACAGCCGCCGGGTTCGGTCGCCGTGGGCTGGCGCGTGTTTCAGCAGCGTTGCGCCAGTTGCCATGGCCCCGCCGCGCTGGGCGGCTCGGGCATACCCAACCTGTTGCCCCTGGTGCGCGAGATGGGTCCGCGCCAGTTCGTGAGCCAGGTGCTTTACCGTTACGACTGGAGCATCGCGCCCGAAATCGCCAAGGGCGCAGGTGCCAGTCGGGCCGACCTGGTGGAATCGATTGTGCAGGGCCGTGAAGGGCAAATCACCATGCCGGCCTGGCAGGGCGAACCGGTGGTCACGGCGCAGATCATGGATCTGTACGCCTATCTGTCGGCACGCGCAGACGGCAGCCAGGGCCCGGAGCAGCCGGAAAAATAGCGGGATTCGCGCGGTTCACAAAATGGAAACGGCGCAACATCGCTGCCAAAGCTCTCAAATTCGGCCATCTGGCGCAGGTAGCGCCCGAGAGTAGGGAGGCGGGCCCTGTGCGAGGGCGCGGTGCGCGCTGCCCGGGATCAGTCCTACAATCGCGGCACCCCCATTGATGGAGTTCCCGTGATCCAGTCCCGTCCCCTGTTTCAACTCACGCTCAATGTCCCCCACATCGAGGACCTGGGCGTCACCCCCTACGGCGCGCGCAAGATCGCCACGGTCGCCAGCGGCAGCTTCGAGGGCGAGCGCCTGCGTGGCACGGTGATGCCATCGCCCGGCGGCGACTGGCTGCTGTTGCGCAGTGACGGCGTCTTGTGCCTGGATGTGCGCATGACGCTGAAGACCGACGACGGCGAGTTGATTTACATGCATTACAACGGCATGCGCCATGGCCCCAAGGATGTGCTCGACCGCCTCGGCCGGGGTGAAGCGGTTGACCCGGCGCTGTACTACATGCGCGCCGTGCCGGTGTTTGAAACGGCCTCGGCCAAATATGGCTGGCTCAACCGCGCGGTGTTTGTGGCTACGGGGCGGCGCGTAGCCGCAGGGCCGATCTACGACGTTTTCGAGGTGCTGTGAGCATCAAAAATCGCCAGCGATCCGATGGGGCGCCCACCCATCAGTTGAAGCGCGTCGCACCGGCGCCCATCAGGCCGACCACGCCGATCACGATCAGGTAGGCGGCGACGATGAAGTTCAGCAGCTTGGGCATGACGAGGATCAAGATGCCGGCGATCAATGAAATCATGGGGGTCAGGCTGAGGTGAAGGTTCATGGTATCTCCAATGCGGTTGGACAAAAATAAGATGCAGGCACCCATGCTGTGCCATTGCGGGCCCCCTAGTCTGTGCGACGCCATACAGAGGGGCAGTGACGGCTTGCAATGGGCCTGATAAATGGGTGTCAATCACGTCGCCCATATTCATACCCATACCCATACCCATCTCCCTTGACGCCGACTCCATCACCCATGGCATTCAACTGGCTGAGTCGCGGGTGTTTTTGCCGACCGCCGTGTCCGGCATGATCGGTGCGGTGGCGGGGCGCCTGGTCAATGGCTGCATCGCCTTGCTCACGGCCTGCTCGTTCCTGATCGGCCTGACCATCATCCTGCTGTTTCTGGGCGAGATGACGGGGTTTCAAAGCGCGCGCTGGGCGGTGGCGGGTTTTCTGGCCGGGGTGGGCTGTTTTCTGCTGGCTCTGGTGTATCTCATGGCCGAGACTTATATATGATGTATCGACGCGCTTGCTGAATTTTCACCTGTTGCGTGGCAATGGTGGATGAAAATGGCATATTCCCCTCGCCGGTACTTAATAGTTTGCTTCTAATAATATAGCAATCAGTTTTTTGCAATCTTTCCAGGAGACCGCATGACAGACGCATCCAGACGCAAAGTCGCCCTCATCACCGGCTCGGGCACCGGCGTGGGCGCGGCGGCGGCCCTGCAGTTGGCCAGGCAGGGCTTCAATGTGCTGATCAACTACTCCCGCAGCGCCGACGATGCCAAACAATCACAAGCCGCCTGCATCGCTGCCGGGGCCGACACCCTGCTCGTGCAGGGCGACGTGGCCCTTGACGCCGATTGCAAGGCGCTGGCGCAAGGCGCGCTGGCGCGCTGGGGGCGCATCGACGCCCTGGTCAACAACGCCGGCGTCACCTCCTTCAGCGGCCTGGCCAACTGGGACGCGCTGGACGGCGAAACCTTCGCCCGCATTTACGCCGTCAACACGGTCGGGCCGTTCCAGATGGTGCGGGCCTGCGCGCAGGCGCTCAAGGCGGCGCGCGGTTGTGTGGTGAATGTGTCGTCCATGGCGGGCATATCGGGGCAGGGCTCGTCGGTGCCCTACATCGCGTCCAAGGGCGCCCTGAACACGCTCACCCTGCACCTGGCCAAACAGATGGCGCCCGAAGTCCGCGTCAACGCGGTCTGCCCTGGGCTGATCACCTCGCGCTGGTTTGTCGACGGTCTGGGCCAGGCGGCGTTTGAGAAGATCAAGGCCACGGTGGCCAACAATTCGCCGCTGCAAACGGTGTGCTCGCCCGAAGACGTGGCCGAGGCCATCGTCTGGCTGATCACCGGCGCGCGCACCATGACGGGTGAATTGATGCAGCTCGACAGCGGCTCGCACCTGGGGCCGCCAGCGGCCAGTTTGGTGCCTGTTTCGCGGGATTAGGTGATAAAATCGGGCGTTTTCCCTCGTGGAATATAGGTGGTTAGCTATTTAAAATATAGCATCCTGAATCACCAGGCGACGCTGGCATGGCGTCCATTCATCGTCATTTTGGCGCCAGCACATGCCCGCTGCTGCGCACAATCTGCGGCGCCAGGCTTCCCAGGCCCATGAAAATCGCGGCGGCAAAAAGGCCGATCAATTGTGCGGGCACGACCGAGTCGCTGGCCAAAAATTCAGCGCCAATCCAGAACAACAGGCCCATGCTGGCGGACAACAGGGCGCCTTGGGTGTTGGCCTTTTTCCAGTAGATGCCGGCCACCAGCGGCACAAAGGCGCAGACCAGGGTGACCTTGTAGGCGTTTTGCACCATCTCGTACATGGTGGTGCGCGAGTTCAACGCGAACAGCAGGCCCAGCAGGGTGAACGACACCAGCACCATGCGCAGCATCAGCAGGAAGACGCGGTCGCTCAGGTGCGGCATGAACGGCCGGATGACATTGGTCGTGATGATGGCCGTGGGCGCCAGCAAGGCGCCGCTGGCGGTGGACAAAATGGCCGACAGCAGGGCGCCAAAAAACATCACCTGCGCCCACAACGGCATCCTGCCCAGCACCAGGTCGGGCAGGATGCGCTGGATGGCGCGCGCGTCATCCGAGCCAAACAGCTTGGCGATGTCGGGATAGGTCACGATGGCCGCGTAAGCGATGAAGGCGGCGACAAAGGCGAAAATGAAGTACACCGCCCCGCCGATCAGGGTGCCGCGCACGGCGGTGTCTTCGTCCTTGGCGCTGGTCATGCGCTGGAACACGTCCTGCTGCGGGATCGAACCGAACGCAAAGGTGAAAAACGCGCCCGCCATGGCCCACCAGGCTTTGGTGTCGGTGCTGGCGGGGAAGAAGTTGAACTTGCCGTCGGCAGCGGCCTGGGCAAAGACCTTTTCCATGCCGCCGGCCTGGCCGCCCGCCAGAAAGGCCACGCAACTCAGGCCGATCAAAATCACGACCGTCTGGAACAGGTCGGTGAAAGCCACCGACCACATGCCGCCAAAAATGGTGTAGACCAGCACCGCGCCTGCGCCGATCACGATGCCGGTGTTAAGGTCAATCGCGCCACCCGAGACCACCTGGGTCACCAGGCCCAGCGCCGTCATCTGCGCCGATGTCCAGCCCAGGTACGACGCGGCGATGGCCAGCGCGGTCAACACCTCCACGGTTTTGCCGTAGCGCTTTTTGTAAAAATCGCCAATCGTCAACAAGTCCATGCGGTAGAAGGCACGCGCGAAAAACAGGGCCGCCAGAATCAGGCAGGCGGTCGCGCCAAACGGGTCGCCCGCAACGCCGCCCAAGCCGTCTTTGGCAAAGGTGGCCGAGACCGACAACACGGTTTCCGCGCCGAACCAGGTGGCGAACACGGTGGCGGTGTTCATGTACAGCGGCAGGCCGCGCCCGGCGATCAGGTAGTCTTTGGAGTTCTTCACGCGCCGCGCCGCCACCAGGCCGATGGCGATGGTGACGGCCATGTAGATCGCCAAAAACAGGGTGAGGGAATTCATCTGCAGCGGGTCAGGGGTTGGATTGTTCGTGGATTTTAGTTCGCGCGCAATGGAAAACACTTTGCCGTGTACTTTTAACGGCAATGGTGCAAGAATCAATCGGCAAGCTCGATCTTTGCGGCTTGAAACCAAGCCAAAGAAAGCCAAGCAAAAACCAAGCAAGGCCTTAATGCAAGGAGACAAAATGAACGACATGACCAGCGGCATCCGCAGCCAAAACAGGGGCGCCAACACGCGGCGCCATCACCTCAAAAATCTCCTGGGTCTGGCTGCCCTGGGCACGATTCCCATGGCCGCACAGGCCCAATCGCCTGCACCGGTGGGCCCGCAGGGCATTGGCAACCGCATCAAACACATCTCGTACAGCGACCAGGGCGGCCGGCCCGATGGCGTGCAGGTCATGGTCAACCGCAAACACGTTTACGTGGGCCACATGTTCAGCGACGGCGTCACGGTGCTGGACGCCAGCGACCCGCGCAATTTGAAGCCGGTGAGTTTTTTCACTGCGGGCACGGGCACACGCACCCACCAGATGCAGAACCACGACGACATCATGCTGGTGGCCAATGGCGCCAACATCGTGGCCATGCAGTCGTATGACGGCCAGCGCGGCTATTTTGAAAACAACCTGGCCGACAGCATCACCAACCGAAAAAAATTCCGCTCGGGGCTGTCGATCCATGACATTTCCAGACCCGCAGACTTCAGGGAAATCGCCTTTCTGGAAATGCCCGGCCTGGGCGTCAACCGCGTGGCCTGGCAAGGCGGGCGTTATGCCTACGTGTCGGCCCACTTTGACGGTTTCACCGATCACATTTTGTGCGTGGTGGATCTGCAAAACCTGACCAAACCCGAGATCGTCGCGAAGTGGTGGCTGCCCGGCATGAACCGGGCGGCGGGCGAGACCCCCACCAACCCGGCTGGCAAACGTTACGCCTTGCACCACATGCTGACTGCGGGCAATCTGGGTTACGGCGCCTGGCGCGATGGTGGCCTGACAATTCACGACATCAGCAACCCGACCGCACCCAAACTGCTGTCGCGCATGAACTGGTCACCCCCGTTTCCTGGCGGCACGCACACGCCCTTGCCATTGCCGGGGCGCAAACTGGCCGTGATTCTGGACGAGGCCAATGCACAGAAATGCGCCAAGGGCCTGTTCCAGACCTTTGTGCTGGACATGCGCTCACCAGAAAACCCAGTGTCCATTTCTACCCTGCTGTCGCCCAAAGACCGCGACTATTGCGCGGCGCCCGGCACCTTTGGCCCGCACAATCTGCACGAG
>JANMVT010000261.1:0-8499 GCA_031392945.1 Rhodoferax sp. | reverse complement strand
TTGCCGCCAAAGTAGCCACTGACGATGCCGACCAGCGCCGAGATCAGGGTGGCCAGCAATGCCGCCGAGCAGCCGATGATGACCGACAGCTGGGCGCCGTAGAGGCAGCGCGACAGCACGTCGCGGCCGAGGTTGTCGGTGCCGAACCAATGGTCCAGGCTGGGTGGCTGAAGACGTTCAGCCGGGGCGATGTCGTTGAAACCATAGGGACTGATCACGTCGGCAAACACGCCGCAAAACAGGAATAGCGCCAGCACCAGCCCGCCGGCGACCCCCAGTGGCTTGTCCCGCCATAGCCGGGCCCAGAAGCCGTAGCTGCGGGTCTTGTCAACAATGGGCAGTGCCGCAGCCATCAGCGGATTCTCACCTTGGGATCAAGGAAGCCATAGCTGAGGTCCACAATCAGGTTGATCAGCATCACCGCCACGCCGACCATCAGGAAGACGCCGGTGATGACAGGATAGTCGCGCTGCTGTACCGCTTCGAGCAACAGCAGGCCCATGCCGGGGATGACGAAAATCTGCTCGATGATCACCGCACCGCCGATCAGCAGAGGGGCCTGCAGCCCGATCAGGGTGACCACCGGAATCAGCGCATTGCGCAGCGCATGGCGTACGATCACCAGGCGCTCGGTCAAGCCCTTGGCCCAGGCGGTGCGGATGTAATCCTGGCGCAGCACCTCCAGCATCATGGTGCGCGTCAGCCGCATGGTGATGGCCGACAGCGCGGCACCCAGTACCATGCCGGGCAGGAGCATCTGCTGCAGGTTCTTATTGGGGGACTGCATGAAAGGTGTGAACTCGATCGGCGGCGACCACCCCCACCAGATCGACGGGAATACCACCACCATGGTGCCCAGCCAGAAACTCGGCACGGCCAATAGCAGGATGGAAAATGAGCGTGCTAGGTAATCACCCGGGGTGTCCTGGCGCAGCGCCGAGTACACGCCGATGGGCAGTGCGATGACCAGTCCGACCGCCAGTGCGATGGCGCCCAGCTCGAAGGTAACCGGCAGACGCGCCAGCAACTGACTGGCCACCGGGGTGCCCTGCCAGAGTGAATTGCCAAGATCGCCGTGCAGCACGATCGCGCCGATCCAGCGGAAGTACTGCTGCCACATCGGCACGTCCAGGCCAAGGGCAGCAATTAACTGTTCGCGGCTGCGTTTGTCGGCGGTGACGTCGTTCTGGCTCAGCATCAGGTCGATCACGTCACCCGGAATCAGGCGCACCGTGACAAAGACGATCAGGCTGGCCAAAACCAGGGTGGGCAGCAGGGCAAACAGGCGACGCAGAATGTAGCCGCGCATCAAACGTAACCACACCCGGCAAGGTCGGCTGTCGTGCGCTCAATGCCGACTATCTGGTGAACTGGCCGCACTACCGGTCTCCTCTCAGAACTATTTTGAAAAACAAACAAACTCCTTGGTGATAGTACTCCGTTCCTTGACGCTTGGCTATCGATTTCCCCAAAATTGATTTCCCCAAAATCAAAGCATCAAAGCATCAAAGCAGTGTCAGGCACCGGTCGCGGGCGACCCAGGCGGTGGAGTTCTTCAACGTGCTGACGAGTCCTGAGTTGTTGGAGACGACCGAAGCGCTGCTGCCCGAGCACCGCGAGCGGCTGTATCCGCCCACGGTTGCGCTGTCGATGTTCATGCGCCAGGTGCTGGAGGCTGACGGCTCGCACATCGTGTGCTGGCCCAAGCCTGCGGCGCGCCCACAGTGGATGACGCCCGAGCAGTACGCACACTTCCCCGACGAACTCACAGTGCGCGAAGTCAAAGTCGCCCACCGGGTGCTGGCCACCACGCTGCTGGATCATCGACGGGTCAGCAAGGATGATCTGTCGCAGCTGTACGCGCGTCGCTGGAACGTTGAGCTGGACCTGCGCAACCTCAAGACCACCACGGGCATGGATGTGCTGAGCTGCCAGACGCCGCAGATGAACGAGAAACAACTGTGGATCCATCTGCTGGCGTACAACGTGATCAGGCTGCTGATGGCGCAGGCCGCCTGCATTGCAGGTGTGGATCCGCGCACTCTGAGCTTCAAACACACCGTGCAACTGTGGACAGAGTGGGTCTCGCGAGGGATGTCAGCCACGAACGACTGCGAGCGGCTGTTTACGCTGATCGCCCAGTGCAGGGTAGGCAACAGGCCCGCACGCATCGAGCCGCGAATGCGAAAGCGACGACCAAAACCCTACCTGTGGTTAAAGATTCCGCGCGCCCAAGCTCGACGAAAAATCAAGATCCATGGCTACGACTGGGAGCCAAAGTAAGTGCCATTCTGGTTATGTGCTTGATTTGGCATTGAAAGAGCGCATCGCCAAAGAGATCCGCACCAAGGCCTCGGCCCGGCATGTGCCCAATGAAGTCTTCGAGGTGAGCGAAATCCCACGCACCTTGATCGGCAAAAAAATGGAAGTGCCCGTGCGCAAGTTATTGCTGGGGATGGCGCGCGACAAGGTGGCAAGTAGCGATTCCATGGCCAACCCGGCGAGCCTTGAATTTCTTGTGGCGCTGGCAGCAAAGTTGAATGCGCCCACCCCCGCGAATGTTTGACATGAGTAGCCCCAAATCCAACCCCAGTTCCAACTCGAATCGACAGTGCGTCCTCGTCACCGCAGGCGCATCCGGCATCGGACGCGCCATTGCCCAGGCTTTTGCGGCAGGCGGCGCAAAGGTCCACGTCTGCGACCTCGACGAAGCCGCATTGGCCGGCTTGCACAGCGCAATTCCTGGTGTGACGACTTCGTTGAGCGACATCGGCAAAGGTGTGGACGTTGAGCGCATGGTGGCCGAGGCAGCAAGCGCCCTGGGTGGCCTGGACGTGCTGGTTAACAACGCTGGCATTTCAGGGCCGACGGCGAGCGTCGAAAACATGGATCCGGACGCTTGGGAGGCCGTGATGAACGTCAACCTGACGGGCACCTTCAACGTCACACGCCACGCCATCCCGCACTTGAAGCGCTCGGGCCAAGGCGTGATTCTGGTCATGTCATCCCTGGCAGGGTGGTTTGGCTACCCCAACCGCAGCCCCTATGCCACCTCAAAATGGGGCTTGATTGGTTTTACCAAGACCCTGTCGCGCGAATTGGGCGACTTTGGAATTCGGGTCAACGCCATCCTGCCCGGCGCCGTTGACGGCCCGCGCATAGAGAGCGTGTTTGAAGGCCGTGCAGCGGCAAATGGCCGCAGCGTGGCGCAGGAACGGGCGGCAGCCCTGGCCAACCAATCCAACAAACGCTTTGTGGCTCCTGAAGACATTGCCGCGTTGGTGGTATTCCTGGCGTCAAATGCCGGGCGTTCGATCTCGGGGCAAATCCTGCCGATTGACGGGGACTCGCAAAGCGCATCTTGATGATGCATGCGCCTTCATAAATGACCTTTCTCGGCGGCGCTAAACTCACCACATACTCCGGAGCAAACCAACATGGACACCAAAAACCTGATCGCTATCGACACCCACACCCACCTCGAGGTGTCGTGTCGCAACCCGTTCGACGCCTACGGCGAAGAGTACGACCGCGCGGCGGACAAATACTTCCGCAACGCCAAGCGCCCGACGATGGACGAGACGATTGCCTATTACCGCGACAAGAAAATCGGCTTCGTCAATTTCACGGTGGATGCTGAATCGCAAATGGGCCGCGCCCGCATCACCAATGAAGAAATCGCCGACGCGGCGGCGGCCAACAGCGACATCATGATTGCCTTCGGTTCCATCGACCCGCACAAGGGCAAGATGGGCGGCCGCGAGGCGCGCCGCCTGGTGGAAAGCCATGGCGTGAAGGGCTTCAAGTTCCACCCCACGGTGCAGGGTTTTTTGCCTGCCGACAAGATGGCCTGGCCGATCTACGAAGTCATCAATGAATACAAGCTGCCGGCCATCTTCCACAGCGGCCACAGCGGCATTGGCAGCGGCATGCGTTGCGGCGGCGGCCTTCGCCTGCAAAACTCCAACCCGATGTTGCTCGAAGACGTGGCCATTGCCTTCCCGGACATGCAGATCGTCGTCGCCCACCCGAGCTGGCCGTGGCAGGACGAAGCCATTTCACTGGCCCTGCACAAGCCGAACATCTGGATCGACCTGTCCGGCTGGAGCCCCAAATACTTCGCGCCGCAACTCATCCAGTACGCCAACACGCTCTTGAAAGACCGCATTTTGTTTGGCAGCGACTACCCGCTGATCACGCCTGACCGCTGGATGGCCGATTTTGAAGTCGCAGGTTTCAAGGACGACGTGAAGCCGCTGATTTTGAAGACCAATGCGATGCGTTTGCTGGGCCTGACCTGACGTCATTCAGGCCCTGCCCCACACGCAGCTTGCGCGATGAACGCCATTGCAACCCTGGCCGACATCGAAGCGCTGGAGGCGCAGCCCTATGAATCGGTCGTGCTGGCCCGCTCGACTTACGAACTGATCGCCCTGGCCGCCGCGCGGCATCCAACGCGCGAGGCGTTGCGCTTTTTGCCGGATGGCGACTTGGCTACAGCGCCCGTGCGCATCAGCTACACACATTTGATGGGCAACATCAACCGCGCGGCCAGGCTGTTCCGTTCACTCGGCGTGGGGCCAGACGATGCCGTCGCCATCCTCGCGCCCAACATGCCCGAGACGCATTACGCGCTGTGGGGCGCGCAGGCGGCGGGGCGGGCTTGTCCTATCAATTTTTTGCTTGCGCCGGATCACATTGCGACCCTGTTGAAAGCGTCCAGCGCCAAACTCATCGTGGCGCTTGGGCCGAACGATGAACTGAACTTATGGCCCCTGGTGGAGAAGCTCAAGCTGTTGTGTGATTTGCCGGTTCTGCAAATTCGCGCTGGCGCGGGCTTTGCACCCGGATTTGCCATATTTCAGGACGAAATGGGGTGTATGCCCTCGTCGCCATTGAATAGTTTGATATTAAATTCAGAGCGTTATCCAACTGCAATTTCAAATCGCATCGCTGCCTGTTTCCACACCGGCGGCACCACGGGTGCGCCCAAGCTGGCTTTGCACACGCACGGCAACGAAGTGCACACCAGCACGCTCGCGCCGCTGTTTTATGGCTTTGACGAACACACGGTAGAGGTCAACGGCTTCCCGCTGTTCCATGTGGCAGGCGCCTTTGTATATGGGCTGGCCCTGCTGTCCGTCGGCGCCACACAAATCCTGCCCACTTTGAGCGGCATGCGCAATGCCGCGTTTGTGAAGAACTACTGGAAGTTTTGCGAGCGCGAAAAAGTGACGGCGATGGCTTGTGTGCCAACGGTGCTGGCCACATTGATCAACCTGGCCGTTGACGCGGACCTATCGTCGGTCAAAGTGGCCTACACCGGCGGCTCGCCTTTGCCCTCTGAACTGGTGGCCCAGTTCGAGGCCAAACTGCGCATCCCCGTTCGCAACATTCTGGGCATGACAGAAAGCGCCGGCCTGGTGGCGATCGAGCCGGCCGCAGGGCCCCGCGTGCCTGGCTCGGTCGGCCTGCGCCTGCCTTTCACCCAGGTGCGCGTGGCGCCCTGGCGTGACGGCGTGGCGTGTTTGGGCGAAGACTGCGCTGCAGGCGAGACCGGCATCGTCGTCATTCGCGGCCCGCACGTCAGCCCCGGCTACAGCGACCCTGAGCGCAATGCGGGCATGTTTGAAGAGCGCTCAAATGGGGAGCATTGGTTGGTCTCGGGCGATCTCGGCCATATCGATGCGCGGGGTTACATCCACATCACCGGCCGCGCCAAAGACGTGATCATCCGCGGCTCGCACAACATCGATCCCGGTTTGGTCGAAGAGGCCTTCCTCGCGCACCCCGCCGTCGCCTTGTGTGCGGTGGTGGGCGAACCGGACGCCTACGCGGGCGAGTTGCCGGTAGCGTTTGTCACGCTCAAACCTGGTTTTTCCCTAGAGACGCAAGCGCTGCTGGACGCCGTCGGCCCCCAAGTCTACGAGCGCCCCGCCGTGCCCAAACGCGTCACCATTCTCGACGCCATGCCGATGACGGCCATCGGAAAAATCTTCAAACCGGCGCTGCGTTTAAAGGCCATTGAAGTCAAGCTGGCCGAGATGCTGGACGGTGTCGCGCCGGGGCGGGCTGTTTCTGTGGCCGGCGAAGACCGGCCGGGCGGGCAGATGGCAGTGATCAGGGTTTCGGGCGACGTGGTGGACAAAATCAGCGTGGATGTGCGCCAGCGCTTGACCGCCATCGCGGTGGCGTACGAAATCCGCTTTGGCTGAATTACGGCGAGTAATGGAACATTCCGTTTCCAAATCACTTGTGAAGTAGGCGTGCCGACGAAGACAGTGCTACAGCACGGCTAGGAGGCGCAACGACCTTCACGGGTGATTTGGGAATGGAATTACCAGCCGCCTGTAGCGAGCCAGTGGTCAATTTCGCTGAATTTGTCAATGCCCCAAAACGCTTCGCCATCAACCACGATGGTCGGCGAGCCGAAGATGCCCGCCGCCAGTGAACTGCGGACCTCGGCCCGCAGCAGGCGGGCAGCCTCTTCGCCCTGCACCGCTTCGATCAACTCATCGGCTCGAATCGCGGCGGGAAGGGCGATGCCATCCAGGCTCTCGGGCGCTGACAGGTCGGTGCCAAAAACCCAGTAGGCGTGCAGCAGGGCCTTGGCCAGTGCGATGCTGGCCATGGGATGGTGCTTGGCGGCCCAGCAAAAGGCGCGCGCCATGGTCCGCGGGTGGGTGGGCGGCGCCGCAAAATCGCGCCCCAGGTGAATGCCGTGCAGGCGCGCATAGCGTTGCACGTCGCGCAGCGTATAGGGCCCCTTGAGCGGCGTGTCGAGCAGGGGCTTGAGGCCCATGACCTTCATCACCGATACGCCCAGAAGCATTGGATGCCACTGCACCGTGCGCGCGTGGCGGTTCGCCAGCTCATCAATCCGCAGCGACGCGAAATAGCCGTAAGGCGAGATGAAGTCGAAATAGAAGTGCAGCGGCTCACGCACCGCTTCGGGTGTTGGCGCTTTGGATTTCAACGGCATCATAATGCTATAAATATAGTAGCAATCTACGCAATATCCACGAGGGCTAATGGCCTATTTAACCAATGAAACCAGCCAGGGCAAGCCATGCAGCGCGGCCATGCCGCAGACCACGGTCACAAGCAGGTTGCCCCGTGTTTTCAGCGCCATGCCAAAGGCTGCCAGGGCCGCAGCGTAGCGTGGCCATTCCGCCCAGCCGGCTGCGTGGCCACCCGCCATCACCACGCCGCTGAACACGATGGCGCCAAAAATGCCGGGCACCATGAGCTGCAGCGCGTGGTTCAGCCAGGCCGGCATGTCGCGGTTGGCGAACAGGCCGATGAAGGAATAACGGATCAAAAACGTGCCCGCAGCCAGCGCCAACACGATGAGCCAGCTTTGCATGGCGCTCATGGCAGCTGCCTTTTTCCCGTGGGATCTTCAGTGAATTTCCAGCTCAACTTTTCCGCGACCAAGCCGCCCAGCAGACCCAGCAGGCAGGCCGCAATCAGCCCAAGTTTCAGCGGCAGTGAAAATAGCAGGATGCTGGCCGCCCCGCCGACCAGGGCGGACACGCCCATGGGCACGCTGCGAATGGACGTGGCGATGATGGCGATGAAGGACAGCGGTATCGCAAAGTCCAGTTGCCAGCTGGCGGGAACGATGTTGCCGGCAAAAATGCCAATGGCGCAGAACAGCACCCAAAATGGCCAGAGCATGCTGGACAGGCCGGCGTAATAGGCCATCAGGTGCCCGTCATGTGGCTTGGCTTCAATGCGTTTCTGCATGAAGGCAAAGGTGTTGTCGACCAGAAAAAACGCCGCGCCCGCGCGTTGCCAGGGACTCAGATGGCGCAGCTTGGGCGCCAGCGCGGCGCTGTAAACCATCATGCGCAGGTTGATCACGCAGCCGGACAACACCGCCACCCACAATGATGCCGAACTCTGGATGAACTGTGTCATCACCGCCTGCGACGAGCCGCCAAACACCAGGGCTGGCATGGCCAGCGACGCGCCCGTGGTCAGCCCCGCTTTGACCGATGCCACGCCGCACACCAGGGCGAAGGGCAGGTAGGACGGCACGATGGTGACGGTGTCGCGCACGCCGGACAAAAAGGCGGCGCGGGTGGCGGGGTGGTTTAAGGGCATCGGGCAATGCTAATCGACAAATTTTTGAATCCATTCACCACGGCGGAAAGATCTTACTTATCAGTTGTCGTACAACATATTCAGGGCTCACGCCATGCTCATTGCCTTGCCCGCTGGCGCTCGCGGCTGTTCGACAGGTGAGTGCGCATGGCGGCGCGGGCGGCATCGGAGTCCTGGTTTCGGATCGCCACCAGAATGCTTTCATGTTCGCTGTTCACGCGCTGCAAATAACCCAACCGGCCTTCGGGCGCACTTTGCAGGGTGTTGATGCGCGCACGTGGAAAGATCATGGTGCCCAGGTAAGCCATCAGCTCGGCAAAGTGCGGGTTGCCAGTGGCGCGGGCCACCTCCATATGGAACTGGAAGTCCGAGGGCACGCCATCGGCATCC
>JANMVT010000201.1:0-23610 GCA_031392945.1 Rhodoferax sp. | reverse complement strand
AAAAGGTGAGGGGCTGAAAGTAACGTCCTGCCAGTGACCTCCGAACTACTGGTGCACCGAAGTCAGCACATCAATTTGCGGTGGCCCGGGGTGGAGCAGTTTGACTGGCCATAAGTGGAGCACTTTGAGTGGCCATCGGGGATCGCGTCGGCCATGGGCTCCCCGCAAGGCCAGGCTACCGCTGCCGATCTTGCCAACTTCGCTTCTGTGGGGGTCGATGTGACAATGGCCGAGACCGCCAAGATCTAGCCCAGACGTTCTCAAGGCCGCACTGAAATGACCGCACAAAAGACCGCGCACCACAGGGTAAACCCATAGCGCCTAAAATAGCCGGGTGACTTCCATCCTGAACGCCGACCTCCATTGCCATTCCGTCGTCTCAGACGGCACCCTCACCCCCGAAGCCCTTGCCGAGCGCGCCAAGAAAAATGGCGTTGAATTGTGGGCATTGACGGACCACGATGAAATCGGCGGCCAGCAGCGCGCCCTGGCTGCGGCCCGGGCCAACGGCCTGAAATACCTCACCGGCACCGAGATATCGGTCACCTTCATTGGCGTCACCGTGCACATTGTCGGCCTGGGCTTCAACCCCGACGACGAGGCCATGAAGGCCGGGCTGCAAAAAACACGCGGCGGGCGGCGCGAACGCGCGATGGAAATGTCCGACGGGCTGGAGAAAGTCGGCATCCGCGGCGCTTTCGACGGCGCGTTGAAATACGTTGGCAACCCGGACCTGATCTCGCGCACCCACTTTGGCCGTTTTCTGGTGGAGAGCGGCGTCTGCAAAGACACCAACGAGGTGTTTCGCAAATATCTCACCGAAGGCAAACCCGGCTACGTCGAGCACCGCTGGGCCAACCTGAAGGATGCCGTGAGCTGGATCACCAATGGCGGCGGCATCGCCGTGATCGCCCACCCGGCGCGTTACAAGTTTTCCGCCAATGAAGAGTTCGCCCTGTTCAGTGAATTCAAGTCCCACGGCGGGCAGGCGGTGGAAGTCGTCACCGGCAGCCACACCGCCGCCGAATACCTGACCTATGCCGCCACCGCGCTGGAATTCGGCCTGGCCGCCTCACGCGGCAGCGATTTCCATGACCCGGCCGAATCCCACACCGACCTGGGCACCCTGCCCTACCTGCCCGGCAATTTGACGCCCGTGTGGGAGCTGCTGGCGGACCGTATTCAGTGAGCTCACAGCCCATCGTCCGGCCGCAAAATGTGCTGGCCGGCATCGCCTTGGTCATCGCCGCAGTGGCGTGTTTTGCGACCCTCGACACCACCACCAAATTTGTCAGCACCGGCGTGCCCCTGTTGATGGCGCTGTGGTTTCGGTATGCCTTTCAGGCCGTCGCGACCACCCTGGTGGTTTTGCCCACACGCGGCTTGAGCGTGCTGCGCACCCAACACCCGCGTTTTCAATTGCTGCGCGGCCTGCTGCTGATGTGCTCGACGATGTTGGCCTTCATCAGCCTCAAACACACCCCCGTGGCTGAATTCACCGCCATCGTGTCGATGACGCCCCTGGTCATCACCCTGCTGGCCGCTTACCGGCTGAAAGAAAAAGTGTCGATGTTGCGCTGGGTGCTGGTGGTGGGCGGTTTTGTCGGCACCATGATCATCATCCGCCCCGACAGCGACGACTTCAATTGGGCCCTGCTGCTGCCCCTGACCCTGGTGGCCACCAGCGCCTGGTTCCAGCTGCTCACCAGCACCATGGCCCGCACCGAAGACCCGCTGACCATGCATTTCTACACCGGCTGGGTGGGCACCCTGATCGCCACTCTGGTCCTGCCGTTTGTCTGGACCCGCATCGATTCGGCCACATTTTGGTGGGCCATGGGCTTGGTCGGCCTGGCCGGTACGGTGGGCCATTTCCTGCTGATCCTGGCCTATCAGCGGGCCTCTGCCGCCACCATCACACCCTATCTGTACTGCCAGATCGCCTTTGCCATGCTGGGCGGCTGGCTGGTGTTTGCCCAGGTGCCGGACGGCTGGTCCCTGGTCGGCATCGCCATGATTGCGGTGTGCGGCGCAGCCGGCGCCTGGCTCACTGTGCGCGAGTCGCGCGTCCTGCTGGACCACGTGGAATCCTGAAACAATTTGAACCATGGCCCAGTATTTCGAAGTCCACCCCGACAACCCGCATGTGCGCCTGCTCAAACAGGCCGTCGGCCTGCTGGAAAAAGGCGGCATTGTGGCGGTGCCAACCGATTCCAGCTACGCCCTGGTCTGCCACCTGGACGACAAGGCGGCAGCGGACAATTTGCGCCGCATCCGGGGCGTGGACGACAAACACCACCTGACCCTGCTGTGCCGTGACTTGAGCGAGCTGGCCAACTACGCACGGGTCGACAACAAGCAGTTCCGCCTGCTCAAATCTGCCACGCCCGGGCCCTATACCTTCATTCTGGAAGCCAGCAAGGAAGTGCCCCGGCGCCTGAGCCACCCGCAGCGCAAGACCATTGGCCTGCGCGTGCCCGACCATAAGGTGCTAAAAGAACTGCTAGCCCTCCACAATGGGCCATTGTTAGCTACTACTTTAATAGCACGCGACGAGACCGAACCGCTCAACGATGCGCGGGACATCCGTGACCGTTACGAGCATGACGTGGCGGCGGTAATTGACGCCGGCGCCTGCCCGCTGGAGCCCACTACCGTGGTGGACCTGACTGGCAGCGAGCCAGTGGTGATCCGCCTGGGCGGCGGGCCGCTGTCTGCCCTGGGCCTGTGAGAACACAAAACACACTCTGAGACAATTGCCCAATGGATATCGCCCAGCTCATACAAACCGTCCTGACTTACGCCCTGCCCGTGCTGTTTGCCATCACCGTGCACGAAGCCGCCCACGGCTACGCAGCGCGCCATTTTGGCGACAACACGGCGTACGCGCTGGGCCGCATCACACTGAACCCGCTCAAGCACATCGACCCGGTGGGCACCATCCTGATGCCGCTGATGCTGTATTTCGCCACGTCGGGGGCCTTTCTGTTTGGTTATGCCAAACCGGTGCCAGTGCGTTTTGGCAATTTGCGCAACCCCAAGCGCGACATGATCTGGGTGGCGCTGGCCGGGCCGGGCGCCAACTTTGCGCAAGCCCTGCTGTGGGGCATATTGCTTTACCTGCTCGTGGGTTCCGGCATCACCGAGCCGTTTTTCATCAGCATGTGCAGGGGCGGCATCCTGGTCAATCTGGTCATGTTTGCCTTTAACCTGTTTCCGCTGCCGCCGCTGGACGGCGGGCGCATTCTGGTGGGTTTGTTGCCCTACCGCCAGGCCGAACTGGTGTCGCGGGTGGAGCCCTGGGGCTTTTTCATCGTGATGGGGCTGGTGGTGGCGGGCATTGTCGACAAACTCTGGATGCGGCCCGTCATGGGCCTGACCGAGTCGGTCCTGGGCGTGCTGCTCTCGCCCCTGGCCTGGCTGATCGGCTGATTAAACTTCTGACTCTTCATGGCTTCAACACGCTTTCTGACCGGCATCACCACGTCCGGCACACCGCACCTTGGCAACTACGTCGGCTCCATTCGCCCGTCGGTGCAGGCCAGTCTGCGTGCCGACGTCGAGAGTTTTTATTTTCTGGCCGATTACCACGCGCTGATCAAAATCGAAGAACCGGCACGCATCCAGCGCTCCACGCTGGAAATTGCTGCAAGCTGGCTGGCAGCCGGCCTGGACCCGGCACGCGTCACGTTTTACCGCCAGTCAGACATCCCAGAAATCCCCGAGCTCACCTGGCTGCTGACCTGCGTCACCGGCAAGGGTGTGCTGAACCGCGCACACGCCTACAAGGCGGCAGTGGACAAAAACATGGCGGCTGGCGCCGACGCGGAAACCGACATTTCCACCGGCCTGTTCATGTACCCGGTGCTGATGGGCGCCGACATTTTGATGTTCAACGCCCACAAAGTGCCGGTGGGGCGCGACCAGATCCAGCACATTGAGATGGCGCGCGACATGGCCGCCAGTTTCAACCACCGCTATGGCGAGCATTTCACTCTGCCCGAAGCGGCGATTGAGGAATCCGTCGCCACCTTGCCGGGGCTGGACGGCCGCAAGATGAGCAAGAGTTATGACAACACCATCCCGCTTTTCGCGTCGGCAAAGCAACTCAAGAAACTGATTGCTGGCATAGTCACCGATTCACGCGCGCCGGGCGAGCCCAAAGCCGTCGAAGGCTCGGCCCTTTACCAAATCTACCAGGCATTTGCCGATGAGCCCGAAAGCGCGGCGCTGCGCCAGGCCTATGCGGATGGCATTTCATGGGCCGATGCCAAACAACTTTTGTTTGAGCGCATTGACCGCGAAATTGCACCCATGCGCGATGCCTATCAGGCCCTGATCAACGACCCTGGCCGGATCGAAGACATCTTGATGGCAGGTGCGGCCAAAGCTCGCAAACTGTCGACGCCTTTTGCCGCCCGTTTGCGTTACGCGGTCGGGCTGCGCGACTTGCGCAATCAGGCAGAAGACAAGCTTGCGAAGTCCGCCAAAGCCGCCCTGCCATCGGTCAAGCAATACCGCGAATCAGATGGCAAGTTTTACTTCAAGTTGGTGGATGCGCAGGGCCGCCTGCTGCTGCAAAGCGAAGCGTTTGACTCCCCCAAGGACGCAGGCCAGGCAGTGCGCCGGTTGCAGAGCGCTGGTACGTCAGCGCTGGTCGGCCTGGAGGGGCAGTTGCAGCGTGCGGATGGCGTGACAGCAGAGGAAGTTGCCATCGCCCTGCACCAGCTTCAGGCGGCGAACTGAGGCAGTCCCCGCTGCTACAATTGCAAGCCCGGAGAGATGGCAGAGTGGCCGAATGTACCTGACTCGAAATCAGGCGTACCGCAAGGTACCGTGGGTTCGAATCCCACTCTCTCCGCCAACACCAAACACCATGTAATTGATTTAATTGGTGTTTTTTTATTTATTGCCCCTACCGTCACTTCGTTACCCCTGCGTTACCTCCCTCACGTGATGGGCTACCCTTCGCAGCCTGCCCGTCAACATCACAACTTGCGCCATCAAGGCATCCGCCATGATTGGCACCCAGTGTGTGACGCAATGATGCCCGATCTGCAACGGTCGAAATCGTTGACCTTGGGGAGGATCATGGTTCACGGCATTGTCAGACGCCGCCTTTACGCTTTTCCAAGGTTCTGGAAACGCGCTCTTGTTCCTCCATACATTTTTGTATTTCAGACGTCGCTTAAGGGCTGACAGACAGGCCGTGGCCGCCCGCTGTGCTTTGAGTGCGGCATTCAGGTAGCGCTCAGCCACGCATAGAGCTGCGTCCCGTTCCGTCAAGTGCAGCCTCATGCGCCAGCCGGGCGAAACGATGCCAGAGACTTTCCAGTAGGTTGAAGTGAAGGGCCAAAGAATTAGCCGCAGCCTGGTCACCTTGAGGGCGTCTGGCTGCTAAGGCAATGCACCAAACTGGATTAACCTGTACAATAAGATGATCAAGTAAAACAGGGGAAACCATGCGAGTCGTCAGTTATTCCGAAGCCCGAAATTCCCTCAAATCCGTGTTGGACACGGTAACGGCTGACCACGACATCACCATCATCAACCGCCGCGATGGGGCTGATGCGGTGGTGATGTCTTTTGACCATTACCAAAGCGTGATGGAAACCCTGCACCTGGTTTCTTCATCGGCCAACGCGGCCAAGCTGGCCAAGGCCATTGCGCAAGACAAGGCGGGCAAAGCCAAAGCCCGCAAACTGCTGGCGGCTTGATTTCAGCCCTGGCATTAACGCCATGCGAAACATCTGCTTTGTGCCTGAAGGCTGGGAGCAATACACCTACTGGCACGGCCAAGACCGCAAGACCTTGAAGCGCATCAATACCCTGCTGGACGCAGCCGCCCGTGACCCCTTTGCTGGCATTGGCAAGCCTGAGCCGCTGGTGGGCAATCTGGCGGGTTATTGGTCGCGGCGCATTGATGAGGCGAACCGGCTGGTTTACCGGGCGACTGATGAAGATGTTGTTGTGGTGGGGTGTCGGTATCACTATGACGGGTAGCGGTCTTAGGGCAGGCAAGCATAAAGCTATTATTTATATAGCTAATTATTTATATTCTGCGCGGGTTACAGCCATTTTTTATTGGTAGACGCCTCTGAAAGTAGCTTCTATCTGCACCTTCAGGTGATGACGCTGGGTTCCGTGCGCTGCGTGTGCCGGTGAATCTGTGCCAACTCATTGGCCAGCGCGACAAGGTCGGCCAGAGCCGCTTGCGTAGGCCTATCGTGCCGCGCCGGGTCAGGCTCGAAGTTCTCAATGTAAACCCGCAACGTGGAACCCGAGGTGCCCGTGCCTGACAGGCGATAGACGATGCGCGCGCCGTCGTCAAAGATGATGCGCAGGCCCTGATGGCTGGACACGCTGCCATCGACCGGGTCGGTATAGCTGAAGTCGTCGGCTTTTGCGACGGTGCGTCCCGCCAGGCTTGTGCCTGTCAGCCCCGGCAGCTTGTCGGTCAGTTGCTGCATCAAGCGCTTGGCGGCATCACTGTCGATCTCTTCGTAGTCATGCCGCGTGTAATAGTTTCGGCCATAGGTGGCCCAGTGATGGCGTGCAATGGCCTGCATGCTTTCGCCGCGCGCGGCCAGGATGCTCAGCCACAGCAGCACGGCCCACAGGCCATCTTTCTCACGCACGTGGCTGGAGCCGGTGCCCGCGCTTTCTTCACCGCACAGCGTCACCTTGCCCGCATCGAGCAGGCTGCCAAAATATTTCCATCCGGTGGGGGTCTCGAAGCAGGGCACGCCCAGCGCCTGGGCGACACGGTCGGCCGCGCCGCTGGTGGGCATGGAACGGGCGATGCCGGCAATGCCACTGCGGTAGGCCGGCGCCAGGTGGGCGTTGGCCGCCAGCATGGCCAGCGAGTCCGAGGGCGCGATGAAGATGCCACGGCCAATGATGAGGTTGCGGTCGCCGTCGCCGTCAGATGCGGCGCCCAGCTCGGGCGCGCCCGGCGACATCATCAGATCGACCAGGTCTTTGGCATGCACCAGGTTTGGGTCGGGATGGTGGCCGCCAAAATCCGGCAGCGGTATGCCATTGCGCACCGTGCCAGCGGGGGCGCCAAGCTCGCGCTCCAGAATGGCCCGCGCATAAGGGCCGGTGACTGCGTGCATGGCGTCAAAGGCGAGCCGGAAACCGGACTTGAACAGGGTGCGCAGGGCGTCAAAGTCAAACAGCTCGCGCATCAAGCCCAGGTAGTCCGCCACTGGGTCAAAGACCTCGACCACCATGCCGTCAATGCTGTGCGTCGCGATGCGACCCAAGTCAATGTCTGGCATGTCGGCGATGAGGTATTCACGGATGGAAAGCGAACAGGCATAGATCGCGTCGGTGACGCGTTCGGTCGCCGGCCCGCCGTTGGCAGCGTTGAACTTGATGCCGAAGTCGCCATCGACACCACCCGCGTTGTGGCTGGCCGACAGGATCAGGCCGCCAAACGCAGCGTGCTTGCGGATCACGCAAGAGGCAGCCGGGGTTGACAAGATGCCGTTCTGCCCCGCCATCACCCGCGCGAAACCGTTGGCCGCCGCCATCTTGATGACGAGCTGCATGGCTTCGAGGTTGTAATAACGCCCGTCGCCGCCAACCACCAGGGTGAGCCCGGCAAAACCCTGGGCGGGCCGCACGGCGTTGAACACCGCCTGCACAAAGTTTGCCAGATAGTGGGGGCTGGCGAATTCGGTCACTTTTTTGCGCAGGCCGCTGGTGCCAGGCTTCATGCCGGCAATGGGCAGGGTGGTGATCGTGAGGTGTGTCATGGATGGGTTCTCGCGGGGAAATCGATCGCGTGGTTTGAGTGGTTTGAACAGGGGCATCATGCCGGTGAAACTCCAGGCCAACATCAGAGAAAACACCAGCACCTGATGCAAGCCCGTGCCCGTCTATGATTGCGTTCAGGAAACTCAAACCAGACGAAAATATTATTGACACACAGGAGACGACATGAAACCCGATGAGTTGGCGCTCAGTTTTGACCTGCCTAAACGCACTGTCGCCCTGGTGCTGGCCGGCGGGCGCGGCAGCCGCCTGATGAACCTGACCGACCGCCGGGCCAAGCCGGCCGTGTATTTTGGCGGCAAGTTCCGCATCATTGACTTCGCCCTGTCCAATTGCCTGAACTCCGGCATCCGCCGCATCGGGGTGATTACCCAATACAAATCGCATAGCCTGCTGCGCCACCTGCAGCGGGGCTGGGCCTTTCTGAAAAGCGAGATGAATGAGTTTGTCGACCTGCTGCCGGCCCAGCAGCGCACCGACGACGAGAGCTGGTACCGGGGCACCGCCGACGCGGTCTACCAGAACCAGGACATCCTGGCGAGTTACCGCTCGGTGGACTACGTGGTCGTGCTGGCGGGTGACCACATTTACAAGATGAACTACGCGCTGATGCTGGCAGACCACGTCAGCAAAGGCCGGGACTGCACGGTGGGGTGCATTGCGGTGCCGCGCGACGAAGCTTCGGCCTTTGGCGTCATGGCGGTTGACGACAAATACATAATCACCGAGTTTGTTGAAAAACCGGCCGACCCGCCCGCCATGCCGGGGCGGCCAGGCATGTCTCTGGCCAGCATGGGCATCTATGTGTTCAACGCGCGTTACCTGTACAAGGAGCTTGAACGCGACATGGCGGATCCCGATTCCAGCCACGACTTTGGCAAGGACATCATTCCGCGTGCGGTGCGCAACGGCTGCGCTGCGGCGCACCCGTTTGAATTGAGTGCCGTGGGCACCAAACACAATGAGATGCCCTACTGGCGCGACGTGGGCACCATCGATGCTTACTGGGACGCCAACATCGACCTCACCGCGACTGACCCCTTGCTCAACCTGTACGACACGCGCTGGCCGATCTGGACTTGCCAGGAGCAACTGCCGCCAGCCAAGTTTGTGCACAACGTGGATGACCGCCGTGGCACGGCCATCGAGTCCACCGTATCGGGCGGATGCATCGTATCGGGCAGCGTATTCAGGTCACTGCTGTTCTCCAGCGTGCGGGTGCATTCTTTTTCCAAAGTGAGTTGGTCGGTGCTGTTGCCCGGGGTGCAGGTGGGCCGGGGTGCGCGACTGACCCGCGTGGTGGTGGACCGGGGTTGCAACATTCCGGATGGCATGGTGATCGGTGAAGACCCCGAGCTTGACGCCGCCCGTTTTCATCGCAGCCCCAATGGCATCACCCTGGTCACCAGCGAGATGCTCGCCAAAGTCGTGGCATGAAGGCTCTTCATGCGGCGGCAGAGGTGTTTCCGCTGGTCAAGACCGGCGGGCTGGCCGACGTGGTGGGTGCGCTGCCCCAGGCCCTGGTTCAGGCAGGTGCTGATGTGCGCCTGGTGCTGCCAGGACTGCCGGCCATCACGGCGGGTGTAACGGGTCAGACACTGGTTCGCGAGATCGGTGCGGTCTTTGGTGCGGGCCGGGTTTCATTGCGTCTTGGGCGACTGGGCGGGTCTGGCGTTCTGGCCTATGTGGTGGACGCCCCCTTTCTGTACCAGCGCAATGGCAACCCTTACCTGGCTGCCGACGGCAGTGAATGGATGGATAACGCCCAGCGCTTTGCCCTGCTGGGATGGGTGGCAGCACACCTGGCCACCGGCGAACTGGACGACAACTGGCACCCTGATATTCTTCACGCCCACGACTGGCATGCGGCCATGGCCTGTGCCTACATTGCTGCCAGCCCGTCGGCCAATGTCGCCACCGTGTACACCGTTCACAACCTGGCCTATCAAGGTCTGTTTGACGCGGCGGACTTCCACCTGCTGGGGCTGCCTGCCCGGTTCATGACGCCACTGGGTCTGGAGTTTCACGGCCAGTTCTCCTTCATGAAAGCGGGTCTGGCGTATGCCCATCGCGTCACGACGGTCAGCCCCGGCTACGCACGTGAAATGGCTACGGAAGAGTTTGGATGCGGCCTGGAGGGTGTGATCCAGGCGCGGGGCGCCGATGTGTCAGGCATCTTGAATGGTGTCGATGGCGCGATCTGGAACCCCGCGACTGACGGCGGCATAGCGGCGTCCTATACTGCGTCGGTGGCCCAAGGCAAAACACGTTGCAAGGCCGCGCTGCAAAAGGCCCTGGGCTTGTGTGCTGATCCCAAGGCGCTGCTGTTCAGCGTGGTGAGCCGCCTGACCTCACAAAAAGGCCTAGATCTGGTATTGGCGGCCTTGCCGGCCCTGCTGGCAGAAGGCGCACAACTGGCGGTGCAAGGCAATGGCGATGCCGCGCTGGAGGCTGCTTTCAAGGCGGCTGCGCTGGCCCATCCGGGTAAGGTTGCGGTGCGCCTGGGTTATGACGAGGCTTTTGCGCATCAGATGATCGCTGGCGCTGACGCCATGCTGGTGCCCTCCCGCTTCGAGCCCTGCGGGCTGACGCAGTTGTATGCCTTGCGATATGGCACAGTGCCGGTAGTCCGGCGGGTGGGCGGTCTGGCCGACACTGTTGTGGATGCAAACCCTGAATCCTTGCGACGCAATGAGGCGACCGGATTCCTCTTTGGCCCTGCCACCTCTGATGCGCTGGCGCACGCCATGCATCAGGCGATACGGACTTTTGCGCAACCCAAAGTCTGGCGGCAAATCATGCAGAAAGGCATGGCCCAGCATTTTTCATGGGAAGACGCCGCCCGCCAATATCTTTCGCTCTACGAAGAGGCTGTGCGAAGCCGAAGAGCTGCCGTGTAGTTGATCAGTCGCGCCGGTAGAGTTTGCAAAGCCTGGCCAGTTGTTGGGCGTGTTCGGGCTTGACCTGGTTCCAGTTGAAACGCCATTCCCAGTAGCTTTCACCCACACCCGGCAAGTTCATGCGGCTTTGGCCATCCAGGCCCAGCACATCCTGTAGAGGGTGAATGGCGGTATCGGCCACACTGGCGCAGGCTGCGCGTATGAGCGCCCAATGAATGGCGGGCTCGTCTTCAGGTTTAAGCGCGAGGTAGTCCCTCACATGCTGGCGCTCGGCCTCTGACGCTTCCAGCCACCAACCCTGCGTCGTGTTGTTGTCATGCGTCCCGGTGTAGACCACGGTATTGGCGTCGTAGTTGTGTGGCAGGTAAGTGTTGTCGTTGCCGCTACCAAACGCGAAGTGCAGAATGCGCATGCCGGGCAGGTCAAACCGGCGGCGCAAGTCAGTCACCGCAGGCGTTAGCAGCCCGAGGTCTTCGGCAATGATGGGCAAGTCGCCAAGCGCCGAACGTATCGCTTCAAATAGCGCGGCACCCGGCCCGTCCAGCCAGCGCCCCCGGATGGCGGTGGGCTCAGGGGCCGGTATTTCCCAGTAGTCCGCGAAGCCGCGAAAGTGGTCGATGCGCACAATGTCCACCAACTCAAACGTACGGCGGACGCGCTGCACCCACCACGCATAGTTTTCGTCCGCGTGGGCTTTCCAGCGGTACAAGGGATTGCCCCAACGCTGGCCGGTGGGACTGAAATAGTCGGGCGGCACACCGGCCACCACCAGCGCGCGGCCTTGTCCGTCCAGTTCAAACAGCTCCTGGCGCGCCCACACTTCGGCGCTTTGGTAGGCGATGAAGATGGGGGCATCGCCCACAATGCGGATGCCGCGTTCGTTGGCATAGGCTTTGAGGCGACTCCATTGCCGGAAAAAACACCATTGGCAAAATGTCCAGAAAGCGACGCGCGGGGCATGTTGTTCTTGGGCTGCCTGCAATGCCGCGGGATCACGTTGGGCAAGCGGCGCGGGCCAGTTGCACCAGTCGCGCCAGTCATTGGCGTCTGCCAGCGTCATGAACAGGGCGTAATCCGTCAGCCAGTCGCTCTGCGACGCCGTGAATGCTGCCAGATCGGCCCGTTCCTGCGCAGACGCCTGCAAGGCAAACTGCTGCGCGGCCTTTTCCAGGCGATCCATGCGCCACGGCGCGACCGCTGCGAAATGCAGCCATTCATCCGGGAACGGTGTGTCAGGTTCCAGGTCCGCAGCATCCAGCCAGCCGCGCTGATGCAGTTCCGTCAGGTCGATCAGCAGAAGATTCCCCGCAAACGCCGAACTGCTCATGTACGGCGAGTTGCCCGGGCCAATGCCGCCCAACGGCAGGATTTGCCACAGCTTTTGCCCAGCGCTGGCCAGCCAATCCACGAAATGGCTGGCCGCCGGCCCCAAGTCACCCGACCCATGCGGACCCGGCAGGCTGGTGGGGTGCAGCAGGATGCCGCTAACGCGAGGTAGCTTCATAGGTCGCAAGGCAGTTTCATATCACGCAAAGTAGTTTCATCTGGGCAACCCCGTGATCGATGCGCCGGCCACTGCCAGTAGCACCAAGCTGTGTGCCGGCAATGTGAACGGCACCTCCCCCTGACCATGCCAGACTGCCAGTCCACGCGGATGCGAGCTATCCAGCAAGGCCTGCCAGACACCCGCAGGCAACATGAAAGGATGATCGGCATGCTCTGGATTGACCAGCAGCAGCAATGGCGCCTTGGCACCCCCCGGCTGGCCGATCAGGCAGCCCATCACCTGCGAAGTAGGGTCTTGCCATGCAAGGCCCTGCAGGGGACTTCCGTCGGACTGCAGCCAGGCCAGATCATGCAGGCCCAACGGATCGGTCAGGCCGCTGTACCAGTGATTGGCAAAGGGCATGGCTTCACGGCGCAGCGTGAGCACGCGGGCCGTGAAGGCCAACAGGTCAGTGTCCGCGTGAGCCCAGTTGATCCAGGTGGTTTCATTGTCCTGGCAATAGGGGTTGTTGTTCCCGAGCTGCGTATGGCCGAGTTCATCGCCTGCGCACAGCATGGGTGTGCCCTGAGCCAGCAGCGTGGTGGCCAGCAACGCACGTTGCAGCCGCCCGCGCAGCGCATTGACCACCGGGTTTGCCGTCGGACCTTCAACACCGCAATTGAAGCTGAGGTTGTGCCCATGCCCGTCGCGGTTGTGTTCACCGTTGGCCTGGTTGTGGCGCTTGTTGTAGCTGACCAGGTCACGCAACGTGAAGCCGTCATGCGACACCACGTAATTGACGGATTCGGCGGGCGCACGTTGGCGCGGCTGGTACAGATCAGAAGAGCCGCACAGCCGCAAGGCGAAATCACCCCGGGTGCTGGCCGGCCGGTCAGCGTGGATCCAGAAGCGGCGCATGGCGTCCCGGAAATGGTCGTTCCACTCCAGCCAGCCGCGCGGGAAACCACCAACTTGATAACCGCCGGGGCCCACGTCCCAAGGCTCGGCAATCATCTTGACGCGCGACAACACAGGGTCCTGCGCGACCGCAGTGAAAAATGCCCCGTCCCGGCTGAAGCCGTGGCCGCCCCGGCCCAGCACCGGCGCCAGGTCAAAACGGAAGCCATCCACGTGCATGTCACTGACCCAGTAACGCAGGCTGTCCAGCACCAGCTGCAGCACACGCGGCTGGCGGATGTCCAGTGTGTTGCCGCAGCCAGTGTGGTTCTCGTAGTGCTCGCGTGAATCGGATGGCAGGCGGTAATAGCTGGCGTTGTCCAGACCCCGAAAGCTCAGTGTGGGGCCGGTTTCATCTGACTCTGCCGTGTGGTTGAACACCACGTCCAGCAAGACCTCGATGCCCGCGCGGTGCAGCGCCTTGACCATGGTGCGGAACTCGTCACGGGCCGTCAGTCCCTGGTCAAAACTCGCCAAATTCGGATTGGCACAAAAGAACGCCAGGGTGTTGTAGCCCCAGTAGTTGTGCAAACCGAGTTTCTGCAGGCGCTCTTCGTCCAGACTCAAGTGCACGGGCAACAGGCTGATAGCTGTGATACCGAGCAGTTTCAGGTGCTTGATGGACGCATCGTGCGCAAGGCCGGCATAAGTGCCGCGCAGCGGCGGCGGGATATGGCTGTTGAGCTGGCTGAAACCCTTGACGTGCAACTCATAAATGACCGTGCTGGCAAGCGCAGTGCGCGGCGCACGGTCATCTTCCCAGTCATACACATCATCCACTACACGGGCTTTGAGCGCAAAGGCGGCGTTGTCGCGCGTGTCCGGATGCAACGGCAGTTGCCGGTCACCGCCAAAGTGCTCATCGCGCCATTCGAACGACCCGACCACCTCGCGGGCATAGGGGTCCAGCAACAATTTTGAGGCATTGAAACGGTGACCCCGTTCGGGCCGCCAGGGGCCATGGGCCCGCAGGCCATAAATCAGGCCAGGACCTGCATCGGGCAGATAACCGTGCCACAGGTCGCTGGTGTGTGCGGGCAGCGCGTACCGGGCAGTCTCGTGTTGGCCGGAGGCATCAAACAGGCACAGTTCCATGGCTTGAGCATGGGCTGAGAACACCGCAAAGTTGATCCCTTTGCCGTCCCAATGGGCACCCAGTGGCCACGGTTGCCCTGCCTCAAGCTGAGCAGTTTTCAGGCCTTCCATTCGATCATCACGGTGGCGAGCGGGGGCAGGTCCAACAGCACCGACCAGGGTTTTCCGTGACAGGCAATTTCCTGCGCAGTGGCGATACCGAGCGGAGTTCCCACATTGCTGCCGCCATAGTGGGCGGAGTCCGTATTAAGCCGTTCGCGGTAAGAACCCGGTTGCGGCACACCCAGGCGGTAGCCCTTATGGACAGTCGGCGTGAAATTGCAGACTACCACCATGCAGGTGCTCTCATCCACGCCACGGCGGATGAAACTCAGCAGGGATCGGTCAGCGTCGTTATGGTCAATCCATTCGAAACCACCGGGCACAAAATCCAGTCCGTGCAAGGCCGGGGTGTCCTGATAGAGGTGATTCAGGTCGCGCACAAGACGCTGGACCCCCAGGTGCAGGGGAGCGTCCAACCCGTTATCGAGTAAATGCCAGTCCAGGCTCTGGTCATGGTTCCATTCGCGTTGCTGGGCGAATTCGCAGCCCATAAAGAGTAGTTTCTTGCCGGGGTGGCCAAACATGAAGCCAAAATACGCCCGCAGGTTGGCAAACTGCTGCCAGCGGTCACCGGACATCTTGGCCAGCAGCGAACCCTTGCCATGCACAACTTCGTCGTGCGACAGCGGCAACACAAAGTTTTCGTTGAATGCGTAGACCAGGCCAAAAGTCATCTCGCCATGGTGGTGTCTGCGATGAATGGGGTCACGCGCCATGTAGGCCAGCGTATCGTGCATCCAGCCCATATTCCACTTGTAGTGAAAGCCCAGGCCACCTGCATAGGTAGGGCGTGATACCGCCGGAAACGCAGTCGACTCTTCAGCCAGGGTGATGGCCTGGGGCCGCTGCTCCCCGACGACTTCATTCATGCGTTTGAGAAATGAAATGGCCTCCAGATTTTCCCGGCCGCCGTGCACATTGGGGATCCACTCGCCGGCCTTGCGGCTGTAGTCTCGGTAAAGCATGGAGGCCACGGCGTCCACGCGCAGTCCGTCCACGCCAAACCGTTCCAGCCAGTACAGGCCATTGCCAACCAGAAAATTGCGCACTTCGGTGCGACCCAGGTTGTAGATGAGGGTGCTCCAGTCGTTGTGGAAACCCTCGCGCGGGTCAGCGTATTCGTAAAGGTGCGTGCCGTCAAAATTGCCCAGGCCATGCGCGTCGGTCGGGAAATGGGCAGGCACCCAATCCAGCAACAAGCCGATGCCTTCAGCATGGCAACTGGCCACAAACCGGGCAAACCCTGTTGCATCCCCGTAACGCGCGGTGGGTGCATACAGCCCCACCGGCTGGTAACCCCAGGAGCCATCAAACGGGTGTTCGCTAATGGGCAACAGTTCCAAGTGCGTGAAGCCCATGTCCTTGGCATAGGGAACCAGCGTCTCGGACAGTTCATCCCAATCCAGCCAGCGGCCGGGCCCGCCATCCAAATCGTTGGCAATGCGGCGCCAGGAACCCAGATGCACCTCGTAAATGCTCATGGGGGCATCCAGCGCATTGGCACGTTGGCGCACGGTGGAAGGCGCGACCATCGGCGGCATGGTGGTGACCACACTGGCCGTGGCGGGCCGCAACTCGGACTTGCGCGCATAGGGGTCGGCACGGGCGGGCAGAACTTGCCCTTCGCGTGAACGGATCTCGAACTTGTACAGCGCCCCTTCTGCTACACCCGGCAAAAACAGTTCCCATACACCACATTCGCGTCGCAAACGCATGGGATGGCGGCGTCCGTCCCAGTGATTGAAATCCCCCACGACGCTGACCCGGGACGCGTTCGGCGCCCATACAGCGAAGCGCGTGCCCGACACGCTTTCGCATTCTGTAGGCATGGCACCCAACACTTCATAGGGACGCAGGTGAGTGCCCTCACCCAGCAACCAGACATCCAAATCGCTCAAGGCTGGCGCAAAGCGATAGGGGTCGTCCATGACCACCTCGCTGCCATCGGCCCAGCGAACATGGAGCCGATAGCTCGAGTGAAGTGCAGCTGTGAGCACGCGCTCAAAAAAACCATCCGTGTGCCGTTTGGCCAGGGTGGCCAGCACCCGGCCGGAAACAGCATCAATCACGAGCACTTGCTGCGCGTTGGGCATGAAGGCGCGTACAGACATACGTCCATTTGCCCGTCGATGCGGCCCCAACACCGAGAAAGGGTCGTCATGGCTTGCCAGACAAATCCGCTCGACGTCCTCCTGATTCAGCACGGTGTTTGAACTCATGGTCGGTCTGTGCGGTTGCAAGTCATTGCGCATCCGGTTCAATATGCCAGATTTGCCGGGCATATTCACGAATGGTCCGATCCGACGAAAAAACGCCCATGCCTGCCACATTGGCGATGGCCCTTTGGCACCACTGCGCAGGCAAACGGTACAGATCGTCAACACGCGATTGTGTTGCGACATAGGAAGCATAGTCAGCCAACAGCATGTAGTGGTCTCCTCCCCACAACAGCGAATCGACCAGGGGGCGATAACGCCCTGGCTCATCAGGCGAAAACTGGCCGCCCGCCACCGCATCAAGCACCGCCTTCAAGGCAGGCGTGTTTTCGTAATAACGCATGGGCTGGTAGCCGCTTTGCCGCAGGGCCAGAACTTCCGGCGTTTTGAGGCCAAAGATGAAGATGTTGTCATCCCCGACGTTTTGCCGGATTTCGATGTTGGCGCCGTCATCGGTGCCAATGGTCAGGGCACCATTGAGCGCCAGCTTCATGTTGCCGGTGCCTGAGGCCTCGGTGCCCGCCGTGGAAATCTGCTCCGACAGGTCAGCGCCCGGCATGATGATTTCGGCGACCGAAACCCCGTAGTTGGGTATAAATACCAGCTTGAGTTTATCGCCCACTATGGGGTCATTGTTGATGACGGCGCCCACGTCGTGAATCAGGCGGATGATGGATTTGGCCGTGTGGTAACTGGACGCCGCCTTGCCGGCAAAGATCACCGTGCGCGGCACCCAGGGTGCGCCCGGGTTGGCCAGAATGGCCTGGTAACGCGTGATGACGTGCAGCACGTTGAGCAGTTGCCGTTTGTATTCGTGGATGCGCTTAACTTGCACGTCAAACAGGCTGTCCGGGCTGACCTTGATGCCGGTGGTGCGTTCGACATAGATGGCCAGTCGAAGCTTGTTGCTGCGCTTGATCGCCATGAAATGCCCGGAAAAACCAGTGTCGTTCCGATACGCGTCCAGGCGTTTCAGCTGATTAAGGTCAAGCCGCCACGCACTGCCCAATGTGTTGTCGAGCAGACTGGCAAGTCCGGGATTGGCCTGTGACAGCCAGCGACGCGGTGTAACACCGTTGGTCATGTTGGTAAACCGGTCGGGCCATATGCTGGCGAAATCCGCAAAAATGGTTTGCACCAGCAAATCGGAATGCAGAGCCGACACGCCGTTGACTTTGTGGCTGCCGACAATGGACAGATGGGCCATGCGCACCCGGCGTTCGCCGTGTTCATCAATCAGCGAGAGGCGCGCCAGAAAATTGTGGTCGCCGGGGCGGTGGCGGGCCGCAATCTCCAGGAATTCCTTGTTGATGCGGAAGATGATCTCCAGGTGGCGTGGCAACACATGCTGCATCAGAGAGACTGGCCAGGTTTCCAGCGCCTCGGGCATCAGTGTGTGGTTGGTGTACGAGAATGTCTTGCAGCACAGCGCCCAGGCGCCATTCCAGGGCATGCCGTGGTCGTCGCACAGCACACGCATCAACTCCGCCACCCCGATCGCTGGGTGGGTGTCGTTGAGGTGAATGGCCACCCTGTCAGCCAGATTGTCCAGCGACGGGTGCTCCGACAAATGGCGGTGCACCAGGTCCTGGATCGACGCTGCCACAAAAAAATACTCCTGCTTCAGGCGCAGTTCGCGCCCGGCGGGTGTGCTGTCATTGGGATACAGCACCCAAGAAATGTTTTCGTACTCGTTCTTGGCGCTGGCAGCACGGGCGTAGTCGCCGGTATTGAAGGCGCCCAGGTCGATGTGGGCCGGTGCCACAGCCTTCCACAGTCGAAGCGTGCTGACTCTGTCCGTGCCATGGCCGGGAATCACCATGTCATAGGCCTTGGCGGCAACCTCGCCAGCGTACTGCCAAACAGCTTTACCATCCAGGTGCTCGACCCAGCCACCAAAACGAACCGGGTAGGTGATGTCGGCACGAGGAAACTCCCAGGGCGTGCCATCCTGCAGCCAGGGGTCGGGATACTCGGTCTGACACCCCCCCTGGATATCCTGCGCAAACATGCCGTACTCGTAACGAATCCCGTAGCCAAAAGAGGGCAGGCCCAATGTCGCCATGGAGTCCAGGAAACAGGCCGCAAGGCGGCCCAGACCGCCATTGCCCAAGGCTGCATCGGGCTCGCGCGATTCAACGTCTTCCAGCGCTTGCGCATGTTGCATGAGGCCCTGTGCTGCGCTGTCGGTCAAATTCAAGGCCGCCAGCGCGTTGGACAGCGTGCGGCCCATCAGGAACTCCATGGACAGATAGACCACCCGACGCGCCTTGGCGGCCTGGTCGCGTGTCTGGGTCTCAACCCAGCGCCTGGACAGCTGCTGGCGGGCTACTTGGGAAATCGCCTGCATCAGGTCGGTCTTCGACGCGTCTGCGGACGCGACCCCGACCGTACTCAACAAGTGTTGTTCAATCTGGGCGGCCAGGGCGTGTTTTGCAATGGGTGGGCGTGGAGTCACAAGGGTATCCAAAGAGTAGCAGCAGGGAGATATCGGCAAAAAAGTATAAGCAAGTATTGGGCCATTTAAGTGGCTCTCTCCAGCGCTGAACGATTCTCGCATGAGGTAACTCGGCGGTAACCCATGTTTGCCGTCTTGCATCAAGAATTTTGCTGCTTAAACGGGTCAGTCGTGGTGAAATGACGTTATGAAATATCCATCTGCGAGGGCTGTCGCAACGGTCTGCAGTGCGGGCTTTGCCGGTTTGGCTTTTTTGGGCGTTGCCCACGCCGACGAACCAGGTGAAGACCCCGCCTACAAGCTGACGATAGCCAGTCACCGTTTCAGCGAAAACGGCAACGGCCTGGATGTCAATGTGCGCCACACATCGGGTCTGGGCACGAAGTGGCTGGGTTATTTCGACTCGGGGGGCCTGGATGCGCACCAGTTTCGCGGCGGCTGGGAGCGCTCTTTCGGCGACAGCGTGCGGCTGTTGCCCTCGCTGCAACTGGCCTCTGGCGGCTTCGCCGGTGGCAGCCTCGGCGTGGAAACCGGCAAAACCTGGTTCATCGGCGCAGGGTACGGGCGCACCAACCAGCGGCCCTACTACAACCTGAATTTTGACCCCAACGACGCCTGGTCGTTGGGCGGTGGCTACCGCTCGCCCCAGGGAGAAATTTATTCGTTGAATTACATCCGCGACGACCGCGATAACCCGGATCAGCAGCACCTCCATGCGGTGTACCGCACGCCCATCAACGGCCAGGATCGCCTGACGGTCGACTTGCTCTACAAACAGGGCCTGGTCAATGGCGAAGGCATCAGCAAACTGGGTTTGACCCTCACCTACGACTGGCCGCGTTATTTCGTTCGCCTGGCTTATGACCCGAACACCAATTTCACCACCGACAACGTCCTGCGCCTGAGTGTGGGAACGCGCTTTTGATTTCGGACGGAATCAGGCGGGCCCCCGGTATAGCCAGGGCATGTCAAGCAGACGCTTACCCAGCACCTTGAGCGATGCGTCCCGCGCGGCCCGCAAGGGCCCGCTGGCATGGAAGATGCGCCCATTGCGAAGGGATCTCGCCTGCACCCGGGCGTTGCGCCGCCAGCGCCGTGCCGCATAATTTTCAAGGGCCATCGGCACATCCGCAGAATTGACGATCAAGCAGGCCGCCATTTCATCGGCATCCTCGATCGCCATGCCTGCGCCTTGCGCCAGGTAGGGCAACATCGGGTGGGCTGCGTCGCCCAGCAGCGCCACGCGGCCACGCGCCATCTCGCGGGCGCCGCGTATGGGCGCGCGGACGCTCAAAGGCCACAGACGCCACGAGTCAACCGCTTGAATCAAATCCTGCAAGGGCGCGCAGGTACCGGCGAAGCTTTGCGACAATTCGCGGGCGTTGGCTGCGTGATCCCAAATCTGGGCGTTGACCATTGAGCCGTCGCTCACTTGCCCCTGCACAATCGCCACCACATTGAGCCAGTCTCCGCCGCGCACCGGGTACTGAACCACATGTAGCCTGGGGCCGAGCCAGACGCTGACGCTGCGCGAACGCAGGCGCTGGGGCAAACTGGCCTGGGGGACCAAGGCGCGGTAAGCCAGGTGGCCGGTGGCGCGCGGCGGCGTGTCGTTCAAAAGCTGGCTGCGCACCAGGCTCCACAGGCCGTCGGCGCCAATCAGCAGGTCGCCCTGGACTTCCAGCCCGGTTGCCGTGCGCAGAACCACGCCTTGGTCGCCCTGTTCAAAATCGGCCAGGGGGCGGCCCAAATGAAGCTGCGCGCCGCCTTGGTGCTTCAGGGCATCGAGCAGCAAGGCCTGCAAATCAGCACGGTGCAGGGCCAAATAGGGAGCACCGTATTTCTGCACCGCGTGCGGCCCCAAAGGCAAGCGGGCAAGCTCGCCGCCCGACACTGCGCTGCGCACCTGCAAGGCGTCCGGACATGCCGCCACGCGCGACAGCGCCGCGTCCAGTCCCCAGCCGCGCAACAGCCGGGTCACATTGGGGCCCAGTTGAATGCCGGCACCGACCTCGGCCAATTCGGCGCTGCGCTCGAACAGCTGGACCTCGGAGCCAGCGCGGGCACACGCCAGCGCCGCCGACAGGCCGCCAATGCCCGCGCCACTGATCAAGATCCGATTTGCCATACCGGGCGCTCAGCGAACCATCCGGTCACGTTTCGCCAGCGCCGGAAACAGCCGCCACCACAACACGGCGACGATCAGGGTGCCGACGCCCCCGGCCACCACAGAACCCACCGGCCCCAGCCAGGCAGCGCTGACGCCGGACTCAAACTCGCCCAACTGGTTGGAGGCGCCAATAAAAACCGAATTCACCGCGCTGACGCGCCCGCGCATGGCGTCGGGCGTCTCCAGTTGCACCAAGGTCTGGCGCACCACCACACTGACCATGTCGGCAACCCCCGACACCGCCAACGCGGCTATTGACAAGGCGAAGCTGCTTGACGCGCCAAACACCACCATGGCCGCGCCGTAAGCCGCCACCGCCAGCAGCAGCTTGGGGCCAACCTGGCGGTTCAGCGGCCAGCGCGCCAACACAGCAGACGCGACCAGGGCCCCAACGGCCGGCGCACCCCGCAAAAAACCCAGCCCGAGCGGCCCAACATGCAGAATGTCTTTGGCGAACATCGGCAGCAAAGCGGTGGCGCCGCCCAGCAACACGGCAAACAAGTCCAGCGACACGGCCCCCAGCAATGCCTTGTGGCGGTAAATGAAATTGACCCCGGCGAACACCGTGCGCAAGGTCACCGGCTCGCGCGGCAAGGGCGCATGCTGGTAGCGCACACGCAGTACCAGAAAGCAGCCCAAGCCCAACAACAGTGCGCAGGTGGCGTACACCGCGCTCGCCCCGGCGATGAAAATCAGGCCGCCCAGCGCTGGGCCGCCAATCACCGCCGCCTGAATGCCAGCCGAGCTGAAAGCAGTGGCGCGCGCCAACAAATGCGCGGGCACCAAGAGCGGCGTGAGCGCCTGCTGCGCGGGCATCTGGAAGGCCCGGGCAGCCCCCAACAGGACGGATATCCACAACAACACATCGCGCGAAACCCAGGGGTTTGCCATTTGCCAACCCGAAGTCGCCGCCACCAGGGTCAAAGCCACCCCTGTTTGCGCCACCAGGCAGACCGCCACGATGCGGGCGCGGTGCACCCGGTCCGCCACATGCCCGGCCAGGAGCGTCAAGAGCAGGGCCGGCAAAAACTGGTACAGACCGACCAGGCCCAGGTCCCAAGCGCTGCCGGTCAGGTCGTACATCTGCCAGCCCACTGCCACCAGGAGCATCTGGTTGGCTGTGGCGCCAAACAGGCGCGCGCACCACATGCGCATATAGGCGCGCTGGCGCACGAGGAGGGAGAAAGAATCCAAAGCTTGCGGAAGGTCGGTCGGTCGGGCGCCGAAGGCCAGCTCGCGCGCAGCGTCCAAGCTTGGCCGTGTTCACCTCTTGATGGAGGCCAGCACGTCGACCCGCTTGAGCAGTTCGCGGTCGTTCCAGGGTTTCTTGAAGATGCCGTACAGGCCCTGGATGTTGTGCACCCGCGCCTGCATTTCTTCGTGGCCGGTGATGGCGATGACGGGGATGTCCTCGGTCTCCAGGCTGCCCTGGATCGCCGCGATCAGCTCGAAACCGTCCATGTGGGGCATTTCCAGATCGGTGATGACAACCGAGAATTTGCTTTTGTTGATGGCCTCAAGCGCCTGCACGCCGTCATTGGCGGTTTGCACTTCATAGTCATGGGCTTCAAACAGCTTTTTCAACTTGGCCCGGGGCACGGCCGAATCGTCCACCACCAAAATTGTGGGTTTCCGCGCGGTCAATTCGGCGGGCTGGGTAGAGCCCCGGCCCTCACCCACCTGGTCATTCACCCGGATCGAGTCTGACAGCGGGATGTCGATGCCGCCGCCCGGTGAGACGCTGACCCCGTGCGAGGGTGGGGGTGCCACATAAAATTTCTGCGTCTCGCCCAGGCTGATGTCAACTTCGGGCCGCTTCGCGGGCGATGGCGCGATGTCATCAACCGCCTCTTCACCGCTTCGGCGGGTGCCAAAGTAGATCAGCACCAAGCCAATCGGCACGGCGATCATGAAGGGGATGAGGTAAGCCTGAAACAGCTCACTGATATGAAACATCATAAAGTCGGCACTCCGCTGCGGTTCGGACGTGATCTCGTCCACCCAACCATAAAGCAAGTATCAGGCGCATTCAGGCCGGGGTCAAGCCAAAGGCATTCGCACCCGCAAATTTCAATCATCGTGTCCATGCCTCAGGCCCTCAAAACGTCCAGCCCGCCCATGTAGGGTCGCAACAGTGGCGGGACGTTGACCGAGCCGTCGGCATTCTGATAGTTCTCCAGCACCGCCACCAGGGTGCGCCCGACCGCCAGGCCGGAGCCATTCAAGGTGTGGACAAACTCATTCTTGCCCTGCGCGTTTTTGAAGCGGGCCTGCAGACGGCGCGCCTGGAAGGCCTCGCAGTTCGACACCGAACTGATCTCGCGGTAGGTGTTTTGGGATGGCAGCCAGACCTCCAGGTCATAGGTCTTGGCCGCGCCAAACCCCATGTCGCCGGTGCACAGCGACATCACCCGGTAAGGCAGGCCGAGCTTTTGCAAAATGGC
>JANMVT010000200.1:0-9533 GCA_031392945.1 Rhodoferax sp. | reverse complement strand
GCAAGCCCCGATGCCGGCCGAATGCAGCACCCTGCTGGGCCGCCTGAGCCAGCCGCATTGAGTGCCCGCCACCCATTCCTCGCCCCACCCCGTCCGCCCCGCCATGACCGACCGCCCGCGCCGCATCGACCTGATCGTCTTCGATTGGGATGGCACCCTGTTCGACTCCACCGCGCTGATCGTGCGCTGCATCCAGTCGGCCTGCGCCGACATCGGCGTGACTGTCCCCAGCGCCGAGCGCGCGGCCTATGTGATCGGCCTGGGCCTGCGCGACGCGCTGCAGCATGCGGTGCCGGGCTTGCCCGAATCGCGCTACCCCGAGCTGGGCCAGCGCTACCGCCACCACTACATGGCCAGCCAGCATGCGCTGCTGTTGTTTGACGGCACGCTGGCGATGCTGCAGGCGCTCAAGCGCCGCAACCACTGGCTGGCGGTGGCCACTGGCAAGAGCCGCAAAGGCCTGGACGAGGCCCTGCACGCAGTCGAACTCAAGGGGCTGTTTCACGGTTCGCGCACGGCCGACGAGACCCGTGGCAAGCCGCATCCGCTGATGCTGCACGAGTTGATGGCCGAATTTGGCGTCGATCCAGCGCGCACCTTGATGATCGGCGACACCACGCATGATTTGCAGATGGCGCAGAATGCCGGGGTCGCCCGCGTGGGGGTGAGTTACGGGGCGCATGGGCCCGAGGCCTTTGACGTGCTCACGCCACGCTTCATCGCGCACTCGGTGCCCGCCCTGCACAACTGGCTGGTGGCCCATGGCTGAGCCGCGCGAACTGGCCGACCCGCCCGCCGGGCAGGCGATCCCCCTGTGCAATGCCGGCGACTTGCAGGACGGCGCCGACGCCGTGCCGTTCGACGTGGTGTTTCGCGGCCAGACCTGCCGCGCCTTTGCTGTGCGTTACGCGGGCCAGGCGCATGCCTATGTCAACCGGTGTGCGCATGTGGCGATGGAACTGGACTTCCAGCCCAACCGGTTTTTCGACATGACCGGCCACTGGCTGATGTGCGCCACCCACGGCGCCGTCTACCGCCCCGACACCGGCGCCTGCGCGGGCGGGCCTTGCCGTGGCGGCCTGGCCAAAATCGGCCTCAGTGAAGTCGATGGCGTGGTGCACTGGCATACTGCCCACAATCTCAAACCCATTGAGTTTTAACCAATTATCACGAGCCTTGCATGACCGATTTCCAGAACACCCAGCACCCGGACCAGGCAGTTTCCCCCGGTTCGGAGCCAAAACAGCCTGAAGCCCTCACGGAATCAGCACAGTCAGCTTCTAAAAATGTAGCAAATCAAGGCGGGGCGCAAACCTCCAGCTGGGAGCGCGCCACGTTGGAGAAGCTGGCTTTCGCTGCGCTGAACGAGCAAAAAGCCCATCGCCGCTGGAAAACCATCGTCTGGCTGGCCTGGCTGGGGTTCTTCATCTTTCTGGCCTGGTCGGCGATGGGGCGCACCGGCGCGTCCAAGGACATCTCGGGCCCGCACACGGCCGTGGTCGAAATCAAGGGTGAAATTGGCGCCGGCGGCGAGGCCAGCGCCGACCTGATCGTGGCGGCGATGCGCAGCGCCTTTGAAGACGCCAACGCCCAGGCCGTGGTGCTGTCGATCAACTCGCCCGGCGGCAGCCCGGTGCAGGCCGGCATCATCAACGACGAGGTCCGCCGCCTCAAGGCCAAACACAAAAAGCCGGTCTACGCCGTGGTGGAAGAAACCTGCGCCTCGGCCGCCTATTACATTGCCGTGGCAGCCGACCAAATCTTTGTGGACAAGGCCAGCATCGTCGGCAGCATCGGGGTCTTGATGGACGGTTTTGGGTTCACCGGCTTGATGGACAAACTCGGCGTGGAGCGCCGCCTGATGACAGCCGGCGAGAACAAGGGTTTTCTCGACCCGTTCAGCCCGCAGACCGACAAGCAGCGCGCCTTCGCGCAGACCATGCTGAACCAGATCCACAAGCAGTTCATCGACGTGGTCAAGGCCGGGCGCGGCAAGCGCCTGAAGGAGACGCCGGAGATGTTCAGCGGCCTGTTCTGGAGCGGCCAGCAAGCCATCGAAATGGGCCTGGCCGACCACCTGGGCAATCTGGACTACGTGGCCCGTGAAGTCGTCAAGGCCGAGGAGCTCATTGACTACACCCGGCGCGACAACGTGGCCGAGCGCCTGGTCAAGCGCTTTGGCGCGTCGATCGGCGAAGGCTCGGTGCGGGCCATGCGTTTGATGGGGGCGATTCCGGCGCTGCGCTAGACGGCTGGAAGGCCGGAAGGGACTTTAGCGTCCGATGGCAAACACTGCTGGCGTCGCGTTGTTCAGCGAGGATGCCTTCTGTTTCCAGGCCTTGACGGTTTCACTGCGCGTCGAGCCGCTCTGCAAGGTGAGCCCGCTGCTCACTGCCAGACGTGTGTTGTGTTGCAGGGTTTGAACCAGGGCCTGCGCCATGGCCTGGTTGCGGTAAGGCGTTTCGATGAACAGCTGGGTCTGGCCGGTTTTCAGCGCCAGCGACTCCAGCTCGCGGATGCGGGCGACGCGCTCGGCGGCATCGGTTGGCAAATAACCCACAAAGGCGAAGTTCTGCCCGTTCAAGCCGCTGGCGGCCAGCGCCAGCAGCAGGGACACCGGCCCGGTAAGCGCCACCACCCGGATGCCCAAATCGTGCGCGGCGCGCACCACGGACGAGCCGGGGTCGGCCACGGCGGGCATGCCGGCTTCGCTGACCAGGCCGATATCATGGCCTTGCAAGGCCGGTGCCAACAGGTGCTTGGCATCGAACTGGCCCAGGTGGTCGCCTTTTTTGTGGACTTCGCGCGGCAGTTCCTGAATTTGCAGCGCTTGAAGCTGGTTTGACAAGGGCTGCAACTCGTTCACACGCTTCAAATAAGCGCGGGTGGTTTTGGCGTTTTCGCAGATCCAGTGGCTCAGGCGGGCGGCGGCCTGCAACGTGCCCAAGGGGATCACCTCTTGCAGCGGGGCCTGTTCGGCGCAGCCGAAGTCCAGCGGGGCGGGGACGAGGTAAAGAACCCCCGGGTTCGGCACCGGCCTGCTCATAAAACGGCAATCCCGGCGGCGCGGATCATGCGGCAGGTGCGGATGAGGGGCAGACCGACCAGGGCGGTCGGGTCGTCGTTGGCTATGGATTCGAGCAGGGCGATGCCCAAGCCCTCGCTCTTGGCGCTGCCGGCGCAGTCGTAAGGTTTTTCGGCGAGCAGGTAGGCCTCGATTTCGGTATCGCTCAATTCCCGGAACTTCACATGCACGGGGGCCAAATCCTGCTGCGTGAACCCGGTCTCAAGGCAAACCACGGCGACGGCCGTCTGGAAGACCACGGTTTGGCCGGACATGCGTTTCAACTGCTCAATGGCGCGAGCGTGGCTGCCAGGTTTGCCCAGGGGCGCGCCGTCCAGGTCGGCCACCTGGTCCGAGCCGATCACCACCGCCTGCGGGTGCAGGCGCGCCACCGCTTGTGCCTTGGCCAGGGCCAGGCGGATCGCCAGCTTGCGCGGGGCTTCGCCGGGCAGGGCGGTCTCGTCCACCTGGGGCGAAACGACTTCAAAATCAAGGCGCAGGCGCAGCAGCAGTTCACGCCGGTAGGGCGATGTGGAGCCCAGGATGAGTTGTCTTGTGGTGGCTTGGGGCATGCCCTGATTATCTTGCAGTAATCTTGCACGTAGCGGCCTCGGCCGATGTGGCCGTGCGGCTTCCCGTACACTGCGTTGATGGAAAACCAGTCCGCTCCCACGCGCCTCGATGTCAAGGCCCTGGCCCAAACCAATGGCGAGATATCGGGCCGCGACTTGCTATCAAGATATGAGCGCCTTGCGAAAGACCTGCAAGGGCAAGGCCCCGATTTGCCGCTGAACTGGTCGGCGCGCGGCGAAACCCGCCTGGGGCCGGAAGGCAAGTCGGCTTTCTGGCTGCATCTGACGCTGGCCACCGCCTTGCCCCTGGTTTGCCAGCGCTGCTTGGGGCCGGTCGAGGTGCCGGTGGCTGTCTCGCGGGCGTTTCGTTTTGTCACCACCGAAGAAGAGGCGCTGGCGCAGGACGACGAGGTGGATGAAGACTTGCTGGTGCTGAGCCGGGAATTCAACCTGGCCGAATTGATAGAGGACGAGTTGGTGATGGACTTGCCCCTGATCCCACGCCATGAGGTCTGCCCGGTGCCCGTCAAATTAGCGGTGGCGGACGCCGACTTTGAGGCGGCAGCCTCGGAAAAACCCAATCCCTTCGCGTCGCTGTCCAAATTGATGGTCAGCAAGCCCGACAAACCCTGAGGGCGAAAAAAACCCGCCGATGTTGCCATCTGGCGGGTTTGGCTTGAGCGGGAACGGATGCCCAGGCGTCTAGCGCTGCGCCAGCGCAACCACGTTGCGCGAGGTCGAGCCCGTGAACAGCTGGCGCGGGCGGCCAATCTTGTACTCCGGGTCGCCGATCATTTCATTGAGCTGCGCGATCCAGCCCACCGTACGGGCCAGGGCGAACACGGCGGTGAACAGAGGCACGGGAATGCCGATGGCGCGTTGCACGATGCCGGAATAGAAATCGACGTTGGGGTAGAGCTTGCGGCTCACAAAATAATCGTCTTCCAGGGCGATTTTCTCCAGCGCCATGGCCAGTTTGAACAGGGGGTCGTTTTCCAGGCCCAGTTCCTTGAGAACCTCCTTGCAGGTCTCCTGCATCAGCTTGGCGCGCGGGTCGTAGTTTTTGTAAACCCGGTGGCCAAAACCCATGAGCTTGACGCCGGAATTTTTGTCTTTGACCTTTTCCATGAACTCGCCGACTTTGCTGATGCCGCCCATCTTCTGGATGTCTTCAAGCATGTTCAGGCAGGCCTCGTTGGCACCGCCATGCGCGGGGCCCCACAGGCAGGCCACACCGGCTGCGATGGCGGCAAACGGGTTGGTGCCCGACGAACCGCACAGGCGCACGGTCGAGGTGGAAGCGTTTTGTTCGTGGTCGGCATGCAGGGTTAAGATGCGGTCCACGGCGCGCTCCAGCACCGGGCTCACCACGTACTCCTCGCAAGGCGTGGCAAACATCATGTGCAGGAAGTTGCCGGCATAACTCAAATTGTTGCGCGGGTAGATGTAGGGCTGGCCCATGGTGTATTTGTAGGCCATGGCCACCAGGGTCGGCATTTTGGCAATCAGGCGGATGGCGGCGATTTCGCGGTGCTGGGGGTTGTTGATGTCCGTGCTGTCATGGTAGAAAGCGGACAAGGCGCCCACCAGGCCGGTCATGATGGCCATGGGGTGCGCATCGCGCCTGAAGCCGCGCAGGAAAAATTGCATCTGCTCGTTGACCATGGTGTGCATGGAAACGAGCTTGCTGAATTTGGCCTTGCCTTCTGCATTGGGCAACTCGCCGTACAGCAGCAGATGGCAGGTTTCCATATAGTCGCAGTTGACGGCGAGTTGCTCGATGGGATAGCCGCGGTACAGCAGCTCACCCTTGTCGCCGTCGATGTAGGTGATGGCCGACTGGCAGGCTGCCGTGGACAGGAAGCCCGGGTCATAGGTGAACATGCCGGTTTGCGCATACAGCTTGCGGATGTCGATCACGTCCGGGCCTACGCTGCCGCTGTAAACCGGCATTTCCACGCTGGGGCTGCCGTTTGAAAACGACAGGGTGGCCTTGTTGTTTGCTAATTTCATTTTTCGCCTTTCAACGGATTTCCCGCAACATACACAAAACTTCTTGCACTTCGGGCCGGTCCAGCCCGGCGTCCACCTCTGGCAGCGGTTTGCGGCCCAGATGCAGGTCCAGCAAATCGTTGTCGCTCAAGTCCATCAAGTCGCCCAGGACGCGCGCCTGGCCGTTGGTCAGCTGCGACTCATAACGCCTGAAAAATCGCGCGATGAAGATGTCGTTCTCCAGCAGGCCCCGGCGGCAGCGCCACTTGAGGCGGCTTAACGCCCGCTCTCCTATGACCCCATCCGGCTGTTCAACGTTCAAAACTTCAGGCACGTCCAATCTTCCTGCGGCGCTCAAACCGTGCGCAGCACCATCATTTCTTTGATCTTGCCAATCGCTTTGGTCGGGTTCAAACCTTTGGGGCAAACATCGACACAGTTCATGATGGTGTGGCAGCGGAACAGCCGGTAGGGGTCTTCCAGATTGTCCAGGCGCTCGGCGGTGGCTTCATCTCGGCTGTCCGCAATAAAGCGGTAGGCTTGTAGCAGACCGGCGGGGCCGACAAATTTGTCCGGGTTCCACCAGAAGCTCGGGCAACTGGTGGAACAGCTTGCGCACAGAATGCATTCGTACAGTCCGTTGAGCTCGTCGCGCTCCTCGGGGCTTTGCAGGCGCTCTTTCTCGGGCGGCACGTTGTCGTTGATCAAATACGGCTTGATCGAGTTGTACTGCTTGAAGAACTGCGTCATGTCCACGATCAAATCGCGGATCACGGGCAGGCCCGGCAAGGGCTTCAACACAATCGTGCCGGTCAGGCTGCGCATATTGGTCAGGCAGGCCAGGCCATTCTTGCCGTTGATGTTCATGGCATCCGAACCGCAGACGCCTTCGCGGCAGGAGCGGCGGAATGAAATCGCCGGGTCAATCGCCTTGAGTTTCATCAGCGCGTCGAGCAACATGCGCTCGCTGCCATCCAGCTCGACCTCGATCGTCTGCATGTAGGGCTTGGCGTCGGTGTCCGGGTCGTAGCGGTAGATGGAGAACGTGCGTTTTGTCATGGAGTGATCTCAGTGTTCTTTTGCGGCGTGCTTTTAGAAAGTGCGTGTCTTGAGTTCCACACTCGCCACCGTCAGTGGCGTCATTTGCACCGGCTTGTAAGACAGGCGGTTGCCCTCTTTGTGCCACAGCGTATGTTTGTGCCACTCGGCGTCGTTGCGGCCATTCGGGTGGGCAGGGCTGTCGGCATAGTCGTCCACGGTGTGGGCGCCACGGCTTTCATGGCGGGCGGCCGCAGAGACAATGGTGGCCTCGGCCGCTTCAATCAGGTTCTCGACTTCCAGCGCCTCGATGCGCGCGGTGTTGAAGATCCTGGATTTGTCTTTGAGGTTGATGTTCTTGACGCGCTCGCGCAGGGCGGCAATTTTGACGACACCCTCGTCCATTGTGGCCTGGGTGCGGAACACGCCCGCATGCTGCTGCATGGCGGCGCGGATGTCATTGGCCACATCCTGTGCATACTCGCCGCTGGTGGCGTTGTCCAGCCGCTCCAGGCGCGCAACGGTCGCGTCGGCTGCACCCGCAGGCAGCGGTTTGTGCAATTTGTTCTTGTTGTTGTACTCGACAATGTGGTTGCCCGCCGCACGGCCAAATACCAGCAAGTCCAGCAAGGAATTGGTTCCTAGCCGGTTCGCGCCATGCACGCTCACGCAGGAACACTCGCCAACCGCATACAAACCATTCACAACCACACTCTTGTTGCCGGCGTCCTGCGTCACGACCTGGCCGTTGATATTGGTCGGGATGCCGCCCATCTGGTAATGGATCGTCGGCACCACGGGGATCGGCTCCTTGGTGATGTCCACATTGGCGAAGTTGTGGCCGATCTCAAACACCGAGGGCAGGCGCTTCATGATGGTGTCCGCGCCCAGATGCGTCATGTCCAGGTTGATGTAGTCCTTGTTCGGGCCACAACCCCGGCCTTCCTTGATTTCCTGGTCCATGCAGCGCGACACGTAGTCGCGTGGTGCCAGGTCTTTGTAGGCGGGTGCGTAACGCTCCATGAAACGTTCACCATCGGCGTTGCGCAGAATCGCGCCTTCGCCCCGGCAGCCTTCGGTCAGCAGCACACCGGCGCCGGCCACGCCGGTGGGGTGGAACTGCCAGAACTCCATGTCTTCAAGCGGAATGCCCGCGCGCGCCGCCATGCCCAGGCCATCACCCGTGTTGATGAAGGCGTTGGTCGAAGCCGCAAATATCCGGCCCGCGCCGCCCGTGGCCAGCAAAGTCGTTTTGGCTTCGAGGATGTGCACGTCACCGGTTTCCATCTCCAGCGCCGTTACGCCGACCACGTCGCCATCCGCATCGCGGATCAAGTCCATTGCCAGCCATTCAACGAAGAAGCTGGTCTTGGCCTGCACATTTTGCTGGTACAGGGTGTGCAACATGGCGTGGCCAGTGCGGTCTGCGGCGGCGCAGGCGCGCTCCACGGCTTTTTCGCCGTAGTTGGCGGTGTGGCCGCCAAAGGGGCGCTGGTAAATTGTGCCGTCCGGGTTGCGGTCAAACGGCATGCCCATGTGTTCGAGGTCATAGACGACGTTGGGCGCTTCGCGGCACATGAACTCGATGGCATCCTGGTCGCCCAGCCAGTCCGAGCCCTTGACGGTGTCGTAAAAATGGTAGTGCCAGTTGTCCTCGTTCATGTTGCCCAAAGAGGCGCCAATGCCGCCCTGCGCCGCCACCGTGTGCGAGCGGGTCGGGAACACCTTGGTCAGCACCGCGACGTTCAGGCCGGCGCGGGCCAACTGGAGGGACGCGCGCATGCCGGAACCGCCGGCGCCGACGATCACCACATCAAATTTGCGTTTGGCTACTGAATAAGTCATGAATTTTTGCCTTGGAATCTATTCTTGTTCTTCTGAATCACAGCCGCCACAAAACCTGGATCGCCCAGCCCGCGCAGCCCACCAGCCAGACAATGGAAAAAATTTGCAGGCACAGGCGCAACCACACGGCGGAGGTCACATAGTCCATCCAGATGTCGCGCATGCCGACCCAGATGTGATAAACCAGGGCGATGATGACGGTGAAGGTCAGCACCTTCATCCACTGGCTGGAGAAGATGCCGGCCCATTTGTCATAGCCGATTGGGCCCTTGGAGAAGATCACCTGGGCCAGCACGGCCAGGGTGAACAGGGCCATCAGGCCCGCCGTGACGCGCTGGGCCAGCCAGTCGCGCAGGCCGTAATGGGCGCCGACAACGATGCGTTTGGAGCCGTAATTGACAGACATGGCAGTTTCCAACTTAATACGGTTAATACAGGCCAAACAGCTTGGCGCCGAGGATCACGGTCAAGCCAACGCTCAGGGCCAGCGTGGCAATCGCCGAACTCTTGCCAAACTCTTTGCTGACGGCGGCATGGCTGATGTCCATCCACAAATGGCGCAGCCCGGCGATGAAATGGTGCAGATAAGCCCAGATCAGGGCCAGCGCCACCAGCTTGATGAAGAAGCCGGGCACAAAGCCGATGCCGCGCCCAAAAGCGCCGGTGAAGCGGGCGAATGAGATTTCGGAGGATATCGAGGTGTCAAACATCCAGATGATGAAGGGCAGCAGCAAAAACATGATGAAACCGCTGATGCGATGCAGGATCGACACAATGCCCGCTGGCGGAAGCCGGTAAGACGGCAAATCCTTGAACACATGGATGTTGCGGAATTCGGGCCGTTTGGGGCGCGGGGATGTGGCCAGTTCGGTCATGTAAAGGCTTTCTTGTTGGTAGCTGCTTTGTAATTATTTGAACACGGCTTCAATCGCGGCAATAAAGTTGGGCGAAGGCAAAATTCTATTGCAATGCAGCAATTCAGGTGGGAGCATGCAATAAATTTCTTACGCGAGGCCTTCAAA
>JANMVT010000270.1:0-27835 GCA_031392945.1 Rhodoferax sp. | reverse complement strand
GCTGGCACGCCAGTTGGGCAGTGGATTTGCGGGGGCGTCGGCACCACTGTTTTGTCAAAGTATCTCCCCTCGTCTTGCCGCGGCAGCTAAGCTTCTCTTGAAGTTGTGCTGAACTCGACAGCGCCCCGCAAGGGGCGTTTTCCATTTAGAAAGCCCATTTATGCAATGGGTGCCATTCTTTTTTTGACCGCGTGGTTGATACCAAACCACTACCCACCTTGGGTTGGCTTCCACAATGAAGCGGCCATGTTTGCGGCATTGATGCTGTTTTGCGGGGTGGCTGTTTTTGGCTCAATAGCAGTCAAGTTGCCTCGTGCGACGGTGGCAATTTTTTCGATGCTAATTGCTTTGATTTGGTTGCAATGGGCCTCGGGGTTGATCTTCTTCAGTGGCGATGCACTGGTCAGTAGCATTTATCTGTTGGCAATTTGCTGGGCGTGGTGGTTGGGCGCGCGAACTGCGTTGGTTTCCGGTGAGTTTGAGCGCGTGCTCAATTTGGCCGCGGCACTCATGGTTATCGCAGCCTGCACATCCAGTTTCATGGCGATCCTACAGTGGCTAAACCTTGAACAGGATATTGCACTCTTTGTCGCAGAGCATGGCACCAACCGACCTTACGCCAATTTGGCCCAACCCAATCTATTGGCTACATTGTTGGTTATGGCTCAGGTGTTTGCCTATATTCTTTACGTGCACAGGCGGCTCAAGACTTGGCATTTGTTTTCCATTTCGTGCCTGTTGTCGGTTGGCGTAATTGCCACAGAATCACGAGCCGGCCTGCTCAGCGCATTTTTTGTCGGCGGTTTTTTAATTCTGGGAACCAGGCCAGCATGGCGGATTGGCGGTTTTCGCGTCGTGGCGATATGGTGGGCCATGCTTGCGGTTCTCTGGAGCATTTGGCGCACCCTTACCGAGTTCCTTGCCCTGCAACCGCCCCGGGAGGGCGCACTGAGCTTGGATCATGCGCGGATCACGATCTGGAAACAGGTGGTTGCAGGACTCTGTCAGGCACCCTGGTTTGGGTATGGCTGGCGGCAAACTGGGGTAGCTCAAACCATCGGCGCCGAATTCGTGCCAGGTGACATTCCGACCGACTATGCCCATAACGCGGCACTTGATGTGCTTGCCTGGCTTGGTTTGCCTTTAGGCATCTTGCTGTTGACTCTCGGGGCCTGGTGGCTCTTGCGAACGGTGAGGGATCTTAAAGACGCTACCGAATGCCTGCTGTTTTCAGCCACCATTCCTTTTCTTGTGCATAGCATGGTGGAGTTTCCATTTGCCTATGCTTATTTTCTGATTCCAATTGCTTGGATATACGGCATCTTGAATGCCCGGCAAATGCCCCAACGATTTCGAGTTTTCCAGGGTGTGCCGTGGCCAGAGAGACTGCCGATGATTGCCGGAATATTCGGCTTTGGGGTTTTATGCGGATCGGCCACACTTGAATATCTCGACGCGGAAGAAGATTTTCGAGTTATGCGATTCGAAATGCGAAACGTCGGGTCAAGAGCAGTCGACTATCATGCACCGTCGCTGTTCTTGCTCACGCAACTGGACGATTTGCTCAAGATGGGCCGACTGAGCCCCGCCCGGAACATGTCAAAGACCGAAATCGAGCGCTTGCGCAAAGCCAACTTGAGCCGACACTGGGGCGCGCTCAATATGAAATATATTGTCGCGCTGGGGATCAACGGCCAGCCAGCGGAAGCAAGCAAGCAACTTCGCAACATCAAGGCCTTGTACGGGGACAAGCTTTATCGCTCTGCTGTCGACGAATTCCGCGCAATTCGTGATGAAAAATATCCGGAGTTGGCCCTGGTCAAGATTGATTGACCCCCATGTCTGCGCGATCCCCGAAAATCGCTCACCAGCCTTGCGTGTGTAAACCGTCTAGGAGCGTGGATATTGCCGTTGTGCCATTGCCGAGCTGCAATAAACTTCCCCTGACAAGTAGCGAGAATCGTGCTGAGTGCCGTCTTGGCCTTTTTTGCTTGTGTCGGGGACTGTCTTGATGCGTTCTTTCCCAGCGGTGCCGACCTCCGTGCCACAGCTAGCCTCAGTGATTTTTCTCACCCTGCTGTGGCTCAACCCTTTCGCGCCAGGCCCATCACCCGCCGTCATGCCCGGGCTAGTGTCGATGGTGTCGGCTTCGACTGCGGCCCTGCTGATGGCTGGGGCGTTCTCACAAAACTTGGCCCGATCGACGGCTCAAGCCTGGCTGGCGGCGGCTCTGCTCAGTTCAATGTTCGCCCAGTTCCAATATCTTGGCGCAAGCGCGCAGCTTTCCCCCTGGGTCAACACCTCGGCAGTCGGCGAAGCCTTCGCCAACTTGCGCCAACGCAACCAGTTTTCGTCCTTGACCAACATAGGCCTAGTGGCTTTATTTTGGTGGCTGATTCAAGGCGGCAGCAGGGCGGTCAAACCGCAGGGCCTGGATTCGACTGGACCCAGTGGCTGCCGGCCATCCGCTTTGGTGTCTGGCGTGTTGATCTTGGCCACCGTGCTTCTGTCGGCAGGAAACGCCGCCTCATCCTCGCGCACCGGGCTGATGCAACTGCTGATGCTGGCGGGTCTGGCCTGGTGGTGGGGTGGCTGGCGCCAGCCGTTCACGCGTCGGGGGGTCTTTGTGGCCCTTCTCGCCTATGCCGTGGCAAGCATCGCCCTGCCTTTGCTGATCGGACGTGAATTGGGCGCCAGCGGCATTCTGGCCCGCCTGCACGAGGGCGACCCAACCTGCTCCAGCCGCATCACGCTGTGGGGCAATGTGTTGCACCTGATCTCACAAAAGCCCTGGTTCGGCTGGGGTTGGGGCGAGCTGGATTTCGCGCACTTCATCACGCTTTATCCAGGCCCGCGCTTCTGCGAAATTCTGGACAACGCGCACAACCTGCCGTTGCACCTGGCGGTGGAATTGGGCATTCCGGCGGCGCTGTTGATTTGCGGCACCGGGCTTTGGCTGGTATGGCGCGCCCAGCCCTGGCGTGAACGTGACCCCACACGGCAGATGGCCTGGGGCGTGTTGGCCGTGATTTTGCTGCACAGCATGCTGGAATACCCGCTTTGGTACGGGCCGTTCCAGATGGCGTTTGGCATCTGCATCCTGCTGTTGTGGAGGACGCCTGCACTGCACGGCGTTAATTCGGTCGAGGAAGCTGTGCCGGCTGCAATCAAAGTGCCAATTGACCCGTTTACCCTCGTCATTATTCGTTGTATTGCTATCATAACAATTGCATTCGCAGCGTACGCTGCGTGGGACTACCACCGCATCAGCCAGATCTATCTGGCCCCTGCGGCGCGTGACGAGGCCTACCGGACCAACACGCTGGCGAAGATCAAAGACTCGTGGCTGTTTCGCAACCAGGTTCAATTTGCCGAACTGACGACCACGGCGCTCAACGCCGACAACGCGCCGCGCCTGAACAAGATGGCGCATGAGCTGCTGCATTTCTCGCCCGAAGCGCGAGTGGTCGAGAAGCTGATCGACAGCGCCGAGTTGCTGGGTCTGGCGCAAGAAGTCGAGTTCTTCAAGCTGCGTTATCAGGCTGCATTTGCCGGCCAGTACCAGAAATGGGTCAAAGAACACACGCAGCCCTGATATCGCTGAGTTTGACGCCGCTGAACCGCGCCAGCGCGCACCGCCCTACTTCGGCGCCACAAAATGCCCTGATTTCCCGCCCTGTTTTTCCAGCAGCCTGACGTCATTGATCGTCATGCCCCGGTCCACCGCCTTGCACATGTCGTAAATTGTGAGCAGGGCCACTTGCACGGCGGTCAGCGCTTCCATCTCTACACCGGTGGGGCCGACGGTTTCCACGGTTGCAGTGCAAAATACGCCATTTGTCCTTGTAGCATCTTCATAGTTAGATATAAATTCAATAGCAACGCGGGTCAGCGCCAGCGGGTGACAGAGGGGAATCAAGTCGCTGGTTTTCTTGGCCGCCTGGATGCCGGCGATGCGTGCAATGCCCAGCACATCGCCTTTTTTGGCCGTGCCCGCTTCAATCAGGGCCAGCGTGGCGGGCAACATGTCGATGCGCCCGCCGGCTCGGGCCACGCGGTGCGTGCTGGCTTTGGCGGCCACATCAACCATATGGGCCTGGCCTTGGGAGTCGAAATGGGTGAGTGTGGTCATGACAGGGTATAAATGGCGTTTGGCGGGGCGGCCGGACTGGCGGCAAGTGACAAACTTTACCTGAGCTTGACGCTTTGCTGCCCCGACACTTGAGAGAATCAACACATCCTATGAGCATGGCAATCGAGAACACGTCAGCAAACATCTCATTTTGGGCCGACCGGCTCAAGGCCAGCGGCATCCACTTGGGCGTGAGCCTGATTGTGGCGGCACTGGCCGCCTTGCTGGTATTTGGCATCTGGTACCCCTATCCGTACCGCGAAATTTCGGGCGACCGCGACTTGATGGTCGTGGCCCTGTTGCAACTCAGCGCCCTGGGCTATGGGCTGTGGACGGTGTTTGTCGCGCGCCCGGTGCACATGGTGTTTGAATACGACCGCTTTCGCGTCGTGCACGCGATCGACGTGGCGCCGGAACTCTTGACCAGGACGCCGCCCGGCATCCTCAAGATCGCGCAGCCGGTGAGCCGGTTGAAGGCCCGTTTCGCCAATCGCGCCAGCGAGATCGACCGCCTGCTGGTCGGCGCCGGGCCAGGCGCCCAAAGTCTGGTTTACGTGCCCATGATTGGCCGCAAAACCTTCTGGACGGTCTTGCTTGACCCCGCCAGCGCCGAGGTCAGGGCGTAGCTGCCGCTGGATTAATTTTGACCCCAAGTCTCCAGTCAAAACACCATTTTTCCATTGTGGGACGGGTGATGTCAGCGCTAATAATAGTAGCGTTATCGGGCTGGGCCGCGCCGCTGTCGATGGCGCAAAACACGGCGCAGAACGTGACACAAAACGCGTCGCCACCCTTGTCCGGCCAACTCCCCAACCTGGGCGACGGCTCCGACTTGACGCCCAGCAACGAGCGCCGCATGGGCGACCGCATCGCGCGCGAGTTGTACCGCGACCCGGACTACATCGACGACGCCTTGCTGGGCGAATACGTCTCGGGCATCTGGCAGCCCCTGCTGGCGGCGGCGCGCCTGCGCGGCGAACTCAACGCCGAGCTCGATGAGCGTTTTGTCTGGGAGATCCTGATGGGGCGTGACCGCACGGTCAACGCCTTCGCCCTGCCCGGCGGCTATTTCGGCCTGCATTTGGGCCTGGTCGCCGTGGTCAGCAGCCGCGACGAGCTGGCCTCGGTGCTGGGGCACGAGCTCAGCCACGTGACACAGCGCCACATCTCGCGCCTGATTTCCAAACAAGGCGCGCAAACACCCTGGCTGGTCGGCGCGATGATCTTGGGCGCCCTGGCCGCCAGCAAGAGCCCCGATGCCGCCAATGCCCTGATCGTTGGCGGCCAGGCCGTGGCGGCGCAAAACCAGCTTAATTTTTCGCGCGACATGGAGCGCGAGGCCGACCGCATCGGTTTTGGCGTGATGACCCAGGCGGGCTTCGAGGCGCAAGGGTTTGTGACGATGTTCGACAAACTCACGGCCGCGTCCCGGCTCAACGACAGCGGCTCGTTCCCCTACCTGCGCAGCCACCCGCTGACCACCGAGCGCATCGCCGACATGCAGTCGCGCCAGCCCCCGGGCGCGGCCAGAACGCCGCTGCCAGTGCAGACGCTGGAACACGCCATGCTGGCCGCACGCGCCAAAGTGTTGTCGGACGCCAGTGTGGACGCCCTGCGCGCATGGGCCAATCTGGCCAGTCCGGCTGGCGGCGGCGGCTTTGCGGCCCTGGACGCGGCGCGCCAGGCGGGCATCCTGTACGGCGCGGCCATGGCGGCCCAGCGGCTGCGCGATGCCAGTGCCATGGCTGCTTTGCAGGCCCGTCTGGAGGCCTTGGCGCGCACAGACGACCGCGCCGCCCGCCTCACCCGCCTGCTGGCCGCCGAACTGGCCCTGGCCGGCGGCGACCCGCTCAAAGCGCTGACGGCGCTGGCGGCGCTGCCTCCATCACAAGCCGCAGCAGGCCGCCCCGAGCTGCTGCTGCTGGCCCAGGCCCAAGTCCGCACCGGCGCTGCCAAAGAAGCCGCGCAAGCCCTGCAAACCTGGGTCGCCACCCATCCGCGCGACGCCCAGGCCTGGCAACTGCTTTCAAGCGCCCAGGCCGCTTTGGGGCAGCGTCTGGGTGCAATCCGTTCGGACGCGGAAGCAAGGGTGGCCCAGCTGGATTACGCCGGCGCACAAGACCGTTTCAAGGCCGCGCAGGAGCTGGTGCGGGAATTGGCGCGAAGCGGCCGCGCCAATGGCACGGCCGACGACATCGAGGCGTCCATCATCGACACCCGCACGCGCCAGAACGCGCTACTTCTTAGAGAACAGGCTGTTGAGCGCTGATTCGATCACGATGCCGATCAGCGAATAAATCAGGGAGCCAATCAGGGCCGCCATGAAGCCATTGACGTGAAAACCGTCCAGCACGCCCGACGCCGCCCAGAACATCAAGGCGTTGATGACGAACAAAAACAGACCCAATGTGACCAGCGTCACCGGCAGGGTCAACACCACCAGGACCGGCTTGAGGATGGTGTTGAAGAGCCCGATGACGAACGAGGCGATCAGCGCCGACGTGAAGCTGGTGACGACGACGCCGCTGTAAAGGTGCGCCACGGCCAACAGGGCGGCTGCGCTGAGCAGCCATTTTGCGATGAGTTTCATGGGCAGAGAATATCACTCTGCCCATTACCTCCTGAACCAGCCGTACCGGCAGGTCTCAATCAGATGCCAGCACCAGCAGGGCCCCCATGCCCACCACGGCCCCGGGCAGGCTCCAGCGGCTGTCGTGTTCGGTGGGCTGGTTGCGCGTGACGGGCGCCAAGTCCTGGCCAAGCCGGGTGCGCCGGGCGTCGAACACGCGCGCCGGGCGATATTTGGCGAGCAGATGGCCGGTCAAATCGGTCAGGATCCCGGTAGCCACCAGGGTCACGACGCTGTCGTTGCGGGTTTCCAGCATCGGTGCCACTTGGGCAAAAACCCGTTCGCTCCACTTGTTGCGCCAGCTTTCGCGCGCGTTGTAGTTGACCCATTTGTTGATATGCCGGGTCAGGCGCGGCGGGCAGGCCACCAGGATCCACTGGGTTGCAATCGTTCCCTGAAGTGACTCGAAGCCCGAAGGTTCACCCGTTTTCATGGGCGTGAGTTGCTGCAAGGCGTGGGCTGCGTCGTCCAGATACACAATGATGTTGTCCATGATGCATTCCTTTTTGAAGTTCAAACTTGAAAATACAAAACAGCTTGGGCCGGTTGTCAAGCAACGGGCTGGCGCTGCGGGCGGCTGGCCCGGCGGCCCGCGATCAACACGCCCGCCACGGCAACGGCGTAGGTGGCCCAGCGCGCGGCAGTGTGCAGCAGTTGTGGCGGGTCGAACACAGCGTCGAGCAAGGGTTCATTGACGATCATTTGCGCTGCCGTGTAAGCCAGCACGGCCGCGCCCAGCTGGACGATGGCGGGGAATCGTTCGACCAGCTTGAGCACGGCCGTGCTTCCCAGCACGACGATGGGCACGCTGACCAGCAGGCCGATCACCACCAGATCCATCGCGCCATGGGCTGCGCCGGCCACACCCAGCACGTTGTCCACGCCCATCAGGGCGTCGGCCACCACAATGGTTTTCATGGCGCCCCAAAAGCTGGTGATGATTGGTCCGTGGTGGTCGCCGCCGCCCTCGTCGGCCAGCAGCCTGTAAGCGATCCATACCAGCGCCAGGCCGCCCAGCAGCATCAAGCCGGGGATCTCCAGCAGCCACACCACGCCCAGCGTCATCACCGAGCGCACGGCAATGGCACCGACGGTACCCCACAGGATGGCTTTTCGCCGGAGTTTGTCGGGCAGGTGGCGGGCCGCCAGCGCAATCACGATGGCGTTGTCGCCCGCCAGCACCAGGTCAATGAGGATAATGGCCAGCAGTGCCGACCACCAGGGGGCAGATAGAAATTCCATGACAGTCCTTTCGAGTCGTTTCGATCAACAACCCGCCGCGAATCAGTCAATGGGGACCAGGTGGAGAGCAGGGATTTGAGCAGCTCGCCAGACACGCCTCGACTGAACCCGCTACGGGCAACAATCGAAGGTCTGGCTCGACATGGAATCATGCGATATGTGCCCAGCAAGCCGGAAGCATTGCAAGTTTGCATTGCTTCGTATTGACGATTTGCTGATGCCTCTTGCCACGATGCCCTGATGGACACCTCCCTGTGCAGCAAGAAGCGGGAGCTACTCCCCTTCGTGAAACGATTAAAACACCAAATGGCTTGTCCAGTCAAAAGCAGAGGTTATTGAAAGATGCGTGGCCGGGCTATGATTCGCCTCCCCACGACATCACCATGGCCGGCATCCACATCACCGACATCGAGTCCGCCATCAACTTCTGGCGCGACAAAAAACCATCGCCCGACGGCTTTTCGCTGGCGGCGGAAACCCGCGCGCTGGCCGAGGTCTATGCGTCGATGGTGTATTTCCATGAGGTGGAGGCGGATGAGTTTTCATTCCCCAAGGCCGCCTTCGCCGCCTGGTTGACTTGGTACCACAGCACTCCCGACACGCCCTGCATTGCCATTTGTTCGACCAGCCAGGGCGACGCCATCTGCAAAGGTTGTGGCCGCACGTTTGAAGAAGTGCAGCATTGGGTGGACATGCGGCCGGTAGAAAAACGCCAGACCTGGCGGCGCATCAGCCAGGAAGGTACGGCCTGGCGCTTCAACAAATACGCCGAGCGGGCGGCCGAATGCAAATCCGAGCCATTGCAAAAAACGTAGCTGACTAGGCATATTCCGCGTGGGAAAACGCCCTATTTGACAAGAATTCTCAGGCCATTGCGGTCAGAGAGCAGGCGCTTCTGAAGACCGTGCACGAGGCGCGGCAAGGAAATCATTTCCAGCGAAGCGGCTCAATGTCCACGTTGCGGGCGCCGTCGCCCAGCATCAGCACCCCTTCCTGAATGGTCGCCTGCAACTGCATGCTGCGCTGGGCCATGGGGATCAGCGCCTGCGAGGCCTCGGCCGGCACGCGGAAGACGCTCAGGTTTTGCGGGCGGCGGAGCTTGTTCTGGATGCCGCGCCACCACACTTCTGCCGCCGGGTTGAAGCAATACAACACCACTTCATCCGCTTTGCCGCAGGCTTTCAGCAGCGGCTTGTCTTCGGGCTGGCCGACCTCGATCCACAGCCGCGTCAGGCCGGTGTAGTCGCGCAGCCAGGCGTCGGGTTCGTCGGGGTCGCTCAAACCTGCGCCAAACGCCAGCGTGCCGTCGCCGCCGCAAACCGTCTGCAGCTTGTGCGCCTGCAAGGCCAGGGCCACCAGGCGCACCATCATGCGCTCGTCCGTCTCGCTGGGGTGGCGCGCCAGCGTCAGCGCGTGGTCGGCGTAATACCCGTGGTCGATGTCCGCGATTTGCAGGCTGGCTTTGAAGATGGTGGATTTGAGGGCCATGGGTGGGAAATGATGCGGACAAACGCAGTTTTTGGACAGCCTGCATTGTGATCGAACCATGCCTCACGCCGAGTGGCACGAAAATCGCCCGCGCCGATCAGCGGCGGCACGGGTTTGGCATCTCCAATTACTGAAGGAAGAGATGCGTTGTTGAGCCGTTAGAGGCCTGAACATCAATCGACACAAGAATCAGAGTCCCTGATGCCGAAATTCGGTAACGATCCTGCTCAGTAGCCAGTAAGACATTGGAGGTGTTGAACTCCTTTGAAATCAGGTTCACGATGGCGGTCGTAGTCGTATCGGCTTCAACAACATAACTGGAAACTCGCTGTCCGGCAGGTGTGGTTTTTGCACTGTTGGTGTAAAGATTTTGTGTGCCAAGCGTGCCAGTGTCGCCGACGGCCACCGTGGTTGGGATGACAGGCACGGTCAGAAATACGCCATAGTTTCCACCGACAGTATTAGACCCAAGTGGCGTGTAGTTGCTGTCGTAAAAGCCCGTTGCGGTGGATGCAATGGACGCTGGTGTGCAGTTGGTAAGGCTGATCGTAAGTGCACTTGAAGCCGGCAACCGTCCCGCCACGCCTTCAAAAGTCGCGCCACCTGCAGCCGGAGCTCTTGTTGCATTGGCCGTTCCGGTGCAGGTGCCCGAAACAATCATGCTTTTTGTCTCCCCCGCTGCTATCAAGGCGCTGAAGGCGCTCTTCAGCGGAAACGCCGATGAGGAAGCCGCTGGACCAGTAGCAGCCGGAGCGCCACCACCACCGCCACCGCAAGCGGTTAAAAGTGAGGTGCAAATGACGGTGATGAATAAATGAAAAGTTTTCATGATTTCCCCTGACTGGTTTAAGTATTGAGTACGGAACACGAGACAAAAATCCCAAAATGGAATATCCCGAAACGGAATTTAGCATGAATTCATGCTTTACGATGCCCGATACGACACACTGCGCGAAGAACTCGCAGCGGCGCGTGTCAAAGCCGGGTTGACACAAGCCGAATTGGGTAACCAGATGGGCAAAGTGCAGTCGTTCGTTTCAAAAATAGAAACGGGTGAACGCTACCTTGATGTGCTGGAGTTTTTGCGTTGGTGCGAGGTGGCACACGCCGATGCCTATGATGTATTGCGCCGAGTTCAAGAGACGAAACGAACCCGATCCAGCATCAAATGAAATCGCGAGAATTTATGCACCCTGAAGATTCAATTTCCAGATTGTATAAATTAGGTTCAATGGCAATTCGCCATACATAAAAAAATCATCAGGAATCAAACCCGCCGCGCCAGCTCGGCCGCTTTGCCGGTGTAGCTGCCCGGGGTCATGGCCAGCAGGCGCTGTTTGTCGGCTTCGGGGATGTCGAGCTTGGCGATGAAGCCCTGCATCAGCTCGCGCGTCATCGGCGCGCCGCGGGTGAACTTCTTGAGTTGCTCATAGGGCTCGGGCAGGCCAAAACGGCGCATCACCGTCTGAATCGGCTCGGCCAGCACTTCCCAGGCGGCGTCCAGGTCGTCAGCTATGGCTGCTTCATTGATCTCCAGCTTGGCAAGTCCCGTGCTCATGGAATGGCAGGCCAACACGCCGTAGCCCAGGGCCACGCCCATGTTGCGCAGCACCGTGCTGTCGGTCAAATCGCGCTGCCAACGGCTGATGGGCAGCTTTTCGCTCAGGTGTTTCAAAAGGGCGTTGGCCAGGCCCAGGTTGCCCTCGGCATTTTCGAAATCAATCGGGTTGACTTTGTGCGGCATCGTGCTGGAGCCGACTTCGCCGTCTTTGAGCTTTTGCTTGAAGTAACCCAGGGACACATAACCCCAGACGTCGCGCGCCCAGTCGATCAGGATGGTGTTGCTGCGAGCCACGGCGTCAAACAGCTCGGCCATGTGGTCATGCGGCTCAATCTGGATGCTGTAGGGCTGGAAGTGCAGGCCCAAGCCCGGCGGCGCGGGCGCTTCAACCACTTTCTGGCTGAACGCCTCCCAATCAAAATCCGGCCAGGCTGACAGGTGGGCGTTGTAGTTGCCCACCGCACCGTTCATCTTGGCCATGATCTTGACGGCGGCGATCTGTTCGCGCGCGCGGGCCAGGCGCACCACCACGTTGGCGATCTCCTTGCCCACCGTCGTGGGGCTGGCGGTCTGGCCGTGGGTGCGGCTGAGCATGGGCACGTCGGCGAAGGCGTGCGCCATGTCGCGCAGTTTGTCGATCACTGCGTCCAGCGCGGGCAACACGACCAGATCGCGCGCGCCCTTGAGCTGCAAGGCGTGGCTGGTGTTGTTGATGTCTTCACTGGTGCAGGCGAAGTGCACAAACTCGCCGGCCTTTTGCAATTCTGGGCGGGCTTCAAACTTGGACTTGATCCAGTATTCCACCGCCTTCACGTCGTGGTTGGTGACCTTTTCGATCACCTTGATGGCCAGGCCGTCGGCCTCATTGAAATTCTTCACCAACCCAGCCAAGTAAGTGCGCGCTCCGGCGGAAAGCGGTTTGAATTCGGCAAAACCCGCATCGCTGAGCGCGATGAACCAGGCCACTTCGACCTGTACGCGGCAGTGCATGTAACCTTGCTCACTCATCAGGGGGCGCAGTTTGGCCAGGCGCGGCGCGTAGCGGCCGTCCAGCGGCGAAAGGGCGGAAATCGGTGAAAAGCTCATGCCCGCAATTGTAGGTGCGCCACTGGGCAATAGCCCTGTCGCTAGAATGGGCCAATCCCAATTCCCAGAGTGCCCATGAAATTAATCGGAGCCGTCACCAGTCCTTATGTGCGCAAAGTGCGTGTTGTCATGGCCGAAAAAAAGCTGGACTATCAGTTTGCCCCTGAAAACGTCTGGGCGGCGGACACCACCATTGCCCAATCCAACCCCTTGGGCAAAGTGCCTTGCCTGATCATGGAAGGCGGCGAGGCCCTGTTTGATTCGCGCGTGATTGTGGAATACCTCGACACCCTCTCGCCTGTTGGCAAGCTGATCCCGTCCCTGGGGCGCGAGCGCGCCGAGGTCAAGACCTGGGAGGCCCTGGCCGACGGCCTGCTTGACGCGTCGATTCTGGCGCGCCTGGAAGCCACCTGGGACGGCCGCAGCAAGGCCCAGCGCAGCCAGGTCTGGATCGACCGGCAACTGGGCAAAGTCAGCGCCAGCCTGAAAGCCATGGGCAAGGGCCTGGCCGACAAGCCCTTTTGCGCCGGCATCCACCTGAGCCTGGCCGACATCGCCGTCGGCTGCGCCCTGGGTTACCTGGAGTTTCGATTCCCCGAAATCACCTGGCGCGCCGACCACGCCAATCTGGCCAAGTTGCAGGACAAACTGATGCTGCGTCCCAGCTTCATCGACAGCGTGCCGGCCTGACGACTGTGGGTGGGAGGGCGGCTGGGCAGGGCGGCCTTTTTTTGCGGGGGGCCAGATCGTAGCTGAGTCGCGCCGAAGCCACACCACGAATTAGCGGGCGAAACACCCCGCATTTGGTAACAAGGGTTTCACAGTGCAGTCTTAGAATGACTTCAGCCTTATAGGACTGCGTGCCATGCTCTATCCAGAACTCTTCAAACAATTCGAAGCCGTCCGCTGGGACATGGCCAAAGACATCCCCTGGGAGTCGTTTGACGCGAGCCGCCTGTCCGACGAGCAGGCCAAAACCATCAAGATGAACGCCATCACCGAATGGGCGGCCCTGCCGGCCACCGAGATGTTTTTGCGCGACAACCGCCACGACAGCGACTTCTGCGCCTTCATGTCGGTCTGGTTTTTTGAAGAGCAAAAACATTCCCTGGCGCTGATCGAATACCTCAAGCGTTTCCGGCCCGACCTGGTTCCGACAGAAGAAGAATTGCACGCGGTGCGTTTCGAATTCGACCCGGCCCCGGCACTTGAAACGCTCATGATGCATTTTTGCGGCGAAATCCGCCTCAACCACTGGTACCGCCGCGCCAGCCAGTGGCACACCGAGCCGGTCATCAAAAGCATCTACACCCATTTGAGCCAAGACGAGGCACGCCACGGCGGCGCCTACCTGAAATACATGAAACGCGCCATCAAAAACTTCGGCGTCGAGGCCAAAACGGCGTTTGCCAAGGTCGGCGTGCTGATGGCCAGTTCGCGCCGCACCTCACAGGCCCTGCACCCGACCAACCTGCATGTCAGCAAACAGCATTTCCCGCGCGACACCATCCAGAGCCGCCTGCCCAATCCCGAATGGCTGGAGCACTGGCTTGACAGCCAGATCAAGTTTGACGGCGAGTGGGAAGGCAAGGTGGTGAACCGCATCCTGCACAACCTTGGCCTGCTGTTTGGGCAGACTTTCAACACCGTGCAAGACCTCAACAAATACCGCAAGGAACTGGCCCGCGAAGCCGCGCCCGCCGCGCTGGCGGCGGTGGCGGCCTGATTGATTGCACCTTGCAGCTGGAACTTCAAGACCCGTTCGGGTGAGCCGTTGATGGCAGGGCTGCCCGAGGTTCTGAATTGCAATGCGCGTCGCTGTGCCTGCTAGCATGGCGTGCATGAAGCGCCCAAGCCCGCCAGCCAACCCCAAACCAATTCCCGCCCTCGCCAGCAAATTGTGCAGCCGCCCCGACGCGCGCGAGCGCATCCAATTGCTGCCGCGCCCCCTGGTCTTCACCAATGGCGTGTTCGACGTATTGCACTGCGGCCACGTGATCTACCTGGAACAGGCGCGCCAACTCGGCGCCAGCCTGGTGGTGGCGCTAAACAGCGACGCCTCGGCGCGCCGCCTGGGCAAGGGGCCAGACCGGCCGCTCAACAACGAAATGGACCGCGCCCTGGTCATCGCCGCGCTCGAATCCGTCAGCCTCGTCACCTGGTTTGACGAAGACACGCCGCTGGAGCTCATCGCAGAACTCCAGCCCGACCTGCTGGTCAAGGGCGGCGACTACGACATGGCCAAACTGGCCGAGACCCAGGTCGTCGAGGCCTACGGCGGGCGGGCGCGGGCGATCCCGTTTGTGGACGGGTATTCGACCACGGCGCTGGTGAAACGGATCAGGGCGTAGGGGATGGGGTCACGTAGGGGACGGGTTCAGGCCTCCCGTTTCCCATCGCGTTACCTTTGTTGCCACAACCCAATTGCTATATTTAAAATAGCTAACTACGCATATCCAATGATGGTAAAAGCGTGATTTAACTCCTAAACCGGTGCGACACTGCCAAAAACGGCGCGCCAAAGCGCCAGCACCGCATCGCGCTCGGCCTGCACGCGGGACGCCGCCACCTGGGTCGGCTCCTCGTTGAGGCGCGCCTGGTGTTGCATGCGGCGCAGTTCGCGGTAGGCGTCGGCCGCCGCGTGGCCGATGCCGCCCTGCAGCAGGCTACAGTTTTGGGCGCGTTCCAGCAGGGCGATGTTGCCAAGGTTGGCGATGAGTTCGGGGTGGCTGGCGGCTTGGGACAAGACCAGAAACTGCACGGCGAATTCAACGTCCATCATGCCGCCGGGGCTTTGTTTCACGTCAAACTGCCCGCCTTTGACGGGGTGCGCGGCGCGCACTTTGTCGCGCATGGTGTTGATTTCGCGCGCCAGGTCGCCGGCTACGCGGGGTGACACGATCACGGCTTTGCGGATGGCGTCAAAGCGTTGGCGCAGGATGTCGTCGCCCAGCACAAAACGCGCGCGCGTCATGGCCTGGTGCTCCCAGGTCCAGGCGGTGTTGCTGCCGCGCTGCTGCTGGTAATTGGCGTAAGCCTCGAAGCTGGTGACCAGCAGGCCCGAGTTGCCGTTGGGGCGCAGCGCGGTGTCGATCTCGTACAGCTCGCCCTCGGCGGTTTTGACGGTCAGCCAGTTGATCAGCTTGCGCACCAGGGCGGCGTAGATTTCGCTGGCGCGTTCGTCCGGGTCCTGAAACACAAAAACCAGGTCCAGGTCGCTGCCGTAACTGAGCTCCTTGCCGCCCAGTTTGCCGTAGGCGATGATAGCCATGTGCGGCGTGTCGCGATGCCGGGTCTTGAGGCGGCCCCAGCACCAATGGGTGGTGACGCGCAAGACCGACTCGGCCAGGGCGCTCAGGTCGTCGGCCACTTGCTCGACCGTCAAAACGCCCTCGATGTCGCGCGCCAGGGTCCGGAACACCTCGGCGTGGTGGGCGCGGCGCAGCAGGTTGAGCAGGGCCTCGTCGCCGTCTTCGCCGGTGATTTGCAGGGACACACGCCGGCGTTCGAGGTCGCGCTCAAAGTCGGCGGCGTTGAAGCGCTCGGCCAGCAACTCATTGCTGGCCAGCTCGTCGATCACGCCGGGGTGTTGCACCAGGTAACGCGCAGGCCAGCGCGCCGCGCCAAGCAGGCGCAGCAGGCGCTCGTGCACCACCGGACGCTCCAGCAGCAAGGCGAGGTAACTTTCGCGGCGCAGCAGGGGTTCGATCCAGTCGGCGATGCGCACCGCCGCCTCTTCGGTGACGCGGCCTTCGGCCAGCCACTGGCCGGTGCGCGCCACCAGGCGCACCAGGCGGTTGCGCGATTCTTCGCGCAGGGCCAGCACCTTGGGATGGTCGCGCCAGGCAGTGACGCGTGCGCGGAATTTGGCGGGCAGGGACGCAAGCAGGGCCTCAAAATCCGGCTGCTCGGGCGCTGCCTGGGCGCAAAGGCCGTTTTTGCAGGGCGCCTGGCCGCCGCCCAGCAGAACGTCAAACTCCTGCGCGACCCCTTCGCGGTGGGTTTCGAGCTGGCCCAGAAAATCACGTGCGTCGGCAAAACCCATGGTGCTGGCGATCCAGGCCAGGTCGTCGTCGTTCACCGGCAGCACATGGGTCTGCTGGTCGTCCAGGTACTGGATGCGGTGCTCGACGCGGCGCAGAAAATCATAGGCCGCCGACAGCGCGTCGGCGGCTTTTTGCGGCATCAAGGCAGCCCTGGCCAGGCGTTGCAGGGCGGCCAGGGTGGGGCGCGTGCGCAGCTCGGGGAACTGGCCGCCGCGCACCACTTGCAGCAGTTGCACGATGAACTCGATCTCGCGGATGCCCCCGCGCGACAGCTTCACGTCATTGGTGCGCTCGGGCCGGCCCGCGCTGCGCCGTGCGGCGTGTTCACGGATCTGGTGGTGCAGCACGCGCAGGGCGTCGAACACGCTGTAGTCCAGATACCGGCGGAACACAAAAGGCAGCACCAGTTGGCGGATCAATTGGGACGAGCCGTCCTGGACCAGGCGTTGCGGCGCGATGACGCGACTTTTGAGCCAGGCGAAACGCTCCCATTCACGGCCCTGCACAAAGAAATATTCCTCCAGCGCGCCCAGGCTGAGCGCGGGCGGGCCCGAATTGCCGTTGGGGCGCAGCGCCAGGTCGACGCGGAACACAAAGCCGTGTTCAGTGGTTTCGCCAATCAGGCTGTAAATGGCGCGGACACACTTGCCGAAATACTCCTGGTTGGAAATCCTGTTGCGGCCCTGCGTGTCGCCCGCCGTCTCGCCGTCCTGGTCGTAGATGTAGATCAGATCGATGTCGCTGGACACGTTGAGCTCGCGCGCGCCCAGCTTGCCCATGCCAACCACCCACAACCGCGCGCGCAGGCCGTCTTCGCCCACCGGCGCGCCGTGCACGCTGTCAAGCGATTTCTGCGCCTCGGCGCAGGCGACATCCAGGGCGAACTCGGCCAGGGCCGTCATGGCGGCAGTCACGGACTGTAGGGGCGTGCCGCAATCGCAGTCCAGGCAGAGCAGGCGCTCCAGCACCAGTTGGCGCGTGATGCGCAGGGCCGGTCCGGTGCCATGGCCGGCGCCCGCCAAGCCACCGAACAGTTCAGACAGCGCCGCCTGATCCGGCACGCCGGCGCGAAGCTGGGGCAACAAGGCCTGGTAGCGCAGCCGAACGCGCCGCGCGAAGCGGGAATAGGACGCCAGGCCGGCGCCCGGCGCGGCGGGCGGCAACTTTGCAAGGCTGTTGGCGGTCATAATTCCTGCCACGTTCCACGCATCACGATGACCGACCTGACGCCCGCCCCCTCGCCGCTGTTGAAGGCTGCCGGGGCCATTGCGCGCTGGTCATTGCGCATCATGTTGACGGCGTGGCTGCTGTTTGCGGCGGTCTGGGGCGCGTTGCATCTGGTCATTGTGCCGCGAATCGGCGAGCTTCGTCCGATGCTTGAAGCGCAGGCCACCAAGCTGCTGGGCGTGCCGGTGGCGATAGGCGCGGTCCAGGCGCGTTCCAGCGGCCTGATCCCCTCGTTTGAACTGAGCGACGTGAAACTGTTTGACGAGCAGGGCCGTGCCGCCATGTCGCTCACGCGTGTGGTGGCCGCGCTGTCGCCGCAGTCGCTGCTGCGCCTGGGGTTTGACCAGCTTTACATTGAAGCGCCCCGGCTTGACGTGCGCCGCACTGCACAGGGCCGCATCCTGGTGGGCGGGCTGGATTTTTCAAAAAATACCGGGCCGGACGATGGCGCGGGCGCGGACTGGCTGTTTTCACAGACCGAAGTGGTGGTGCGCAACGGCAGCGTCAACTGGACTGACGAGACCCGCGCCCAGCCCACGCTGGCCTTGAGCCAGGTTGATCTGGTGGTGCGCAACGGTTTTCGCAACCACCGGCTGCGCCTGGACGCGACGCCGCCGCCCGAGATAGGCGGACGCTTTGGCGCCATGGCGGTGTTCAAACAGCCCTTGATGAGCCGGCACAATGGCCAGTGGCAGGTTTGGGACGGCCAGATCTACGCGGCGTTCGAACGTGTTGACGCCGCTCGGCTGGGCCGGTATGTAGACTTTGGCGTCGAGGTGGCGCAAGGCGCGGGCGCATTGCGGGCCTGGGCCGATGTCAACCATGGCCAGTTCACCAGTGCCACAGCGGACCTGGCCCTGGCGGGTGTGAATGCCACGCTCGGGCAAAACTTGGCGCCGCTGGCCGTGCGCACGGTGACCGGGCGCATCGGCGGCAAACGCCTGGGCGACGGTTTCGAATTTGCCACCCAGGATCTGCAATTCCAGACCGAGGACGGCGTGCGCTGGCCCGGCGGCAATTTCCGCGTCAACCACAGCGGCGGGCAAAGCAAGGCGGCGCGCACCGAAGTCGAGGCCGACCGGCTGGACCTTGCGGCCTTGTTCCAAATTGCCGACCGGCTGCCGCTGGGCGAGGCGGTGCATGCCAAATTGGCGCAATGGGCGCCCATGGGCCTGGTGGAGACGATCAAGGCGAACTGGCATGGCGCGTTTGACGAATCCGGCAAATTCGACGCCAAGGGCCGCGTCGCGGGTTTCGCGCTGGCGGCCAAAAACCCGGCTGCGGATTCGCGTGCGCCCGGCATCCGCGGGGCCAATGTGACGTTTGAGCTGAACCAGTCCGGCGGCAAGGCGGGCTTAAGCCTGAGCCAGGGCGCGATCGAGCTGCCGGGCATGTTTGAAGACCCCCGTTTGCTGTTCACCCAGCTTGCTGGCGATGTGGCCTGGCAGATTGAGGGCGACAAAATCTCGGTCCAGTCGCCCGCGTTGAAGTTCAGCAACGCCGACGCCGAAGGCCAAGCGCAGTTCAAGTGGCAGACCAGCGCGCCTGTAGTGGGCGGGGCGGGCGCAGTGGCGGGTGTTGCCGGGGTGGCAAGCGTGCGCTCGCGCTTCCCCGGTGTGCTGGATTTGTCCGGCACGCTCGGCCGCGCCGAAGGCAACCGTGTGCACCGTTACCTGCCCCTGGTGATGCTGCCCCAGGTGCGCGATTATGTGCGCGACGCCATCCACAAGGGCAAAGCCAGCGGCGTCAAATTCAAGGTCAAGGGGGATCTGCATGATTTCCCGTTTGCGCAGGACGGCAAGGGCGAATTCCGCATCTCCGCCAATGTGGCCGACGTGACTTTTGCCTACCTGCCTGCGCGCCTGCTTGCAGCGGACGCCTTGCCCTGGCCGGAGTTGACCCAGCTCAGCGGCGAGTTGGTGATTGACCGGCTGTCGCTCCAGGTCAAAGGGGTGACTGGCCGCGTCGCGCCGCTGGCGGGCCAGGCGGCGTCCAGCGGGCTGCAAATCACCAAGGCGGACGGGCGCATCCCGGACTTGCTCAATGCCGCCACCGTGATCGTCAATGCCGAGGCGCGTGGCAGCCTGGCCAGCGCGCTGGGCGTGGTCAACGGCTCGCCGCTGCGCCACATGACCAGCCAGGCCCTGGGCGCGGCCAGCGCCAGCGGCAACGCCGACCTGCGCCTGAAACTGAATCTGCCGCTGGCGGCGATTGACAAGTCTGTGGTGCAGGGCAGCGTGGCCTTGGGCGGCAACGACGTGCAGATATCGCCCCAGTCGCCCCTGCTGGCGCGCGCGCGTGGCGTGGTGAATTTCAGCGAAAACGGGTTCACCCTGAGCAATGTGCAGGCCCGCCTGTTTGGCGGCGACGTGCGCATTGAAGGCGGCACGCAGGCGGCAGTCCCGACAGCCGGTAGCGCAGGCCCAGGTGCGCTTGCACCAGTTCGCCCGGCGTCCGGCGCCGGCGGCCTCGCCGTCCAGCGTGAGCCGCTGCCCGTGATGCTGAAGGCGCAAGGCAGCGTGACCGCCGAAGCCATCCGCGCGGCCAAAGAGCTGGGCTTGGCGGCGCGCATCGCCCAACACGCCAGCGGCAGCGCGGAGTACGCCGCCACGCTGGGCTTTCGCCAGGGCGTGGCGGAATGGGTGGTCACCAGCAATCTGGTTGGCATGGCGCTCAATCTGCCGGCGCCGCTGGGCAAGAGCGCGGAAGCCCCCCTGCCCCTGCGTTTTGAAAACACGCTGCTGCGGGAAGCCAGGACAACGCCGACCAATCCCGTGCCGGCCAATCCCGCACCCAGGCTGTTCGACCAGCTGAAATTTGACGTTGGCAAAATCGGCGCGGTGGCCTACGTCCGCGACATCAGCGGCGCGGATGCCAAAGTGGTCCGGGGCAGCATCGCCGTCGGCCTGTCGGGCGACGAGTCCGCGCCGATGCCCGACGAGGGCGTGGTGGCCAATATCAACCTGGCCAGCCTTGACCTTGATGCCTGGAGCGCCTTGTTGACGCAAACCACCAGCGCGCGTTTGAGCCCGCCCGAACCGGCGGCGTCGGCCCCGGCAGTCCCGCCGGAGCCGGCCGCCAGCGCCAGCGCGCCAGTGGCGCCAAGGGGCGCGGCCAGCCCGGCCCTGGCTTATCTGCCCACGAGCATGGCGGTGCGGGCCGGCGAATTGGCCATCGGCGGACGCAAATTCGCCCGCGTGGTGGTGGGCGGCTCGCGCGAGGGCCTGACCTGGCGCGCCAACATGGACGCGCATGAGCTCAATGGTTACCTGGAATACCGCCAGCCGGCTGGCGGCGGGGCCGGGCGTATCTACGCGCGGCTGGCACGGCTCACCCTGGCCCAGGCGTCGGCGAAGGACGTGGAGGTCCTGCTTGACGAGCAACCGACCACCATACCCGCGCTGGACATCGTGGTGGACGACCTGGAATTGCGCGGGCGCAAACTCGGGCGTGTCGAGATCGAGGCGGTTAACCGGGGCGCGGCCGTGGTGTCGCGCGACGGCGGCGTGCGGGAATGGCGGCTGAACAAGTTCAACGTCGTCCTGCCGGAGGCGGTTTTCACGGCTACCGGCAACTGGGCCCGGATCAACGCCCAGGGGCAAGCGCCCTTGGCGGGATCCCCCGGTGCGACGGCACGCGGCGCGGCCGAGCGCCGGCGCACGGTGATGAATTTCAAGCTCGACGTCAATGATTCCGGCGAATTGCTCAACCGGTTTGGCATGAAAGACGTGGTCCGCCGGGGCCGGGGCAAACTTGAAGGCCAGGTGTCATGGGTCGGCTCGCCCCTGAACCTGGACTACCCGACCATGGGCGGCGCCTTCGCCGTGAACATGGAGGCCGGCCAGTTCCTGAAGGCCGACCCCGGCATCGCCAAACTGCTGGGTGTGCTCAGCCTGCAGTCGCTGCCCAGGCGCCTTGCGCTGGATTTCCGCGATGTGTTCAGCGACGGATTTTCTTTTGACTTCGTGCGCGGCGACATCACGATCGACCAGGGCATGGCCAGCACCAACAACCTACAGATGAAAGGCGTCAACGCCGCCGTGCTGATGGAAGGCCGCGCCGACATCGCCAAGGAGACCCAGGCGCTGCGCGTCATCGTGGTGCCGGAGATCAATGCCGGCACCGCGTCCCTGATCGCCAGCGTGATCAACCCGGCGATCGGCCTGGGCACATTTTTGGCGCAAATCCTGCTGCGCCGCCCCTTGATCGAATCGGCGACGCAGGAGTTTCACATCGACGGCACCTGGGTCGATCCGGTCGTCACGCGCGTGCCGCACAAGTCCGGGCAGAAGAGTGACGTGAATAAGGAGGTGACGCAATGAAAGTGGCAGCCATCCAGATGGTCTCGGCCAGCCGCCTGCAGGCCAACCTGCAACAGGCCCGGCTGCTGTTGAACGAGGCCGCCGCCCAGGGGGCAGAGCTGGCGGTCCTGCCTGAGTATTTTTGCCTGCTGGGCCAACGCGACACCGACAAGCTGGCGATCCAGGAGCCGTTCGGCCACGGCGAGATCCAGCAATTTCTGGCCGACGCCGCGCGCGAACTCGGGCTTTGGATCGTGGGCGGCAGCTTGCCGCTGTCGATTGATGAAAATGACCCGGCTGGCGGGCGCGTCTACAACAGCTCCCTGGCGTTTTCGCCCACCGGCGCGTGTGTGGCCCGTTACGACAAAATCCACCTATTCCGCTTCGACAACGGCGTGGAAATGTTTGACGAATCCCGCGTGTTGCGCCGGGGCGGCCAGCCGGCCAGCTTCACACTGGCGTCGCGCGACGGCGGCTTGTGGCGCATCGGCATGAGCATCTGTTACGACCTGCGTTTTCCCGAGCTGTACCGGGTGTACGCGCGCGAGGGCGCGCACCTGTTGCTGGTGCCCAGCGCCTTCACCCACACCACGGGCCAGGCGCATTGGGACGTGCTGCTGCGCGCCAGGGCGATTGAAAACCAGGCCTTTGTCGTGGCCCCCGCCCAGGGCGGCCTGCACGACAACGGGCGGCGCACCTGGGGCCACACCCTGGTGGCGGATCCCTGGGGCACGGTGTTGGGCCAACAAGCGGAGGGCGCCGGTGTGGTCCTGGCCGAGCTGGATCTGGCCTTGCTCAACGGTTGCCGCGGCAAACTGGCGGCGCTGGCGCACCGTGTTTTGTAAACAGCCAGTTTGGCAACGGGCGGGCCTTTCATTGCAAGGCCGCTGCGCGTGAGTGAGCCAGCGCCCCTGGTTGGCGGCCGCCGGGCCGGGCCGGTGCGCCGGGGCTGGTTGTGGCTGCTGCTGGTGGCCTTGGTCATGGCCTTGCTGGCCATGCTGGTCTGGCTTGCAGGGCGTTACGAGGCCAGCCAGGTGCAAGACCGGCTGGAGCGCGATGCGATTGACGCCGTAGCCGATCTGCGCACTGCCCTGACCCGCAATGTGCAAAGCCTGCAGGCCCTGCAATTCAACGAACCGGCCCCTGCTGCCTGGCCGAACGACGCCGTGGCCCTGCTGCGCCAGCACCGCGAGTTGCTGCGCATCGAATGGCGCGACGCCCACCTGGGCCCCAGGGCGTTCGCCGAGACACCGTTCCGCTCGGCTGTGTTCGCCCGCCTGGGCCGCGACAACGCGCATTTGGAGGTTGCCCAAGCCTGCGGCGCCGCGCGCAAATCCAGCGGGCCGGCCTACTCCAACAGTTATTTTCTGCCGCTGGGCGACGGCTTGGGGCTCGAGGTGATGGAACTGTGCCTGCCCCTGGTCAACAGCGGCAGGCTGACCGGTTACCTGGTCGCCACTTACGCCTTGCAGAACGTGCTGGAGGACTTGCTGGGACTCCAGCTCACGCGCAGCCAGGAGGTTTCTTTCAACGAGGCCGACGGCACGCGCCTGGCGGTGCGCGGCAGTGGCCCGCGCGGCAACCGGGTGTTTTCCACACAGCAGTTGCTCGACCTGCCCGGCAACACCCTGATCCTGCGCATGAACAGCTGGCGCGGCGCGCCGGACCTGTTTCCCAATGTCCTGACGGCCCTGGTCACCGCCATGTCGATCGCCCTGGTTTCGGTGCTGGCGCTCTTGGGCAAGGACTTGCGCCGGCGCCTCAAGGCCGAGCGCGATCTGGCCGACGCGCTGGCGTTCCGCAAGGCGATGGAAGACTCCCTGGTGACGGGCCTGCGCGCGCGCGACCTCAAGGGCCGCACCACTTATGTCAACCCGGCCTTTTGCCAGATGGTGGGCTTCAGCGCCGGGGAACTGCTGGCGCAGAGCCTGTCCGCACCCTACTGGCCACCCGCCCTGATTGACGAGTACCAGCAACGCCAGGCCATCCGGCTGGCGGGCAATGTGCCGCCGCGCGAGGGCTTTGAGTCGGTCTTCATGCGCAAGGATGGCTCGCTCTTTCCTGTGCTCATCATCGAGGCGCCGCTGATCAATGCGCAGGGCGTGCAAACCGGCTGGATGAGCGCGTTTCTGGACATCAGCGAGCAGCGCCGCGTTGAAGAGCTGTCGCGCGCCAGCCAGGAGCGCCTGCAGGCCACCGCCCGGCTGGCCACCGTGGGCGAGATGGCATCCCTGCTCAGCCATGAGCTCAATCAGCCGCTGGCCGCCATATCCAGCTACGCTACGGGATCGGCCAACTTGCTGCGCGACCGCCCCGTTGAAGCCGCCCCGCCCACTGCGCTGGAGGTCGATCTGGCGCTGGCCATGGGCCGCATCGGCGAGCAGGCCGAGCGCGCTGGCAAGGTGATCAAGAGCGTGCACGACTTTGTGCGCCGGCGCGACCAGGCGCGCGAAGCCGTGGCACCGCAGGCCCTGCTGGACGCGGTGCTGCCGCTGGTCAGCCTACAGGCCCGCAAACTGGGGGTGCGGGTGCAGACCCAGGTGGAAGCTGATTTGCCGCTGGTACTGTGCGACCGGACGATGGTCGAGCAGGTGCTGCTCAACCTGGCACGCAACGCCATGCAGTCAATGGACCAGCCCGACATCACAGAGCGGGTGTTGCTGATGCGCATTGGCCGCATGCACAACACTTTCGCGGTGCCGGGCGTGCGCAAGGGTGTAATGAAAGACGGCCGTGGGCAGGAGCGCTGGCTGGCGTTCTCGGTGGCCGACCTGGGCCCTGGCATCGCACCCGAAGTGCGCCAGCGTCTCTTTACCCCGTTCTTCACCACCAAGGCCGAAGGCATGGGCCTGGGCCTGGGCCTGTGCCGCACCGTGGTGGAGCAGCACGGGGGCGTGCTGATAGATGAGCCCAACCTGCCCCGAGGCACGGTATTTACCTTCACTCTGCCCACCAGTGGAGACTCGCGCAGCGTGCCCCTGACATAACATCGCGCCATGCAACCCTCGATTGATGCCTGCGTTTTCATCGTCGATGACGATGCGGGCGTGCGCGACGCCCTGGCCTGGCTGCTGCGCACGCGCCGCCTGCCCAGCCAGCTGTTCGATTGCGCCGAGGCATTCCAGAAGAAGGTCGAGGGCGATGTCCTGCCAAACCAGCCGTGCTGCCTGCTGCTGGATGTTCGCATGCCCGGCATCAGCGGCCTGGCGCTGTTTGACTGGCTGGCTGCGCGCGGCCTGCATGCCGCCATGCCGGTGATATTTTTGACCGGCCACGCCGATGTGCCCACCGCCGTGGACGCCGTCAAGCGCGGTGCGTTTGACTTCTGCGAAAAGCCGTTTTCCGACAACGCGCTGGTAGACCGCATTGAGCAGGCGCTGGCGCAGTCGGCCGGCGTGCTCAGCGCGCGCAAAGAGACGGCGCTGCTGCGCAATCGCCTGGCCGAACTGACCGAGCGCGAGCGCGACGTGATGCGCCTGGTGGTTGAAGGCCTGCCCAACAAACTGATCGCCGACAGCCTTGACATCAGCGTACGCACGGTGGAGGTGCACCGTGCGCGGGTGTTTGACAAGATGGAAGTCAAGTCAGCCGTAGAGCTGGCTAATATGCTCCGTAATGTATAGCTAATTATGCATGTTACGGGCGGGCTGGAGGTTAAAATAGTCGCCCAAAAATTGCCAAAAAAAAGGGAATGCAACCCAACACCAGAGGTTTGCGCGCCGTTCCCAAAAGCAAAAGCAAAAGCAGGCGCAGACGCAGACGCCAATGGCGTGACGTTGTTTTGCCGCGTCAATTGACAACCGCAGAGAATCTGGATTTTGCAAGCCGCATCAACGACCTGCGCCCCTTGGCGTGCGTGGCGAAAAGCCGCGCAATGGGGTGGTGCGCACGCTGATTGGCAAACTCTGTTGCGATCCCGAGGGCCGCAGTCGACTTTGACCGTCAGTCCGATCATTGCGTTGCGTGGAAGCCCGAAGCGCAATCTGTTCGACTGCGCGCCCAGTGTCGGCGTGTTCGTCATGCAACGCCCGCAAAGCGGCCAGGACGCCCGAACAGGCCGGGATGCCACTGATGTCCCTGCCTTACGTTCCAAACCGGTTTGAGGATTTCCTGCTGGCCGGCCGGAACATTCGAGCAGATGTGCATGAACGGCTGGCGGCGCGGTTGACGAAGGGCTCACGGCTGAATTAGTCAGAAACGGCGACTCGAAAGGGTCGCCGTTTTTTTTTCGACTCTCCGTTGAGAGAAACGGGGCAACCCCGGCAGCGCCGACCCTGTGAAGAATTTCAAGCCCCGCAACTGCAGGACCACGCTGGCACAAACGATCTGTGTGGAGTCGTCATTTGCTATGATATATATAGCTAATTATGCATATCCCACGCTGGCTAGAGGTCTTTTTTATCCTCTAAAACGTCTTTTTCAGGTTTTTCCAGCTCGCCTTTCTTGCGGCCCGAGAACATGGTCCACCAGACGATCAGGACCAGCAGCACCAAGGCGCCCAGGGCTTCAAGCAAAATCAGACCCATGAAACGTCTCCTTGGTGTGGTGGGTAATGGGCTGATTGTAGGAATGCTGGCCGCGTGCGGCAGTGCGCCGGTGCAGCCACCCTCTTCCACATCTGGGGCAACTCCCACAGTTCAGGGCCCATCCGCAACGCCAGCTTCGCCACCGCCCGGCGAAGTAACACTGCCGCCAGACACCGCCCCACTGCCACCCGTCATCGTGCAAGCCAAAAGCCGCTGGGTGGCGGTGCGCTGGGCTGACCTGCCGGGCTTCGCCGATGACCCGCTTCACGAGGCCTGGAACGCGTGGCTCAAAAGCTGCGAAAAGCCGCTAAGCCCCTGGACCGCCTTGTGCAACGACGTGCGCCGCCTGAGCATCGCCACACCGGATGCGCAGCGCCAGTGGCTGATGCGCGGCTTGCAGCCGTATCGGGTCGAGCCTGTGCAAACATCCCAGGCGCAGGTAAGTGAAGGCTTGCTCACCGCCTATTACGAACCAGTGCTGGAAGCCAGCCGCGTGCCCACGGCCAATTTCAAAGTGCCGCTGTATCAGCCGCCCTTGAATCTCGGGCAAAAAAAGCCCTGGTACACACGCCAGGAGATCGACACCCTTCCCTCCGCGCAGGCCGCGTTGAAGGGCCGCGAGATTGCGTACCTGGCTGACCCGGTCGATGCGCTGGTGTTGCAAATTCAAGGCTCGGGCCGCCTGCGCGTCACACTGCCTGACGGTTCCAAAGTCACCACCCGTGTGGCGTACGCGGGCACGAATGATCATCCCTACAAAAGCGTCGGCCGCTGGTTAATTGACCAAGGCGCCATCAAAGATGCGACCTGGCCCGGCATCAAAGCCTGGACCCTGCAAAACCCCAAGCGCGTGCAAGAGATGATCTGGAGCAACCCGCGCACGGTGTTCTTTCGCGAAGAGCCGTTGCCCGAGGGCGATGCCTCGCCGGGGCCGAAAGGCGCGCAAGGCGTTGCGCTCACCGCAGGCCGCTCCATCGCTGTGGACCCTGGCAGCATCCCGTATGGCACGCCCGTTTGGCTCGCGTCCAGCGGGCCGCAGGTCAACCTGCAAAAACTGGTGGTGGCGCAGGACACGGGCAGCGCGATTGTGGGCGCGGTGCGGGCCGATTATTTTGTCGGCTCAGGGCTTGAGGCGGGGGAGCTCGCCGGGCGGGTGAAGCAGCCGCTGCGCTTGTGGGTGCTGTGGCCGAAATTGGACTTGCCCCGTTTACACGGACACATTTAAGATTCTTGGGTTCGATGGCACGCGAACGGGTGGATCGATCCGGGCATCGACATTCAAGCGCCAGCACGCGGGCAGGCGCGAGCGCTCTGGCTCGAAGTTGTGCTCAACTTAGCACAGTGAATGCCCAAGCAAATTTGCGTTGGCAATACGCAACATTCGAAATCGTAATCATCCTAAAGTGCGCATAAATCACCTTGGTGCAGTGTCTTGGGTAATTTTGGATCGCTCGTATTGATAGAATGGTAATTACGTCTAAGTTAATGAAGCTCACAAGAGGTGAAGCTCACAAAAGACTAAAAAATCGAGTGTTGGCAATGAAATTGCACGTCAGCGGGTCTCAATTTGAAACCTGTCTAACCCCCACGATAACCC
>JANMVT010000139.1:0-15158 GCA_031392945.1 Rhodoferax sp. | reverse complement strand
GCCGCGACCCAGCGGCCTGATCTCGTGCAGGCGCTGGGCATCAATGTGCCGGTGCTGGTCACATCCACCTATGCGGCTGGCGCAGCGCTGGCGGCTTTTGCCGGCGTGCTGGCGGCACCCATAGTGCAGGTGAATCCGGTCATGGGGTCCAACCTCATCATCATCGTTTTCGCCGTGGTTGTGATCGGCGGCATGGGTTCCATCCTCGGCTCGATATTGACGGGCCTGGGCCTGGGCGTGGTCGAGGGTTTGACCAAGGTGTTCTATCCGGAAGCCTCGGCCGTGGTGATCTTCCTGATCATGGTGCTGGTGTTGCTGGTCAAACCGGCCGGCCTGTTCGGCAAACAAGCCTGAAGGATTTGATATGAAATCTGCTGTCTCCGCGGGCCCGCAAAACCGCACACTCTGGATGTTTGCCGCAATGGTCGCGCTGGGCTCCATAGCGCCGTTTGTGTTCTACCCCACGCTGCTGATGAAGCTGCTGTGCTTCGCGCTGTTCGCCTGCGCCTTCAACCTGTTGCTGGGCTTTGCGGGCCTGCTGTCGTTCGGCCATGCCGCATTTTTTGGCGGCTCGGCCTACATCACGGGTTACCTGTGCCGGGACATGGGCCTGACCCCTGAGTTGGGCCTGCTCGCCGGCGCGGTGTTTGGCGGCGCGCTGGGCGCGGTGTTTGGCTTGATCGCAATCCGGCGGGCTGGCATCTACTTCGCGATGATCACTTTGGGACTGGCGCAAATCATCTTTTTCCTGGCACTGCAAATGAAGTTCACTGGCGGCGAAGACGGCATGCAGGGCATCCCCCGCGGCAAGCTGTTCGGCCTGTTCGACCTGACCGACAACATCGCCATGTACTTCTTTGTTTTCGCCATTTTTATGGGCGGATTCTGGCTGGTTCACCGGACCATCCATTCACCGTTTGGCCAGATTTTGAAGGCCATCCGCGACAACGAGGCGCGGGCGATATCCCTGGGGTACGACGTCAACCGCTTCAAGCTGCTGGCTTTTGTGATTTCCGCCGCGCTGACGGGCTTGGCCGGCGCCACAAAATCGCTGGTGTTCCAGCTGGCTTCGCTGGGTGACGTGCATTGGCACACCTCAGGCGACGTGATTCTGATGACTTTGCTGGGCGGCCTTGGCACCATCCTTGGCCCAGTGGCGGGCGCTGTGACAATTGTGGGACTGGAAAACGTTCTGGCCGACAAAGTGGGCTCCTGGGTCGCGGTGATCATGGGGTCGATCTTTGTAGTGTGTGTGCTGCTGTTCCGCCGCGGTTTGGTGGGTGAGATCGGCGCCTTGTTCAAAAAACCGGGGGCGCAGGCATGAACGACCAGTTCGGATACGACATTGAAGACCTCAAGGTCGGCATGTCAGCGAGTTATGCCAAGACAATCACCGAGGCCGACATTGTGCTGTTTGCCGGGGTGTCGGGCGACAACAACGCCGTGCACACCAATGAAGAATTCGCCGCCACCACGGTGTTTGGCGGGCGCATCGCCCACGGTTTTTTGACCGCCAGTGTTATTTCAGCGGCTGTCGCCAACCGGCTGCCGGGGCCGGGCACGGTCTACTTGAGCCAGCACCTGCGTTTTCGTGCGCCAGTGCGTCCGGGTGACACGGTTCACGCAGTTATCACCGTGAAATCGGTCGATCTGTCCAAAGCCCGTGCCGTGCTGGACACCGTCTGCCGGGTGCGGGATGTGGTGGTGATTGACGGCGAGGCGACAGTGATGACGACCTCCTCTGCGCGCCGCAATGTGCAACTTGCGGCAACCTGAACGGGCTGGCAAGCCAGGCCACTGCTGTTTTTAGAAATCCATCCGGAGTTACCCATGAGTTACCAGGCGCCCATCAAGGAAATGTTGTTTGTCATGGAGGAACTGGCCGGGCTGTGTGAGGTCGCGGCGCTGCCGGGTTTTGAGGACTATGGAATCGACACGGCGCAGGCCGTGCTGGAAGAGTCGGCCAAATTCTGCGAAGCTGTCGTCGCGCCGCTGAATTTTGAGGGCGACAGGAACCCGTCAAGCTGGCAGGGCGGCGTGGTCACCACCACGCCGGGTTTCAAGGATGCGTTCGCGCAGTTTGCGCAAGGCGGCTGGCAGGGTGTGATTCACCCCACCGAATTTGGCGGCCAGGGCTTTCCCAAGCTGATTGCCACTGGCTGCACCGAGATGCTGCATGCCGCCAATATGTCGTTTGCGTTGTGCCCCATGCTGACCGATGGTGCGATTGAGGCTTTGTTGACAGCGGCCAGTCCGGAGCTGCGGCAGAAGTTTGCGCCGAACCTGATCTCTGGCCAATGGACGGGCACCATGAACCTGACCGAACCACAGGCCGGCTCAGACCTGGCTGCCGTGCGCACCCGGGCTGAGCCGCAGGCGGATGGTACTTACATGGTCTTTGGCACCAAGATATTCATCACCTACGGCGAACACGATATGGCCGGGAACATCGTGCACCTGGTGCTGGCCCGTGTCGCAGGCGCGCCCGAAGGGGTGAAGGGCATTTCTTTGTTCGTTGTACCCAAGTTTCTGGTCAACGGCGATGGTTCTTTGGGTGCCCGCAACGATGCATGGTGTGTCTCGATTGAACACAAGCTGGGCATCAAAGCGTCCCCCACCGCAGTGTTGCAGTTTGGGGATCATGGCGGTGCCGAGGGTTATCTGGTCGGTGAAGAAAACCGCGGCCTGGAGTACATGTTCATCATGATGAATGCCGCCCGATTTGCGGTGGGCATGCAGGGCGTGGCGGTTTCTGACCGCGCCTACCAGAAGGCCGTGCGTTTTGCCAACGAACGCACGCAAAGCCGCGACCTGGCGGGCTCCGCAGCTCCAGTGGCCATCATCCATCACCCGGATGTGAAGCGCATGTTGCTGACCATGCGGGCCTACACCGAAGGGGCCAGGGCGTTGGCCTATGTGGCGGCTGCCGCCTGCGATGCCGCCCATGCGTCCCCTGACGAGGCGGGCCGCAAACAAAACCAGGCCGTGTATGAGTACCTGGTGCCGGTGGTCAAGGGCTTCGCCACCGAGATGTCAATCGAAGTCACCAGCCTGGGCGTGCAGGTACACGGTGGCATGGGTTACATCGAAGAAACTGGCGCCGCGCAGTACTTTCGCGATGCCCGGATTTTGACGATTTACGAGGGCACGACGGCCATCCAGGCCAATGACCTGGTGGGCCGCAAAACCGTACGTGACGGCGGTGCAGTGGCCCGGGCCATCTGCGCGCAGATTGCGGTGACCGAACAGGATCTGGCCGCCCACGGGCCAGGGGACTGCGCCATGATGCACCAGGCTTTGGAGGCTGGCCGCCATGCGCTGGAAGCCACGATTGATTACATAGTGGCCAACGCCAAAACCGACACCAAGGCCGTTTACGCTGGTGCGGTCAATTATCTCAAGCTGGCCGGTGTGGTCCTGTGTGGCTGGCAAATGGCCCGCGCCATGATGGTAGCGCTGGACAAAATAGACTCAGACCAGCGCTTCTACGGGGCCAAGCTCGCAACCGCACGCTTTTATGCGGAGGCGATTCTGCCGCAAGCAGACGCGCTGGCCGCAGCGGTCATCAGCTCGGGTCGAACAGTGAACAGCATGTCGGCAGACATGTTCTGAGCGGCATCTTCAACCTCGGGAAATTGACACTATGGCTTTGTTGCGAGCTTGTTTGATGGAGGTTAGAGCCCGTCGCGGGGACTGGGATTCTTACCCAATTGTTGCCGTCAACTGCGTGGGTTTGCCGGCCGGTGACGCCAGTGAACCATCCCCGTCAGGGCGTCCACCCAATTTGCCTGAGCCGCTGCCACGAAAAGCCCGGAGCTTTTCCGATCCTGCCGCCTACATCCCCGCATAATTCGGCCCCCCGCCCCCCTCAGGCGTGACCCACACGATATTCTGGGTCGGGTCCTTGATGTCGCAGGTCTTGCAGTGCACACAGTTCTGCGCATTGATCTGCAGGCGGTCCGTGTTGTCGTCATTCTTGACAAACTCGTAAACCCCCGCAGGGCAATAACGCGCCTCCGGCCCGGCGAACTTGGCCAAGTTGATGCCGACCGGCACCGCTGCGTCCTTGAGCGTCAAATGCGCCGGCTGCTGCTCTTCGTGGTTGGTGTTGCTGATGAATACGCTGCTCAAGCGGTCAAACGTCAACTTGCCATCGGGCTTGGGGTAATCAATTGGTTTGCATTCGGATGCGGGCTTCAAGTACAGGTGATCGGGCTTGTCGCGGCGCAGGGTCCAGGGGATGTGGCCCTTGAGCGCGAATTGCTCCACGCCGTTCATCAGTGTGGCCACCGTCAGGCCCTTCTTGAACCAGGCCTTGAAGTTGCGTGCCTTGTTGAGCTCTTTGTGCAGCCAGCTCTTCTCAAAAGCTTCCGGGTAGGCGCTGAGTTCGTCGTGCTGGCGGCCACTGGTGATGGCTTCATACGCGGCTTCTGCGGCCAGCATGCCGGTCTTGATCGCGGCATGGCTGCCCTTGATGCGGCTCACGTTCAAAAAGCCGGCATCACAACCCACCAGCGCGCCGCCGGGGAACACGGTTTTGGGCAGGCTCATCAGCCCGCCTGCGGTGATGGCGCGCGCGCCGTAGGCGATGCGTTTGGCTGGTTTCAAACCTTGGTCCTGGCCCTCAAAGTACCAGCGGATATTGGGGTGCGTCTTCCAGCGCTGGAACTCTTCAAACGGACTCAGGTAGGGGTTGGCGTAGTCCAGCCCGGTGATGAAGCCCAGGGCGATCTTGTTGTCTTCAGCGTGGTACAGGAATGCGCCGCCATAAGTGCTGCTGTCCATCGGCCAGCCAGCGGTGTGCATCACGAATCCAGGCTGATGCCGGGCCGGGTCGAGCTCCCACAACTCCTTGATGCCCAGGCCGTAACTTTGCGGATCGCGGCCTTCGTCGAGTTTGAACTTGGCAATCAGCTGTTTGCCCAAGTGGCCGCGAGCGCCTTCGGCAAACACGGTGTATTTGCCCAGCAACTCCATGCCTAGCTGGAAGTTGTCGCCGGGCACGCCGTCTTTGCCAACCCCCATGTTGCCGGTGGCGACGCCTTTGACTTTCCCGTCGTCGGTGTAAAGCACTTCGGCGGCCGCAAAGCCGGGGAAGATTTCCACGCCCAGGCCTTCCGCCTGTTCGGCCAGCCAGCGCGTGACCGCGCCCAGGCTGACGATGTAATTGCCATGGTTCTGAAAGCAATCCGGCAGGAACATGTTGGGCGTGCGAAAGGCGCTTTTTTCGCCCAGAAACATCATGGCATCGTCAGTCACCGGCTGGTGCAGCGGGGCGCCCATGGCTTTCCAGTTGGGGAAAAGTTCGGTGATGGCGATCGGATCCATGATGGCGCCGCTCAAAATGTGCGCGCCGGGCTCCGAGCCTTTCTCCAGCACGACTACGGAAACTTCGGCGCCTTTTGCGGCGGCAAGCTGTTTCAGGCGGATGGCCGTGGCCAGGCCGCCGGGGCCGCCGCCGACCACGACCACGTCGTATTCCATGGCTTCACGGGGGCCGAATTGGGCCAGGATTTCGGAGTTGGTCATGCTGTGCTCGCTTGTGTTGCGGTTGTTATTGTGGGGTCACAATTGCCTCGTATTTTAGTCTGTGCCCGCCTAAGCGGCGCTGTCACAATAGGCGGCATGAACATCTCTCGTGGAGTCTCTCTAAATGGCCTATAGCATCGATCTTTCGGGCCGTGTGGCCTTCATCACCGGCGCGTCCGGCGGGCTGGGCGCGCAATTCGCCCGTGTTTTGTCGCGCGCCGGCGCGGCCGTGGTGCTGGCCAGCCGCCGCGTGGAAAAGCTCAAAGATCTGCGCGCGCAGATTGAAGGCGAGGGCGGCTCGGCCCATGTGCAGGAGCTTGACGTGACGGACCAGCCGTCCATCAAGGCGGCCGTCGCGCGGGCGGAGACCGAAGTCGGCTCGATCGACATCCTGGTCAACAACTCGGGCGTGAGCACCACGCAGCGCATCCAGGACGTGGCGGTGGAAGACTTCGATTTCACTTTCAACACCAATGTCAAGGGCGCGTTTTTTGTGGCGCAAGAGGTCGGCAAACGCATGCTGGCGCGCGCCAAAGGCTCGGCCCCCGGCAACTACACCGGCGGGCGCATCGTCAACATCGCGTCGATGGCTGGCTTGAAAGTGCTGCCGCAGATCGGCGTGTACTGCATGAGCAAGGCGGCAGTGATCCAGATGACCAAAGCCATGGCGCTGGAGTGGGGCAAATTCGGCATCAATGTCAACGCCATCTGCCCCGGCTACATCGACACTGAAATCAACCACCACCACTGGCAGACCGAGCAGGGCCAGAAGCTCGTCAGCATGATGCCGCGCAAACGTGTGGGGCAGCCACAAGACCTGGACGCGCTCCTGGTGATGTTGTGCAGCGACCAAAGCCATTTCATCAATGGTGCGGTGATCTCTGCAGACGATGGTTTCGGCGCCTGAATGTGGACCCCACGCTTGCCACTTCGTGTGCTGCGCTGCCCCCCGAGGGGGCTAATTTTTCTAGGGGCGGCACCTCGAAAAATTGCCCGTCGCCCTTCGGCGCCTGAATGCTGAAGGGCATCGCGGCCGGGCTGGCTGCAGGGGCCTTGTGGGGCATGGTGTTTGTGGCACCGCGCATCACGCCGGGCCTGTCGACGATTGACTTGACTGCGGGGCGTTTCGTCAGCTTCGGCGCGGTGTCGGCGCTGGCGATGTTGCTGGCGGTTCGATCCCGCAAGTTGCCGAATTGGCGCCAGGCCCTGGCTGCGCTGGGCATGAGCGTGCTGGGCTTCACCGGCTACTACCTGTTGCTGACGCTGGCGATCAGGGACGCCGGCACCGAAATGCCCACCCTCATCATTGGCGTCATTCCCATCTGGTTGATGTTGCTGGGCAAGCCCCACGGCCTGCGCTGGACCTCGTTGTTGCCCGGCGTGGCGTTGACCGCCTGCGGCCTGGTCTTGATGATGCTGGCCAATATCAGGCCTCTGAACCCGGCCTTGTCCTCTGCCGCGCAGGCCGACGCATTGCAAAGCGGCTATTTGCGCGGCATTGCCTACGCTGTTGCCGCGATGCTTAGCTGGACTGTGTTTGGATTGATGAATGCCGCCTGGCTGAAGCGGAACAGCGACGTCAAGGCCACCGATTGGGCCAACTGGCTCGGCGTGGCAACCGGCCTCACCGCCCTGTTGCTCTGGTTTGCCGCCGGTTCAGAGCCAAAACAGCTTTTCGCCCTCGTCCATATTGAATACTTAGCTATTTTTTGCATAGTAACTGGCATCGGCTCGGCCTGGCTCGCCACCATCCTGTGGAACATCGCCAGCCAGCGCCTGAGCGCCAGCCTGTGCGGCCAGCTGATCGTGAGCGAGACGATTTTTGCGCTGGTCTATTCCTATGGCTGGGATGGCGCCTGGCCCGGTGCGCTGCAAGTTACGGCCTGCGTACTCTTTGTGCTGGGCATTCTGGCAAGCATACGGGCACACCAATAAAATGGGCCCATGAAAATCGAAATCCCCGAGAAGAAAAAACTTGTCTACGAGATGACCATACCCATCCGCTGGGGCGACATGGACGCGCTCAACCATCTGAATAATGTGAGTTATTTCAGGTTCATCGAGACCTGCCGCATCGACTGGTTGTATTCCATCAACGCGGTTCCAAAGCTTGGCGGCGCGGGCCCCATCATCGTCAACGCCTTCTGCAATTTCTACAAGCAGCTGGAATACCCTGGCGATGTGCGCACAAAGATGTATGCAAGCGACCCGGGTCGCACAACGTTCGAGAGCTGGGTGACGATGGAGCGCAATGACCAGCCTGGCGTGATCTTTGCGGCTGGAGGCGCGACGACGATCTGGTTTGATTTTCCGACGCAGAAGGCTGCGCCGTTGCCAGACTGGCTGCGCGCCATTGTGAGTTGAGTTGACCGGGTTTTCCCGGTTAAAATGGCATTTTCCCCTCGTGGCTATTGAGTAGTTCGCTATTTTATTGATAGTTCTATGGCAACGCGCCAGTGGCTTGGACGTTGGTTCATTTCCCCTTGGGAACGCGCCCCATCAAATAAAACTCCGGGTTCGGCAGCATGTTGCTGAACGATGCCATGCGGTTTGAGAGGCCAAAAAACGCGGTGATGGCGGCGATGTCCCAGATGTCTTCGTCGTCAAAGCCGTGGGTGTGCAGGGGCGCAAAGTCGGCGTCGCTGACTTCATCGGAATGCAGGCACACCTTCATCGCAAAGTCGAGCATGGCGCGCTGGCGCGGCGTGATGTCGGCCTTGCGGTAGTTCACGGCCACCTGGTCGGCCACCAGGGGTTTTTTCTCGTAGATGCGCAGAATCGCGCCGTGGGCCACCACGCAGTACAGGCAGTTGTTGGCGGCGCTGGTGGTGGTGACGATCATCTCGCGGTCGCCTTTGCTGAGATTGCTCGTGCGCCCGGCTGACTCAGGGAGCATCAGCGCGTCGTGGTAAGCAAAGAAGGCGCGCCACTCGGCCGGCCTGCGCGCAAACGCGAGGAAGACATTGGGCACAAAGCCGACTTTCTCCTGCACTTCAAGCACTTTGGCCTTGATGTCCTCCGGCAGGTCTTTGAGCTCGGGGGCGGGGTAGCGTGGTGGATTCATGGTGCGGGCTCCTGAAATTGCACTCAGGGTGCAACAAGGCTGAGTTTGGGGAAATAGCTGCGATACCGGGCTGCGTCACGTGTGAGCAATTGCAGGTTGTTCACCAGAGCATGGGCCCCGATGTAAAAGTCAGGCATGGGCGAGGTTTTGCCACCCATCAACTGTCGATAGACTTTGAAGGCCTGGCCAGCCAAAAACGCTGCGTCCCAGGGCAGGGCCTCACGCGCCAGCGGCAGGGCGGCCAGGGCCGCCTCCAGGTCGTTGGCAGTCTCGAAGCGGGGACTGATTTCGGCCAGGATGATGGGGTTGATGATGAGTGGCGCCCTGGCGGCGCACAGATCTAGCTGGGTAATCGACCAGTCGGCCCATGTCGGGTCGTCGGCCAGCACGTCGATCAGGATGCAACTGTCGACCAGGGTTCCGATGCAGGGAGTTAGACGCAGGTACTTTGGGTCGGGTTCGTTTGCCTGCATGGATGCATCAACAACACCGGCCGCTGTCGTGATCGCCGTCGCCATGTCAGCCGCGCAAAAAACCCATGAACTCGTCCGTGCCCATGCCCTTGAACTGGACTGCGTTGGCACTGCCGCGCACGCGTTCAAACGCGCTGCGCACAGTGCTGGCGGGTGCTGTGACCGGGCGGATGACCACTTCGAAGGCATCACCATGTTCACCCGTGGCGCGGACTTCAAATTCCACCTCGCTGTAGGGGTGCAGGTGCGCCTGCTCGCGCACCGACTGCGGAATGGTGACCTGGCCTTTGCTGGTTATTTTCATGGGCGCTGCTCCTGCTGCCTGACAACAAATTACGGTAAGAATATTGGAAGTAAGAATCTTACCATAATAGGCTCCAAAAGATGATTTTACAAGTCAGCTGGTAACTTAAACATAAAAAAGTGCCATTTCCCCTCGTAAACTATAGATAGTTCGCTATTGTTTTTATTTAATTTACTGCCGGGCCAATTCGGTCTGGCTGACAAGTTCGATGCTCAGGCCTTTTTGGGCTTGCAGGGTCACACTGACGCTGAACAGTTTTCCTGAAAACTCAAAGGGCGCCTGGGTAGTGCGGCACCACGTCGGTCGGCAAATGCCTCATGCCGGCATGGAACACAAACTGCCGCCGGGCCGCGTGATAGCGCCGTGCGTTTTCCGCCAGGCGAGCGCCAAAACGGTCGTCCATGGGCAACACCTGGTTGGATGGCGTCGATGTGGGGCGTGCGGATGGGTGAGCCGTAACACCCGAAGTCCGAGAACCCCCCTGCCGGTCGGGTCGGGGGTGTTGGCCAATGGGGTTTTGATTCGGCCAGCGTGTTGCCAATGATTGCGCTGTGGGTGTTGTTGTCAGCCATGGTGAATGCTTTTTTCTCAAGCCGGCCAGGGTGCCGCGTCAACCACGGGGAAGTTGCCGGCAAACCGGTCCAGCAGGTCAAAGAACACAGACAGCAAAAGTGGATTGCCACCGATTTTGAGTTGACCGCTCTGCACTGCATCCATTGGCGCCATTTGCTGTTGCAGCAGCCCTTCAAGCGTCGCCCGGCTCAATGTCAGGGAGACCTGGCTATCTGGCGTTTGTGCCACCTGAATGGCATGCAAGGAGCCATTGGAGAGTTCCACCAGCCAGTGTTCGCCACTGTCGCTGAAATGCCAGCCCATTGAGAATTTCTGGTCAGCCGCCCTCGGGGCATTCACGCGTACCGCCATGGCGTCAAACAGCATGGCATTGCTCAGGGCACCCATGAGGGTGTTGCCCAGCGCCCGACCGGCTTTGGGCGGCCCTTCGCGGTACTCGCGTGCGCCCAGCAGGTAGGCGTTGCGCCAGGTGGCGGACTCGGCCTGAAAACCCATTTGTTCCAGCGCAGCGGCTGCAAGTTCACGCGCCGCGGCGTGGTCTGGCTCGGCATAGACCGCGTGTTTCATCACCTCGGCCACCCAGCGATATTCACGTTTGTCAAAGTCGGCCCTGGCGCGTTGCAGCACGGCATCCATGCCACCCATGTAGTCCAGATATTTTTTGGCCACGGGTACAGGCGGCAGGCTGTGCAGATTGGCCGGGTGCGCGTCGTACCAACTCAGGTAACGCTGGTACACCGCCTTGACGTTGTGCGACACCGTGCCGTAATACCCGCGCGCATGCCAGCGTTTTGCCAGGCCCTCGGGCATCTGGAAGCCTTCGGCAATTTCGGCGGGTTTCAGGCCGTGGCTCATCAGGCGCACGGTCTGGTCGTGCAACACGCGGTACAGGTCACGCTGCTCGCTCAGGAACTGGCAGACACGCGCATTGCCCCAGGTTGGCCAATGGTGCTGGGCCAGCACCACCTCGCTGCGCGGGCCGTAACGTTTCAAGGCCACGTTCAGGTATTTGGACCAGGCCAGGGAGTCACGCACCGCCGCGCCGCGCAGGGGGCAGAGGTTGTGCATGTTGTGCGTGGCGTTTTCGGCCAGGTTCAGGGCCCGTTCGCCGGGGAAGTAGAAATGCATCTCGCTTGGGGCTTCGGTCTGGGGCGTGAGCTGGAATTCGATCTCGATGCCGTCAATCACATGCATCTCGTGCTCGGCCTCAATCGTCATGGTGGGCGCGAACAGGCTGGGGTGGCCCATGGGAACGGTTTTGCCCAGGCCTGCGTCGACTTGCGCGTCTGGCCCTTTTCGAAGGGTGGGGCCAAACTGGAATTGCGCGCGGCGGCCCATGGCAACGCCGCCAATCACGTTTTCTGCCACCGATTCGTGCATGAAGCCTGCGGGCGCGATGATTGTTACCTCGCCCGCGTCCACCTGCGCCTGTGTGCACAGGCCCGCCACGCCGCCATAGTGGTCGGCGTGGCTGTGGCTGTACATGACAGTGTGCAACTTGCGTTTGGCGTCCGGGTCGCGGTGTTTGCGGTACAGCGCCAGCGATGCGGCGGCGGTGTCGGGTGTGGAACCGGTGTCCAGCACAAGCAAGCCGGTGTCGCCCTCTATGAAGGTGAGGTTGGCAATGTCAAAGCCGCGCACCTGGAACATGCGCGGTGTGACTTCAAACAGCCCGTGGATGCGGTTGAGCCGCGCCTGCCGCCATAAGCTGGGGTTGACGGTGGGGGCGGGTTTTTCATCGTCCAAAAACCCATAACCCCTCATGCTCCAGATGGTGTGGCCTTTGGCGTGCAAGACCTCGGCATGTTCTGTTGTGCCGATGAAGCCCCGCTGCGCATCTGCCAGGTCTTGCCCGTCTTCAACCGGCAGGTCATCAGCAATGAGGCGGTGGAAATCGATGGTGGGTTGGTAGGCGGGCATGGCGTTTGTCTCCGTTTTGTTTTGGGTTTGTCACATTCTATTGATGCGCCAAGCCACGGGAGGACGTCAATTTGCCCAGCCAAGGCCTGTTTATGCCGCCAGGCGCCTGTTTTTGAAATATGACAGTCAATTTGACCTATAGCCTTCGCCGATATTGAATAGTTTGATATATAAATGGTAGCGATTGATTTGCGACAGGTTGGCAGGTAAAGTGTTTTCACCACCACTGCCCCCCCAGCACAGCAACATGGCTTCAAAACCCCCACCGCCCCCTGCAAGTACAAATGCCATCAGGGCAGAGCCCGACGATTGGCTGGGCTATGGGGCGTACGCCGATGCGCTTTGGGGCCGCGTGGTCAAGGCGCTGGACAAAGACAAACCGACTGCCGACAAGCCCGGCAAACTGCTGGGCGACGACCCGCTGGTCATTGGCATTTTTGGCGAATGGGGCGCAGGCAAGTCGCATCTGCTGAAGCTGGTTTACCAAAGGGCGCAGGAGCAGTCCGAGCGCGACATTGCCGACCGGGTGCTGAACGCACCCACGCACGAGCACGGCGACTTGCCATTGACGGTAACGGTTCCCGTCATGTTCCAGCCCTGGAAGTACGAGCATGAGCCGCATCTGCATGTGCCGCTTGCCATCCATGTGGCAGACGCCTTGGAAGATGCGTGGAAGCTGCTGCCTTCGGATTTGAAAAGGTGAAGGTCTGGGCAGAACGTGTCGGCAAGGATGCGAAGGACGTCAGCGAAAAGCTCGAAGCCGCAAAACCCTGGCTGGACAAGTTGGGCCAGTACTGGCGAAGCACCCGTGCGTTTGTGAAGTCTGACGCTGCCGATGTTGTTGCGGGCACCCTGGATGTCATGGCCACTGCCATGCTGGTGCCCCCTGTTTTGAGCCTTGGTTTGAGCAAGGTGCGGGAGCGCTTGGGTGATGATGACGGTGCTGGTGATGGTGAACCTGCGTCTGGGAAGGCTGCCGCAGACAAAAAACCTGAGCCGGTCAAACCGGGCAAAACTGAAAAAAGAACCAAAGAGTTTTCCCATAGCGCCGACGGCCTGGCCTTTTACCGCATCCACAAACTCATGCAAGCCATGACCCGGCCCAAGTTTGATGCCAAGCGCCTCAAAGCCGCAGGCTTCAGTATTGCCGACGGCATTGAGTTCGACCTTCGCATCAACTTCGTCGTCTTCGTTGACGACCTGGACCGCTGCCTGCCCGAAAAGGCCGTTGAAACGCTGGAACTCATCAAGACCATGTTCAACATCGAGAGCTTCGCCTTTGTGCTGGCTCTGGACGATGAGGTGATAGAGCGCGGCATTGGCCACCGGTACAAGGAATACCAGCTGGTTGGCAAAAAACCAGAGATGCCCATCACCGGGTTTGAGTACCTCGAGAAGATCGTTCACCTGCCTTTTCGCCTGCCTGCGCTCACGCGGGAGCAGGCAAGCGCGTTTGTGCGCCAGTATGAGCAAGGTATTGAACCTGACCCGCTGCTGCGCTGGTTTGAACCCGCGCGGCAAGCCGGGGCGGGTTCCAGCAAACCGGCACGCGTCAAAGGCAGTGACGCCACCTTGGCTGACAGCGCGGGCGATCCAGGGCGCGCCATACAGCGGCCAGATTTGCTTGAACTCGCCCTGAGCGGCTTTGACGCCTACATGCCGCGCAAGCTGATCCGCATGGTCGAGCTGCTGCACCAGGTTGCCAAGATCGCCGCAATCCGCAATGCGCCTTTGCAATTGAGCGCGAGCGGCAGCGTAGACGTGCGGGTGGTGCTGGCGCTGCTGCTGGTGCAACTGTTTCAGCCAGAGCCGTACCGCATTTTGCGCAGGCGTGAGGAATCTTTCCCAGCCCTGCTGGCGGCGTTTGCAAAACAAGACGATGGCACCAACGAAGGCTCGCGGGAACTGCATGACGCCAGAGTGTCTGACATTGACTTGTGGCAATGGGCGGTAAACGCTGGCCATACCGGCCCGCGCGACTTATGGAACCCGCCAAATTTTGACCAGATTTATGGCCATGCCGTTCAAGAGATCGCCCGTGTTCACATTGCTGATTCTTTTGAGCGCGTGAATGCCCAGATCATCCGCCTGCCCATGGTGGCCCAAATCATCGGCCACCGCGCAGTGAACCGCCATGTGTTTGACGTGCTCAAGCTGATGACCGCACTGGCAGCCAGCATGGAGTCCACCAACTCAGAGCCCAGGCGGTTGACGTTTCGGCCCTATTTGAGTTTGTTGTCCCAGCCACCGGCAGTGCTTTCCGCGATATCCGGGGAAGCGTTGTTGGGAGATGTATCGGCGTCGGGCGTGCTCGGCACCGCAGTTGCGGCAGATACCCGGCTTCGGTTCAACTTGCGCAGTTCCAGTGAGTTGGCCCAAAGCCTTTTGTCGGCAGACTCCGCTGTGCAAGCCAACCTCGCCAGCCGCAATGAATTGCGTGAAGGTGAGGTGCTGGCCCAAGGTGTTGCTGATGCGCTGGCGGTCGAATTGCGACAGATGCTGACCGCTACTGACGCGGGCGGTCAGGGGGCAATGGCGCGGTCAAAGGCAAATCTGCTAACCGGTCTGCAATACCTTGCACCCTTCATTGCGCAAGGCGAGGGCGCAAAACTGTGGCAACTGGTGTCTGATGTCATCGACCCTGCGAAAGCGACCGACCCCAAACTCCGCGCCCTATGGGGTGACGTTCGCTCAATGCTGGGTTGTGATGACCGGTTCGATCCGGCCAAGCCTCATCTGTGGGCTGGGTTTTTCAACGCCGTACAGTCCAGCCCGCAGGAGTCAATCCCTGGTTTTGTTCGTGTTCCTTCCGGCCGATTTACGATGGGCTCAAAAGAGGATCAGGACAACCCGGTTGAAAAAGAAAAAGCCCTGATTACCAGTGAGTTCTACATTGCCCGAACCCACGTCACGGTGCGGCAGTACCAGGAGTTTGTCGATGGCAAAGGGTACGAGTCTGAGCAGTTGTGGGACAAAGAGGGCTGGCACTGGCGAACTGGCGGACTTGACAGCCTTTCCCGTGCGAAAGATTGGGAAAAGATTTACGGCAAAGAACACTGGGAAATAGTAAAAAGGAATGTAACTACTCAGCCCCCTTGAGGCGCTAGGCGACAATCTACAGCAATGCAAACCCCATCAAGCCTGAACCAGTTGAGCCATGCCGAAAAGGATGCGCTGATTTTGATGCTGCAGGGGCAGATCACGGTGTTGCAAGAGGCGGTCAAGCAAATGCAATCGCGACTCAACATGAGCAGCCGCAACTCCAGCAAGCCACCATCGAGTGACGGCTTGAACA